>JASBRL010000150.1 GCA_030149475.1 Marinobacter sp.
TCAGAGACCCAGGCGCCGATCTGGCTGTCTCGGGGGCGGGACGCAAAATACCGTAATGATTCCTCTTCGCTGACTTTTTCGACCTGGCCCTGAACCACCACCTGCCGGTTCAGACCCAGCCAGGGAAACAGCAGCGCCGCCCGCGGATTAGTGCTTAGTTCATGCGCCTTGCGGCTGCCATAGTTGGTATAGAACACAAAACCCTTCCGGTCGAAAAATTTCAGCAACACGGTGCGCACATCGGGCTGAAGATCGGCACCAGTGGTGGCCAGGGACATGGCGTTGGGCTCAAGAATGCCGGCTTCCTGTGCGTTCTGGAACCAGCATTCAAACTGGCGGACAGGGTCATCGTCCAGATCGTCCCAATCGAGCCCTTCGCTCTCAAAGTCCCGTCGCATATCGCCTATATCCATCGTCTGTCACCCATGGCCTGATTGTCCGTTCTCCGTTCATACGGGGCCGGCGTAAAACCGGTTTGTTGACTCCCGTGCCGGTTGCCGTGGCACAGGGGTTGCCTGAATTATCCTACCATTGTCAGGCAATCTGTTCCGGCATTGTTTCGAATTGCACGTATTGCCTTGAGTGTACTCAGGCGGACGATTCAGACCCTGACCACGGGTGTCACGAATTCGTCGCCGAGCCCGATCAATCAAAACGTGTACAATGATGACACTCATTCACAAAAGGATGCCCGCTAGCGCAGGTAACGAAAAACCCAATATGAAGCCAAAAGTCGTCGTAAAAAACCTCTTCAAGGTTTTCGGGAATGACCCCGAAGAGGCTATGAGACTGGTCAGGAAAGGAGTCGACAAGGCCGACATTTTTGAACAGACGGGACAGACCATTGGTGTCATGGATGCGTCCTTCGAAATCTACGAAGGTGAAATTTTTGTCGTCATGGGTTTGTCCGGCTCGGGCAAATCAACCATGGTCCGGCTTCTCAATCGCCTGATCGAGCCCACCGCAGGCGAAGTCTGGGTAGGCGACCAGAATATTGCAGGCCTCGATGAGGCTGAACTCAACCAGCTTCGTCGAACCAAGATGAGCATGGTTTTCCAATCCTTCGCCCTGATGCCCCATATGAACGTGATCGATAACGCTGCCTTCGGGCTGGAGTTGTCAGGTGTTCCCCGGGCTGAACGTCACGACCGGGCACGCTCTGCCCTGGCGCAGGTCGGGCTTGAGGCCAACGCCCTGAGCTTTCCGGATGAGTTGTCCGGCGGTATGCAGCAGCGGGTCGGTCTGGCCAGAGCCCTGGCCAATGACCCGGAAATCATGCTGATGGACGAGGCGTTTTCTGCCCTGGATCCGCTGATCCGGACGGAAATGCAGGATGAGCTGGTCAAACTACAGCAAGACTCCAGCCGTACGGTTGTTTTTATCTCCCACGATCTGGATGAAGCCATGCGCATCGGTGACCGGATTGCCATTATGGAAGGCGGTCGCGTGGTGCAGGTTGGCACGCCCGATGACATCCTGAAAAACCCGGCTGATGACTACGTCAAATCCTTTTTCCGCGGGGTCGATGTGTCGACCGTACTGTCCGCGGCCGATATCGTTCGTCGTAAACATGTCACCGTGGTTGAGCGTGAAGGCGCCGGCATACCGGCGGCGCTCGAGCGTCTGCGCCAGAATGAAGGCGACTTTGGCTACGTAATCGACAAGAATCAGCGTTTCATCGGGGTGGTATCGGTGGATTCCCTGGTCGAGGCCAAAAAGAACGGTGGCAAAATCAGCGATGCGCTCATCGACAGGATTGACCCCATTCCTGGGGGCACCACCCTGACCGATATTATTGGTGTAGTCGCCTCGGCACCCTGTGGCCTGCCGGTTGTCGACGACCAGGGGCGGTATCTGGGTGTTATCTCGCGAGCAGTACTGCTGCAGGCGCTTAACCGGGAGGATGAGGATCATGGCTGAACAGAGTTCAACGCAGGTGCCGGGGGATGCCGGAGCGGCGAGTAACCCCTGGGCCAATGCGACCGCCCCGACGGGAGATGGTGGCGCCAGCAGTGCGGCCAGCAATCCGTGGGGCGCGGCCGCCGGCCCGTCTCCGGACGCTGCGGGAGGGCCCCAGGACTGGCTGAATGCCGTCCAGTCAACCCCGGACCTGCACAATTCCCTGGCGCATCCGTTCGCAACCGAATGGTTCGACATCCAGGGCGGGGTAGAGCATGGCATTAACTGGGTTGTCGACAACTTCCGGTTCATTTTCCAGATCATCAAGCAGCCGGTGGATTTTGCACTGGGGGTGTTTGATACCACTCTGCTGAGTATTTCGCCGCTGATCATGATTCTGCTGTTCGGGCTGGTCGCCTGGCAACTGTCCGGCGTCCGGCTGGCGATTGCCGCCATGTTCGGAATGCTGATGATGGGTGCCATCGGTGCCTGGGAGCAGGCCATGACCACCCTCTCGCTGGTCATTACCTCGGTGCTGTTCTGTATGCTGATCGGTATCCCCACGGGCATCGCCATGGCCAAGAGCGACCGGGTAGCGTCTGTGCTCCGGCCGATTCTCGATACCATGCAGACCACGCCCGCCTTTGTTTATCTGGTGCCCATCGTGATGCTGTTCGGCATCGGCAACGTACCGGGTGTTATCGTCACCATCATTTTCGCGGTGGCGCCGGTCATCCGGCTGACCAACCTGGGTATCCGGCAGGTACCGTCGGACCTGGTGGAAGCATCACGATCGTTCGGTGCGAGTCCGAAGCAACTATTGTTCAAGGTGCAGCTTCCGCTGGCGACTCCGACCATCATGGCCGGAGTGAACCAGACCCTGATGCTGGCGCTGTCCATGGTGGTCATCGCTTCCATGATCGCCGTCCCGGGACTGGGCCTTATGGTATTGCGGGGCATTGGTCGCCTCGACGTCGGCCTGGCGACTGTCGGGGGTATAGGTATTGTTATTCTTGCCATCATCCTGGATCGGATGACCCAGGCCCTGGGCAGGGATTCAAGAGAGCGAGGGACACGCCACTGGTACGAATCCGGTCCGGCCGGGTTCATCCATGCTCTGGTCAGCAAGAAACGGCCGGAATGATTAAAAACGACCGCAAACGAGGAGACGCAGTATGAACATCAAACACACGGTAACAGGCGTTCTGATGGCCGGCAGTGTGGCTTTTGCCGCGCAGGCCGCAGAGATGCCTGGAAAAGGCGTGACTGTGCAGCCCGTGCAGAGCACAATTTCCGAGGAAACCTTCCAGACCATGTTGGTCGACGAGGCCCTGCGCCAACTGGGGTACGAGGTCAAGCCGATCCAGCAGGTGGACTACAGCGCCGGCTACACGGCGATTGCCAATGGCGACGCAACCTTTATGGCTGTGAACTGGTATCCACTGCACAATACCATGTACAAGAATGCCGGCGGTGATGACAAGTTCTACCGCAAGGGCTACTACATCAAGGGTGCGGCTCAGGGCTACCTGATCGACAAAAAGACCGCAGACAAGTACAACATTACCAATCTGTCGGACTTCCAGGACCCCAAGATCGACAAGCTGTTCGACACTGACGGCGACGGCAAGGCCGATCTGACCGGTTGCCAGGCTGGCTGGGGTTGTGAAGGCGTGATCGAGTACCAGCTCGATGCCTTTAACCTGCGCGATAACATTACCCACAACCAGGGGCAGTACGCGGCCATTATTTCGGACACCATTACCCGCTACAAGGATGGTGACCCGATCTTCTACTACACCTGGACACCGTACTGGGTATCCGGAATCCTGGTTCCGGGCAAGGATGTGGTCTGGCTGGAAGTGCCCCGTTCGGCAAACCCGAACGGCACCGACACCGCGCTGCCCAACGGCAAGAACTATGGCTTTGACATCAACAGTGAGCGGATTGTGGCCAACAGGAAGTGGGCCGAAGCCAATCCGGCTGCCGCAAAGCTGTTCGAAGTCATGAGTCTGTCGGTGAACGACGTGAGTGCTGAAAACATGAAGATCCGCCAGGGTGAAGACACCCCCAAAGACATCATGGCGCACACCCAGGCGTGGATAAAAGCGCATCAGAAAACCTTTGACGGCTGGCTGAAAACAGCCCGCGCCGCTGCCAAATAAGCGGCACTGCCGGGCGTCCCTGAAGGGACGCCCGGCCCCCTTCGAATACCACTCCCGCCGATTCGCGATGACAAAGCCTGCCCGGGACGTCTATCCTTAGGCGACAGGTGATATCAGTCACTGGGCTGAAAACGAACCCATTTTTCTGAGGAGACCTCCGTGGCGGAACGTCGGGTGGCCAAACCGGTGTACAAGCGGTTCACTTTCTGGGCACTGCTGCTACTGTTGCTCTATACAGTCGCCGGGTTTGTCATTCTGCCCTGGTGGCTGGGCCGACAGCTACCTGTGCAGCTTGAACAGCAGTTAGGCTGGACCGCCACGGTCGATGACATCAGTATCAACCCGTTCGCGATGACCGTTGAAATTCGCGGGCTGGCGGCCCGGGATAGCGATCAGCAACCGGTGCTTGACTGGGACGATCTGAACGTGGACCTGGCCTTCTGGCAACTGTTCCGGGGGGTGATCGCGTTTGATTCGATTGTCCTGAACAAGCCGTTTGTGCGGGTCGATCTGCTCAAGGATTACGGCGTCAATCTGGCGCGGGACTGGTCTCGCCATCATCCGGATACGCCCACTGACCAGGCCTCTTCCGCCAGTAATGGCGGTGTTCCTGATCTGTATTTTGGCCACATCGAATTGACCGGTGGTCTGCTGCGGTTACGAGATTTCAGCCAGGGTAAACTTACGGAGTTTCGCATAACCCCGCTGGATTTCGAGCTGAACGATCTGGCGACCTTTCCGGGTCCGGGGGAAAGTGGATACACCCTGAGCGCGGCCATCGGCACACAACGGGTCAACTGGCACGGTGAGTTGTCCCTGGTTCCGTTCAGTTCCAGTGGCACCTTGCGTGTGGCCAATATAGACCCGGATACGATTGCCCATTTCGCCGGCCAGTACCTGCCGTACCGGCTTGAAGGGGGCGTCGCGACCTTCAGCACGCAGTATGACCTGTCCCTCGCTGATGGTTTTAGCCTGACCACAGGGAGCGGGGAGATCAGTATCAGCGATCTGGCGTTGGCATTGCCGGAAAGCGACCAGGCGCCGCAGATGCAGGTCAAATCCCTCAGCGTCCACCAGATCGGATTCGATCTTGCTCAGCGAAATCTGACGGTCGGCTCGGTCGATGTTGCCGGCGCCACGGTAAGCCTGCTACGGGATGCCCGGGGCCGGCTCAACGTGATGGCGCCACTGTCAGCCGCGAGGTCAGCCGCGAACTCTGCGTCGAATGCTCAGGCGCCGGCACCCGCGGCGACATCAGAGCCGTCTTCCCCCTTTCACTGGTCCGTCGGCCCGGTATCGCTCAGTGATAGTCGGTTGCGCTGGCAGGATGAACAGCCGGGCCAGACTGCCAACGTGGCTATAAGCCATATCGCCCTCAAACTTTCCGGCCTGGGCGATCAATTGGCCGAACCGGTCACCTACGATGCCAGTTTCAGCCTGGGCGATACCGGAACCCTGAGCGCCCGAGGCCAGACCACCCTGTCGCCGTTTACGCTGGAGGCTGTGCTGGATGGCAACAAGCTGGCCCTGGCTCCGTTCCAGCCGTATCTGAACCAGGTCACGGGCGTAGCGATTCGCGACGGTAACCTGAGTCTGACTGGCAAGCTGAATCTCGATGGTCAGAAACAGCCGATGACCGGCACCTTCAGTGGCCGTGCTCAGGTGGATAACCTGAAACTCACCTTGCCGGACAATGACGATGCGCTGGTGAGTTGGCAGTCGCTGACCCTGCAGCCAGTTGAATACAACCTCAGTCCGGCTCGTCTGGAAATCGGTACGCTCACGCTGGCACAGCCGACGGTGAACGTCGATCGGGCGGCCGATGGCGTTTACAACCTGAGCAAAGCACTGTCGCCGGCGACCGACAAGCCGGCCAGCGGATCTGCCAACCAGGTGAACGCTGATACCAAAGCGGTTTCCGCCAACGGCGGCCCCGGCTTTATATTCCGGATCAGCAAGCTGGCGTTGAATCAGGGTGAAATTCTGTATGCTGACCGCACCCTGGCGCCGGTGTTCAAAAGCCGCCTGCACCAGTTGGAGGGCTCACTGACCGGGCTGAGCAACATCAGTCCGCAGCGGGGCAAGCTCGATATGACCGGCAAGGTGGATGACCTGGGTGCGCTCAAGGTGGAGGGTGACATTGCGACCCTAGGGAGCGATAAACAGACCCGTCTCAAAGTGACGCTGAACGACCTGGGCCTGCCCGTTCTGAGCCCCTATTTTGCCCGCTACCTGGGTTATCGGGTCGATGGTGGCAAACTCGGGCTCAAGCTGGACTACAAGATTGACGGCTCCCGGATTGACGCCAGCAATAATGTTGAACTGCAGCAGATGGCCCTGGGGGACGCCGTGGCCAGTGATCAGGCCGTTAACGCGCCGATCAAGCTGGGGCTGGCCCTGCTGCGGGACAATGATGGCCGTATTGTGATCGATCTGCCGATAACCGGCGATCTCAGTCAGCCGGATTTCCAGATCGGGCAGGTCGTGATGCGTACCTTCGTGAATCTGGTGGTGAAGGCCGCCACTTCGCCCTTCAGCATCCTCGGCTCGGTAGCCAATCTGGCAGGATTGAACGGGGCAGAGCTGAGTGAAGTGCACTTTGCACCGGGCCAGACCACTCTGCCTGAGGCGGAGCAGAAAAAACTGGCGGCGCTGGCAAAAGCGCTGAAAGCCCGGTCCAAGCTGATCCTCAGTGTTCGTGGCGCGGCCACACCGGTGCTGGATGGCCCGGCCCTCAAGCGCCAGCGGCTGTTTCAGGCGATGGGCCTTGATCAGAACATGAGTCCGGGGCAGCGTATCGGTCTTCTTGAACAGCGTTATCGGCAGGCCAGTACCGCCAGATCGCTGCCGGATTTCAAACAGGCAACCCGCGCAGCCGAGGGCGGTAAGCTGGGTGATGCCGCCTGGGAACAGGCCCTTGTCGGTCAGTTGGTCAGCGATAAAACGGTGTCCAGAGAGTCGCTTCGCGATCTGGCCAGGGCACGCAGTAGCTGGATCGAGCGTCAATTGCAGAGTAACTACGGCGTTCCCGCCAGGCAGCTCTTTGTCCGGGATCCGGTGACCGATGCCAAGGCCGGTAAGGACGGTGAGGTGGCGGTCCGGTTCGAGCTCAAAACCGGCTGAGCCAGTATCGTCGCGCAGCTCCGGTTCGAACCACAGGTCGAGGGTTGCAGCGAGTGGACTGGTGAGTTTTCAGCTTTCTGTATAAGGATTCCACGTTCATGACACACCCGGTCAGCCACTTTTTCGCCTACGTGAGCCGGTTACGCTGGATTAGGCGGTGGGGATTGATGCGTAACGCCATCGAAGAGAATGTGGCCACGCATTCCTGGGAAGTGGCCACCCTGGCCCACGTCCTGGCGTTAATCCGCAATCGCCACTTTGGCGGACAATTGAATGCCGATCATATTGCCGCGGCGGCGCTCTATCACGATGCAACCGAAGTGATCACGGGGGACCTGCCAACGCCAGTCAAATACCACTCGGAGGTGATGCGCGAGGCGTTTGGTGATATCGAGCACAAGGCGGAACATGAGTTGCTGGCGTTGTTGCCCGATGAACTTCGTTCGGCCATGGCGCCGTATATTCAGGAGTCGGGTTGGGACCCGGAGGTCAGGCAGATCATCAAAGCCGCCGACCGGCTCTCGGCCTGGCTTAAATGCCAGGCCGAAATTCAGGCAGGGAACAAGGAGTTCGAACCCGCCGCCACACAGATTCACGAGCGATTGCAGGCCGATCCGTTGCCGGAGGTCGCCTACTTTCTGGCAGTCTTCGCGCCCAGTTACCAGAGGCCTCTGGACCATCTTCTGGGCTGATTCAGGAGCCGGCCGAAGCCACAAACCCGCCGCGCAGATCATTGTCCTTTAGGGGCTTTCGGACCAGATCCTCCGGCGAGCCGGCCAGTTCCCGGAACATACCCATGGAACCCAGAAGCGCCGACGATTCGTAGGGCACAAACACCCGCTCACCGTCCTGAGCCATGGTGGGTAACGCCTTGATGTAGCTCTGGCCCAGCAGATAGCCCACAACGGTACGTTTGTTTTCCTCGGATTCGCCAATCGCGCTGAGCACCAGACGGATCGATTCCTGTTCGCCCTGGGCCCGCAGAATGGCCGACTGTTTGTCGCCCTCGGCATTCAGGATAGAGGACTCCCGCTGGCCCTGAGCCATGGCAATGGCCGCGGATTTTTCGCCCTCCGCCTCGGTGACCGTGGCACGTCGTTTACGCTCTGCGGCCATCTGCAGGCGCATGGCGTTTTCCACTTCCTCGGGCATGCTGATGTCCTGCACTTCCACCCGAGTCAGCTTGACTCCCCATTTCGACGCAGGCTCTTCCATTTCCGCCTGAATGGCATTGTTGACCTCGGCACGGGACTCGAACAGTTTGTCCAGCTCCATTTTGCCCACCACCGATCGTAGTGTGGTTTTGGCCAGCACTTCCACCGCCTGACTCATATTGGCCACCTCATAGACCGCGCGGCGGGGGTCAATGATCTGGTAATAGAGCGCACCGTTGATTTTCACGGTGACGTTGTCAGTGGTCACCACCGGTTGCCCCGGAAAGTCCATGACCGTTTCCCGCCGATCGATGCGGATTTCATCGGTGGTCACCGGGTGATAGTCGTCACCCATACGGACGTAGCGGATCATGGTGATCGGCCGGGGACGCTCAATGAACGGCACGATGATATTGACGCCACTTTCCAGTACCCGGTTAAACGAACCAAGTCGTTCAATCACCATAACCTCGGACTGGCGGACGATTACCAGACCCTTGGCAATAATGAGAATACCGATAACCACAAAAATCAGGCTGAGAATCAGACTGGGCGTGAGGAAGTTTTCCATGCTTATTGCTCCGTGCGGGGTGATATTCGATGAACGACAGCCGTGGTGCCGTCAAACCGGTCAAACAGGACATCGGTGTCTGGCGGCAATGTGGTTTCGCCGGTTTCAGCGACCCGTATCCGGTAGAAATCACCGTTGACTTTGATGCCTGTCGCCGCGTCAAAGTCCCGGATCAGAGTCCGGTAACGAGTTCCGTTTTCCACTCCGGTTCCGGTGGTGCCATAGGCGACCCCCCGGGGCGAAAACCGGGGCCGGATCACCCAGATCGCCAGCGGCACCAGCAGGCCGGACAGCACACCCATGCCCACCAGTTGCCACTCCAGGGTAACGCCGGCGTAGGAGAGCAGTGCCGTCAACCCCGCAGCCACGCCCAGTGCCAGCAGTACCAGAACCCCCGAGGTCAGTTCGGCCAGGCTCAGTGCCAGCGCCAGAATCAGCCAGAGGTGCGTCAGACTCCACTCCATAATCCGTGCCCGTGCCATCAGATGAATCGACATTGTAGCGAAAGTGACCGGTGGCGTCCCCAATTGTGACTGAACTGACGGGATACCGACGTATCTGTCATGACCACAGCGCCGGGCACCTGCGGTGCCTGATGCCATTACCGGGTGCCACAGACTTGTTAATGTGCATTATTCCGGGGTTCGTTAAAGTATCTGCTTTAATAGAACCTGCGACGCGTATCCGCAGTCCACGCGATCAGCGACAACATCAATCAGCTTTGCATCTACCCCGGCCAATCCGGGTCCAACAAGAGGTTCTGTGCATGAAAGAGTTCAACAACAAAGTAGCCGTCGTTACCGGCGCCGGCTCCGGTATTGGTCGCGCCCTGGCCCAGGCGCTGGCGGCCCGCGGGTGCCGGCTGGCGCTGTCGGACGTCAACGAGACCGGGCTCAGGGAAACCGCCGCCAACTGCGGGTCCGCCGAGGTACGGACTTACACTCTGGATGTCGCCGACCGGGATGCGATATACGCCCATGCCGAACAGGTCGCCAATAACTTTGGTCAGGTGAACCTGGTGATCAACAACGCGGGCGTGGCCTTGTCCGCGTCCGTCCGGGAAATGACCGATGATGACTTTCGCTGGATCATGGATATCGATTTCTGGGGGGTTGCCCATGGCACCCGGGCATTCCTGCCTCACCTGATCGCCTCCGGTGACGGCCATGTGGTGAATATCTCCAGTGTGTTCGGTCTGATTGGCGTACCGAAACAGAGCGCCTACAACTCAGCCAAGTTCGCCGTGCGTGGCTTCACCGAAGCGCTGCGCCAGGAAATGAAACTGGAATGCCAGCCGGTGGCGGTCAGTTGTGTCCATCCCGGTGGCATTCGCACCAACATTGCCAATTCGGCCCGCATGGGCAAATCCGAAAATGCCGACGCCCAGCGCAAGGGCTTCGACAAGCTGGCGATCACCACGCCGGAAAAAGCCGCCGGGATCATTCTGCGGGGCATTCTCAAAGACCAGTCCCGGATTCTGGTGGGCCCGGATGCCTGGGGAATCGACGCCATCAACCGGCTGCTGGGGGCGGCCTATCAGCCTCTGGTTGAACGTTTTTCGCGCAAGAATCTATACGTCTGAGCGGGTCCGGCGGGGGCGGATTTGTTGCCGGGTTGGCGCCGGGCCAGCGGGACATTAGCCAGACCGGCTACGAGCACTTATACTGTAGTCAGCTCGGTAAGGGAACGGACCAATGACGCCCCGGACAACGTCGTGTGCATGTCGGGTGGCGTTGCGGGTGAACAAGCAAGCTGTTATGTGCCGGGGGCGGTTTTCCGTCGCCTCGTCATACAGGTACTTTCAGGCAATCTGCCCGCTATGACGCGTTTTCCAGGTCAAGATAATTCATCGCCCATCCTTCGTGCTGGCAGTACCGGCCTGAGGGATGGTCACCGTCGCTCGCTGATGCGCCTTATCTTCATGGCGACCGGCATCACTCTGCTGGTTTTTGCGGTGCTTCAGGTGTTCAACGATCACCTGCCTCTGGCCCTGTTCGAGCTGTCGGCCAGTGTTGTGCTGTTATTCAGTGCCCGGTGGATAGAGGCAACCGCCTACCTGCAGTGGTTCGTCTATACGTATCTGCTTGCCGCGTTCAGCTTTTTCCTGTTTATCATCGCCGCCCCCGGGTCGTCCCGCTCCGCCTTTGTCTGGGTGTTCATGATGCCGGTCATGTCCTACCTGCTGCTGGGGCGCAAGGCAGGTTTTTTTCTGGCGGCGCCCTTCATGCTGGGGGGTGGGTTCTTTTTCTATCACCAACTGGCGGCACTGGACAGCGCCCGGGTTATGATCGACCTACTGAATCCGGTGTTCTGCGGGATACTGATCGTGCTGTTTATGCACCTGTATGAAACCCGACGCTCGGACGCCCAGGAACGACTGGTCTTGCTGGCCCAGACAGACGCCCTGACCGGTCTGTCCAACCGCAGCTATTTCCAGACCACGCTGTCCCGGACCATCAACGAAGCCGGCCGCAGCCAGAACCGCTTTGCCCTCGTGCTGATGGACATCGATCATTTCAAGCAGGTTAATGATACGCTGGGTCACGACGCTGGTGATGAGGTGCTCCGGCACATCGGCGAACGGCTCAGCGAACGCCTGCGCAACACCGATTTTGTCGCCCGGCTCGGCGGCGAAGAATTCGGCCTGATCCTGCGCGACGTTGACCGCGCCCAGGCGCGCGCACTGGTGGACGAGCTGCGCCAGCGGATCGAGAACCACCGGGTGGCCTATGGTGATACCCATATTCAGGTAACCGCCTCGTTCGGGGTGGGATTCTGGCCCGGAGATGCCTCCCGGCCCAATGACCTCTACCGGGTGGCGGACCGTCGCCTGTACAGCGCCAAACACGCAGGTCGTAATCGCACTGTCGACCGGGACGACGCCTTCACAGAACCCGACACCGCATCCAAAGGCTTATGAAGATACCCAAACGTTTGCAGTCGCTGGCCGATGATGGCCTGATCGATGAAGTTATCAGCCAACTGATGAGTGGCAAAGAGGCGCAGGTCTATGTGGTGAGCAGCCACGGTGAAATCTGCTGTGCCAAAGTGTTCAAGGAAGCCAGACAACGCAGTTTCAAGCAGGCGGTGGAATACCAGGAGGGCCGCAAGGTGCGTAACAGCCGGCGGGCCCGGGCCATGTCGAAAAAGACCCGCTACGGTCAGAAAGAGCAGGAAGACGCCTGGCTGAATGCCGAAGTGGACGCCCTCTATCGCCTGGCGGATGCCGGTGTGCGTGTGCCCCGGCCCCGTGCCTTTGTCGACGGCGTCCTGCTGATGGAGATGATCGCCGACGCCGAGGGCCACGCCGCACCGCGCCTGGACGATGTCACCCTGACGCCCGACCAGGCCCGCCGTTACTACGACAAAGTCATCCGCGACGTGGTCCGCATGCTCAGCGCCGGCCTGATCCATGGCGACCTGTCTGAGTTCAACGTTCTGCTGGCCCCGGACGGCCCGGTGATCATCGACCTGCCCCAGGCCGTCAACGCCGCCGGCAACAACAGTGCCGAACGTCTGTTCGAGCGCGACGTGGACAACATGCGCCGCTACTTCGGCCGCTTCGCCCCGGAGCTGCTGACCACCGACTACGGCAAGGAAATCTGGGCGCTCTACGAGGCCGGCAACCTGCGTCCCGACAGCCCCCTGACCGGCTGCTTCGAGCACGACACTCACAGCGCCGACGTGGACGAACTGATGGCCGTTATCGACGCCGCCAAAGAGGAAGAGTCCGAGCGTCAGGAGCGTATGCGGGGTGATGAGGACGAGGATTGAAACCTCGTTTGCAGGGGGTTGTTATTACCTGATAAAGCGAAGCTTCCAACACGAAAAGATTGAATAAACTGCCAGGCTCACCGGCGGTAATGGAGCGCTGCGGAATTGCCGTCCGAGCGCATCGCCTTATTGTTACCCAAGCACCGATTCTTTCCTCCGATATCCGCTATCAAACCGGCGGCAGATTCAGCTCTTTCAGATAGTGGTTGTGCTTGTCTGAAGCTTCGGAAATACGCTTCTCAATGTCGCCCAGATGTGCATGAACAGCGGCCAGATCAATGTCCGGCTCCGCTTCGGCGGTGCTGACGTAGCGGGAGATATTGAGGTTGTAATCATTCTTCCCGATCTCCTCCATCTCTACCCGGCGGGCATACCGCTCTTCTTCCTTGCGGTGTTGATAGGTCTCGACGATCTTGTCGATATGCTCTGGTAAAAGCTGATTTTGGCGCTTTCCCTTTTCGTAATGCTCGCTGGCATTGATGAACAGCACATCGTCGGGCTTTTTGCACTTTTTCAGCACCAGGATGCAGACCGGGATGCCGGTGGAAAAGAACAGGTTACTCGGCAGGCCGATAACGGTGTCGATGTGCCCGTCCTTGAGCAGCTTGGTGCGAATGCGGCTCTCCACGCCGCCGCGGAACAGTACGCCGTGGGGCAGGATGATGGCCATGGTGCCTTCGTCACTGAGGAAGTGGAAACCGTGCAGAAGGAAGGCAAAATCGGCGGCGGATTTGGGCGCCAGGCCATAGTTTTTGAAACGGAAGTCCTCGCCCAGCGCGTCGTTGGGCTGCCAGCGATAGCTGAAAGGCGGGTTGGCCACCACGGCATCGCACTGGAGTTTCCTGGCCGGATTCATCTCGTTGAGCAAATCCCAGTCGTTGGTCAGGGAGTCGCCGTGGTGAATCTCGAACTCGCTGTCCTTGACCCCGTGCAGCAGCATGTTCATGCGCGCCAGGTTGTAGGTGGTGATGTTCTTTTCCTGGCCATAGATCTTGCCGATGCCGTGCGGACCTATCTGGTTGCGCACATTCAGCAGCAGCGAGCCGGAGCCGCAGGCGAAATCCAGCACATTGTTGAGCTTTTTCTTCTTGCCGGTGGCGGGCTCCTGGCTGTCCAGCGTGACGATGCGCGAGAGGATGGTGGAGACGCTTTGCGGGGTGTAGAACTCCCCGGCTTTCTTGCCGGAGCCGGCGGCGAACTGGCCAATCAGGTACTCGTAGGCGTCGCCCAGGATGTCGCTGTCGGTGGAGAACTGCGCGATGCCCTCGGCAATCTTGGTGATGATGGTGCAGAGCTTGTCGTTGCGCGCCTTGGGTGTCCGGCCCAGTTTTTCCGAGTTGAGGTTGATCTCGGAAAACAGCCCCTGGAAGGTGCTGGCGAAGGATTCGTTTTCAACATGCTTGAAGCCGCTCTCCAGGGTTTGCAGCAGCTCGGCATCCTGGGTGCGGGCGCGCTCGTAAATGCTGCTCCACAGGTAATCCGGGTGGATCACATAGTGCATCTTGCGCCGCATCTGTTTTTCAAAAACCGGCACATCCGCGGCATTGTCCGCATACCAGACCGCCAGCGGCGCGCGCCGGTCGTCCTCATTCAGTATGGGATAGTCTGCCCCCAGCTCCTTTTTCGCCGCCGCCTCGAAATTGTCGGAAAGGTAACGCAGAAACAGAAACGACAGCATGTAGTCGCGGAAGTCGTCGGCGTTCATCGCCCCGCGTAGCTCGTCGGCAATGGCCCAGAGGGTTTTGCCCAGTTGGCTCAGTTGTTCTTTTGTCATGGTTCTATCTTCAACGTGAAAGTGGTTAATCCTGTCTGTGTTTGAGCTTGTCTTCCAGCGCCTTTAATTCCGCTTCGTCGGCCTTATCAGCCGAAATGGCCTCTTGGGTTTTGCGGCGCTGGTCGAACTCGGCGTAGCGGTTACTGGTCAGCCGCTCCATCTGCTTCTGGCTGATGGAGCCGGCATCGGTCAACAAGGGAAAGCCGTTACTGGTAATAATGTCGCCTACCCGCGCCTGCCAGAAAGCCATCGGCGTTTCCTGGCGGCTCTTGGCACGCAGCTCGGCGGTTTCCAGAAAGATCACCACCAGCCGGTTGAGGGTGTCGATTTCATCTTCCGTCAGGTAGTTCTTGGCAATCAGGATATCCTGCTTACGCACCTTCGCGCCCTTCCAGCTCAGCAGACCGAAATGGGTATCATTCGGGTTGGTGCGATCCATGATCAGCTCGGCAGCGGTTTGCTGCGTCACGGCATACAGGAGCAGATTCTGCACCGTAGCAAAGAACTGCTGGGTGGCCTGATCGGTCTTGTCGTAGTCGCTGGAGAGGGCAAACAGATCCCGTACCTTCTGATAAAAGCGCTTCTCAGAGGCCCGAATATCGCGGATGCGGGCCAGCATCTCATCGAAGTAGTCAGGGCGGCCATCGGGGTTCTTCAGCCGCTCGTCATCCATGACAAAACCCTTGCGGAGGTACTCGCTGAGCACGGTGCTGGCCCAGCGGCGGAACTGGGCGCCGCGCGGTGAGCGGACGCGGTAACCGACGGCCAGAATGGCGTCGAGGTTGTAGTGCGCCACGCGATAATTCTTGCCATCGGTGGCAGTTGTCAACCAATAGTTGACAACTGAATCCTGATCCAACTCTCCCTCAGAGAAGATGGCTTTGAGGTGCTTGGCGACGTTCTGCTTGGTGGTAAGGAACAATTCCGCCATTTCCAGTTGAGTCAGCCATACAGTGCCATCGTCAGCACGCAGTTGAATCCGGCTTTGGCCATCTTCGGT
>JASBRL010000159.1 GCA_030149475.1 Marinobacter sp.
ATGCCCCAGCCGCCGCCGGTGTTGATGACGCCAAGCGCCATGTTCTTGTCGTAACCCCGCTCAAGCATCGACGGCAGCGCGATGGTGCCCATGGCAACCACTGCCGCGCCGCTGATGCCGACCATGGCGGCAAACACCGCACAGATCAGCAGAGTGCCGATGGCCAGGCCGCCGCGCAGGCCGCCCCACCACAGGTGCATCATGCGGTACAGGTCGCGGGCCACGCCGGTGCGCTCCAGCACCATGGCCATAAACACAAACAACGGAATGGCGACGAGGGTAAAGCTGCCCATGGTGCCCCAGATCTGCGAGGCGACCATGAAAAAGGAATCGAAACCCCAGGTGAAATAAAGGAACACAACGGACACGCCACCCAGGACAAAAGCGAGTGGCAGACCCAGCATCAGGAAAAACAGCAGGGCGCCGAAAAACAGCAGGGTCAGGGCTTCGATGCTCACAGCGTGTCTCCGGCGTCTGTCGATTCGGGCTGGTAGTAGCTCAGGTTAAAGGCGATGGCGATGTCTTCCAGCAATTTGACCAGCCCCTGCAGCACCAGTAGCCCGGTGCCAACGGGGATGGCCAGCTTGACCGGCCAGATCGGTGGATTCCAGGCGGAATAGGACGTTTCCAGGCTGGCGATGGACTCACTCGCAATATCAATGCCGAAGTAGAGCAGTGCCAGGGTAAAGGCAAAAAACACCGTGGAGGTCAGGATGTCAGTGACGGCCCGGGTCCGTCGCTTCATATGGGAATAGACCAGGTCCACATTGACGTGGCCCCGGTGCGCCATGATGTAACCGCCGGACATCACCGCATACACCCCGAACAGCATCTGTGTCAGTTCGTTGGTCCACACCGTTGGCGAATTGAAGAGATAACGGAAGCCGACCTCCATCAACAGAAACACGAACATCGCGAAAATGAGGTAAGACACCCATTTCCCGATCAGCTTGTTCATGCGGGTGACACCCGTCATGAATGCACTCAGCGCACGCATGGGATTCTCCGGCGGAGCGTTAGGGAGCCGGGGTTCAGGCCTGTTGACGACAGCCTCAAGCCGCGGCACCGGTTTTCAGAACGGGAAAGGCCGGAGAACAACGGTTCCCCGGCCCGGATACTCAGCGCTTACAGATAGCCGAGGTTGGCCAGGTAAGTCTTCAGCATACTCAAGGCTTCTTCAGCCCTGGGGCCACGCTTGCCTTCTTCGTCCCAGGTTTGCTGGGCGACCTTGACCAGGCGGTTCTGGACATCATCCGGCAGGGTGTTGATCTGCACGCCCAACTCCTTGATGGCTTTGGCCAGAACGATCTGTTCCTTGTACTGATATTCGTTGGTACGGAACCAGAACTGTTCTTCCAGCGCCTGTTTGACAATGTTCTGCATGTCTTCCGGGAGCTTGTCGAGCGCCTTCTGACTGACAATGATGACGTCGGTGCCGGCAATGTTCAGGGCTGGCTTGACGTGGTACTTGGCAATTTCATACAGCCCCATGCTGTAGGCACCCTGCGCGGCACCCCAGTGAGCGCCGTCGACAACACCGGAGTCCAGCGCCGAGTAGAGTTCACCGCCGGGGATATAGGACGCCGCGGCACCCGCTTCGGTGAGAAACTTCTGCAGCGCACCGGATGAGCGGATTTTCAGGCTGGTAAAGTCATCCCAGGTCTTGATCGGCTTTTTGACCACCATTTCCGTCGGGTAGACTTTGTCGGTGGCCCAGTAAACGCCATACTGGGCGGCTTCATCCCGCAACATCTTTTCAAAACCCAGATTCTGGTGGAAGTAGGCCGCTTCCCAGACGTGACGAAAAGCAAACGGCAGGCCGGATGCAATCCCGGCCAGGGTCATTTTATCCTGGGCATAGGCGGGCGAAATGGTGCCCATCTCCAGAATGCCGCGACTGACGGCGTTGAAGGTATCTTTCGGTTTGAACAGCGCACCCGATTCGTATAGCTTGAGTTTCAGGCGGCCGTCCGTACGCTCTTCGAGAACGCGCTTGAGGCGGCCCAGACTGTCAGTGTAGGAACTGCTGGAGCCCGGCCAATGAGACTGGACCTTCCAGGTGATGGTATCTGCCGCGGAGGCCGGTGCACTGGTCAGAACGGCAGAGATGCCCAGGGTCAGGGCGGAAGCATAGAGCGTCACGCGTTGGCGAAGACTGGTAAGGGTGTTCATAGAGACCTCTTTTTATCGTGTGGCACAGCTTGAAAATTATATTGTGGTTTCGCTATGCAGAATACTAAACTGCACAACGAATCCGCATTTTCCGAATCTATCATACAGGTTCGTTTTTGCAAGTATAGCAGCGCGGTCGCCCGGCATCGGTCCTCAGGAGCATTTACGCCAGGACTCCATCAAAGTCAATCGGTTCCCGGCGGCCAGGCCAGACCGTCGGGGTTCAGTACCCGGTCCAGCAGTCGTCCGAACGCCAGCAGCGTTTTTTCGCTGTAGGCAGGCCCGACAATCTGCACCGCCAGCGGCAGACCGTCAGCCGTGAAGCCGGCCGGCAGACTCAGGGCCGGCAGCCCGGCGACACCCGCCAGCCCGGCCCAGACGGTGACGTCCATGTAGGGCTGAGGCCTGCCGTTTATCATCAGTGTCCGCTCGAGAGCGCCGTTTGCCTGATTATGGGCAAACGGCAGCGTGTGCACCACCGGGCAGAGCAGTACATCAAAACGCCGAAAAAAGGCCGCCCACCTCGCCTGTATCAGTGCCCGCTGCTCATCCCGGCGCAGCCAGTGGGCATGGCTTTGGGTCGCTCCACGGGCAAACCGGACTCCGTAGTCCGTGCGGTCATCCGACTGCGCCTTGACGGAGAATCGCTCCAGCATCTTGTCGGACAGTCCGCCGCCCATGACCCCGGACAGAAGGTCATAGAACAGGTCATCGCTGTCGCGCAGGGTCAGTGAATCCGGGCGGGCGGACTCGTCCACGGGCACACCCTGCTGGCGCAGGGACTCAACTACCTGCGCCAGGCCGTCGCGGACCGGTTGGTCCGGCTGGCAGCGTTCATCGTCCAGCCAGGCCGCCACCCGGAATTCCACCAGCCGGGACTGAATCGGTTGCGGCAGTGTCAGTTGCCAGGCGACGGCATCGGGGCGATCGGGGCCGGCGAGCAGTTCCAGCGCATCTTCCAGGTCGTCCAGATGTCGGCCCAGGGGGCCGGCCACACCAATGTCGCGTTTGGCAAGACTGCCGGGAGCACCGGGAATATGTCCCCGTGTCGGCACCAGACCGTAGGTTGGTTTGAGCCCGTAGATGCCGCAGAACGCCGCCGGTGTGCGGATTGATCCGCCAATATCACTGCCCAGTTCCAGCGGAGTCAGTCCGGCCGCCAGGGCGGCGGCCGCGCCGCCCGAGGACCCTCCCGGGGTGAGCGCGTGGTTCCAGGGGTTATGGCTGGTGCCATAGAGATCGTTGAAACTCTGCAGGTCGCCGGCCAACTCCGGCACGTTGGTTTTGCCGATTACAATGGCGCCGGCGTCCAGTAACCGTTGTACGGCCGGTGCCGTCGTGTCCGGCAGGTGATCACGGTAATGCTTGTGACCGGCGGTGGTTGGCCAGCCGGCAATTTCAAACGTTTCCTTGATGGTCATGGGTACACCGTGCAGCGGGCCCAGGTCCTCGCCACGTTCAGCGGCGGCGTCGGCGGCTTCGGCCTGACGGCGGGCATCCTCGGGGCGGAGCAGGATGATCGCATTAAGCGCGGGATTGAGCCGTTCAATCCGGACCAGGAAATGGTTGAGCACTGCAACGGCGGTAAATCGCCGCTGTTTGATGCCGTTTGCCAGGGCGCGACTGCTGAACGTGTGGAATTGCATGGGTATCTCCGGAATCAGACGCGGCCGTATAACGACGGCGCCCGATCATGGGTGATGAAGCGGGCTGCATACCGGGGCAGGTTGATTTATCTGAAAACATAGAACATAAGCCCGTTTTGTGAAACAGTATTTCGCAATAAATCCGTTTGTCCACCTCAACGCAGGAGTTGAAGCATGATTAAAGTGGAACGTGATGCCGGGGTCGTGCACCTGATTATTGCCCGTCCCGAGAAAAAGAATGCCCTGACCCGGGCGATGTACGAAGCGCTGGCTCGCGGGGTCGATGAGGCCGCGGCGGACACGTCGGTCCACGGCATCGTGATCAGCGGTGAAGGGAATGTGTTCACCGCCGGTAATGATCTCGACGACTTCCGGGCCCGAGCCAGCGATACCACTCCACAGCCGTCGTCGGGTCTGGCTTTTATCGAGCGACTGATGCACTGCGACACACCGGTGATTGCGGCCGTTGAAGGTCTGGCAATTGGCATCGGAACCACCATGCTGCTGCACGTGGATGCGGTAGTGACCGGGCGTTCTGCACGCTTTAAAACGGCCTTTGTGGATCTGGGCCTGGTACCCGAGGCGGCGTCCACAGTGACCATGCCCTTGCATCTGGGTGCCCGCAGGGCAGCCGACCTGCTGTTGTTCGGGGATACGCTCAGCGGTGATGAGGCGGCAGCCTGTGGTCTGGCCAGCAACGTTGTTGACGACGGTCAGGCCACCGCTGCCGCGCTGGCAAAAGCCCGTGCCCTGACCGCAAAGCCCCGGGACGCCCTGCGTGCCAGCAAACGCCTGATGAAGGCACCCTGGCAGGACCAGGCGATGGCGGCCCTGAATCGGGAGCGGGATGTATTTTCCGAACGCCTCCGCTCGGACGACTGCCAGCAGGCCCTGGCCCGGCTGGGCAGCAGAAAATAACGTCAACCGTTTGAGCGCCTTGGCCATGTTTTCCAGCCCCTCGACCGGTGGTAGAGGGACTGGAGCGGCGCCTTATGGCCCCAACTCGGGCGCAGGGTCCGGCCCCTCCTGACGGAACTCGCTGGCCGATTTTCCGGTCCATTTGCGAAAGGCCCGGCTGAAATTGGACAGGTCGGCATAGCCCAGTTCGAAGGCAATTTCACTGACCGACTGGTTGGTATAGCGCAGCAACTGGATGGCGCGATCCTTAAGCACCGCTTCAACAATCTCGCGATAGGTCGTGTCGCGCTCTGCCAACCGGCGCTTCAGCGTGCGGGACGATACGCAGAACCGCTCAGCCATGGCGTCCAGCGATGGTAACGGCCCCGGCGTCAGGTGCAGCATATTACGGATTGCGAAGGCAATATCACCCTGTTCCCGTAGCGCTTTCTGCAACTCGAATTCGCATTGGTCCCGCGCCATTTGTGAGGCGTCGGCATCTGCCAGTCGCATCCGCGCCCTGAGCAGTGCTTTGGGAAACACCATCATTTCTGTGGCCTGACCATACTCGAAGCGCACCGGCAGCTGGTTCGCAAAATCCCGGTAATAGTCGGGCTCCGGGCAGGCCAGGCGCACCCGTACGCCGGGCAATTTACCGTTGACCAGTACCATGCCCTCCTGCGCGGCACTGTCGCGATCCACCAACTGGTCGGTCAGCATGACCAGCGTGGCGCTCACTGTTTCTGACAGGAACCGGGTCAGCCCGGGGGCTTCAAATTCGCTGTTCAACCGAACCAGCATTTCATCGTCCGTTGCGGTCAGGCTCATCCTCAAAAACGGCGCGCGCAGCTGCAGATAACGACGAACGGAATCCAGCGCACCTGCCAGGGTCGGGCTGGTCAGCGCGGCGAACCCGAGCGTGCCATGAATGGTCACCCGCAGCTCCCGGGCCAGACGAAAGCTCAGTCCCTGATGGCCGGCCAGGGCCACCGCCCGTTCTGCCATCACCATGGCGTCGGTGACGAACACCCGGCGGTCGTTGGCCTTGAGATCGTCCGCCGTGAAATCCAGCCCGTCATACAGGGTCCGGTCGTTGTACCCCAACTGACGCACCGTTTCGGCAAGCACACGCAGATACACGCCCGGCACAAGAAACAGTCCAGGCATCTGACGCTCCCGGTCCGGGCTGGTGTGGGTCATGGGGCATCCTCTGAAAACGGGTCGACTGCATGACCGGATGCTATCACGGGCCAGCGCCCGCGGCAGTGTGGCCGGACACACCCCGGGACTGTCAACAGGGTCAATCCGGAGCCGGTCTGGCCCAAGTTCCACGATGGACGGCCTCTTTGCGCATTCAATCCCGGCGTTGACCCGGCGACACTGGAGCCATGACATCGGCCCGTCGCTTCGGCGCAGCCACCCGGTAGCAGAACCATGGGAGTAGAACCATGATCAGAACAGACACGGCAAGTACCCGGAGGACAATCGTTCGCAAGCCCGGGAACGTTGATATAAAGCCACAGCGTATGGGTTTTGAGTTTGGCCCGTCCGTTCCCCGTTACTGGCTCCGACAGAGCTACACCCTGAGCCATACCATGAACGCGCTGTCCGTGCTGTTTCCCCAGGGCGAGCAGTTTTTCGTGGATTCGGTCCGTCATTTCCGCGACCGGATCACCGATGAGGCACTCAAGCGGGAAGTGCGCGGGTTCATCGGCCAGGAAGCCATGCACTCGCTGGAACACGATGCCATGAACCAGCACGTGAAAGACCAGCAGATGCCGATCGCCGAACTGGAGGCCAACCTGGAGATCATTCTGGGACTGGCGAAGAAACTGCCGAAACGGCACCAGCTGGCGATTACCTGCGGCCTTGAGCACCTGACCGCGATGATGGCCGACATGCTGCTGGCCAGGGACGACGTGCGCGAAGATATGGACGAGTCCATGCGTCCACTGTGGGTGTGGCACGCCATCGAGGAAACCGAACACAAGGGCGTGGCCTTTGATGTGTTTCAGGAAGTCGGCGGCACCTACGCCGAACGCACCTTCTACCTGGCCTTCAGCACCGCCATGCTGGGTCTGGTCGCCAGCTACTTTACCGGCCGCATGATGCTCAACGACTGGCGTAATTTCTCGCTGCAAGACGGCGCCAGAGGGCTCTGGCGCATGTGGGGCAAGAACGGCAGCTTTTCGAGCCTGATCCCCACCTGGCTGGACTACTTCCGCCCGGATTTCCACCCGTGGCAGCACGACAACAGCGAGCTCATTGCCCACTTCAAAAAGCAGATCAACGCCTATATAGCGCCGCAATACCGCCAGGGCAACCGCAAGACTCTGCAGTGATCCGGTCGTCATCCGACGGACACGTATCCTTCATTTGACAAGCTCACCGAATGGGTCAAGTGTTGAAGAGGTTGTGACACGCCCAACTCGCCCCCGGTCAAGCGGGGGCGGACATTGCATAAGGAGCCTGCTATGAAGCGTTTATTGATGCTGGTCGGGCGCCTGGGCCAGGCCAGCGAAATTGCCGCGGCCGTGCTTTACCTGTGTTCCGAAGGCGCGGCGTTTACCACCGGCGTGGCATTGCCGGTGGACGGTGGAGCTACCGCAGTTTGAAGGCGTCTGGGCCGGACACACCGTTCGATACGCTGGCTCAGGCGAACTGTTAAAAATGGTGGGTTATGTCAACCTGGGTGGTGCTGCATCAGGCTTTTTTGCCAGCATTGGGCTCCTCAATGGCGTCCATATCGACCAGGTTCCAGGGCATGTTCTTATGGCGATAGACACGTTTACTGAGCCTGGGATAATCACCCACATCATGGTCAAGACGCTGCCCCACCACGATGCATTTCAGGATTGAATCACCGGTGTTTCTCAGGCTGTGCGCATCGCCGCCTGCCCGGTAGCCGATAAAGTCACCTGCCTTTACCGGACAGGTCGTGTCTCCAATCAACGCCTCGGCAACCCCTTCGAGAATGTAGACGCACTCGTCTTCGTGATAGTGCTTGTGGAACTCGGTGGATTCATGGCCCGGCTGGATTTCAATGATATGAAAGCCGAAACCCGTCAAGCCGGTCAGATCACCGAGGGACTTGTTGATCCGCTTTGCGTTGTCATTGAGAAAATGGGTTTTTGACAGACCTTCAAGTTGCTCAATCTCTTCCCGGGCAACCAGATATTTGTCCATCTTCTTCTCCAGCGGCATGGCGCCCGGGCTCCGTTGCCGGCGCGTCGCCGCAGCCATCCCGTTCGAGCACCCGGCAGACTTTGGATGAGCAACCTGCAAGACGGCGCCCACAGAACGTGCGGCATGCGTTTCAATGGCTATTACGAGGACAACCACGCACCGCACCGATTCACAGTCGGCAGCGGGTAGAGAGTATGATAACTTGACTCGCGCAACAGTCCCAGACTCGCCACGCCAAGCATCACGAGATGAGATCGCCGGATGTCCCTGAAAGAAAGCCAGATCGAGCAAAAGCTAATCAACAAGCTCGAAGACCTCAAATACAGCTATCGTCCTGACATTCGCGACAAGGCCTCCCTGGAGCAGAACTTCCGCGACAAGTTCGAGGCGCTCAACCGCGTTCGCCTCACCGATGCCGAGTTCGCCCGCCTGCGCGACGAGATCATCAACGCCGATGTCTTTCAGGCGGCCAAAACCCTGCGCGAATACGGCTATTTTCAACGCGAGGACGGCACCCCGCTGCACTACATGCTGGTCAACCTCAAGGATTGGTGCAAAAACGACTTCGAAGTCATCAACCAGCTTCGTATTAACACCGACAACAGCCACCACCGCTATGATGTGATCCTGCTCATCAATGGACTGCCAGCGGTGCAGATCGAGCTGAAGACGCTGGGCATCAACCCGCGCCGGGCCATGGAGCAGATTGTCGAGTACCGCAATGAGCCCGGCAACGGCTACACCAACACGCTGCTGTGCTTCATGCAGCTGTATATCGTCAGCAATCGCGACCACACTTACTACTTCGCCAACAACCAGAGTCAACACTTCGCCTTCAACGCCGACGAGCGCTTTTTGCCCATTTACCAGTGGGCGGATGAAGACAACCGCAAGATCACCCATCTGGACGACTTCGCCGATGCCTTCCTGGCCAAATGCACCCTGGGCCGAATGATCAGCCGCTACATGGTGCTGGTGGCCAGCGAGCAGAAGCTGATGATCATGCGCCCGTATCAAATCTATGCGGTCAAGGCCATTGTCGATTGCATCCACCAGAACCGGGGCAACGGCTACATCTGGCACACCACAGGCTCAGGCAAGACGCTCACCTCGTTCAAGGCCTCCACCCTGCTCAAGGACAACCCGGATATCGAAAAATGCCTGTTCGTGGTGGACCGCAAGGATCTGGACCGGCAGACCCGCGAGGAATTCAACCGCTTTCAGGAAGGCTGCGTCGAGGAGAACACCAACACCGAAACCCTGGTGCGCCGTCTGCTCTCCGAGGACTACGCCGACAAGGTGATCGTCACCACCATCCAGAAACTCGGCCTGGCACTGGATGAAACCAGCGCCCGGGCCCAGCAGCACAAGGAAAAAGGCAGGCAGACCTACAAAGAGCGGCTGGCCCCGCTGCGCGACAAGCGCATCGTCATCATCTTTGACGAGTGCCACCGCTCCCAGTTTGGCGACAACCACCAGGCCATCAAAGCCTTCTTCCCCAGGGCGCAACTGTTCGGCTTCACTGGCACGCCCATCTTTGAAGACAACGCCAGCTACAAGCAGATTGACGGCACCGTTGGCAGCTATCGCACCACCAGAGATATCTTCGAAAAGCAGCTGCACGCTTACACCATCACCCATGCCATTGATGACCGCAACGTGCTGCGTTTCCATATCGATTATTTCAAGCCAGAGAACAAGTCCGACGCCTACCCGCCGGGCGAAGGCGCCAAAGCCGCCGACAGTAAAGCCAGACAGGCCAAAGCCAAACCCGATCAGGCCCTGACACAGGCGGCCGTGGTGGACGCCATTCTGGCCAAGCACGATGCCGCCACCAACCAGCGCCGCTTCAACGCCGTGCTGGCCACCGCCTCCATCAATGACGCCATCGGTTATTACCGGCTGCTCAAAACGATGCAAGCCGAGCGTCAGGCGGAAAACCCGGACGACGTTCCGCTCAATATCGCCTGCGTCTTCTCGCCCCCGGCCAATGGCGACAAGGATGTAAAGCAACTCCAGGAAGACCTGCCCCAGGAGAAGGCCGACAACCAGCAGGAACCGGAGCAGAAAAAGGCTGCCCTGCAAGAGATTATCGTCGACTACAACAATCAATACGGCACCAGCCATAGCGTCAGCGAGTTCGACCGCTACTATCAGGACGTGCAGCAGCGCATCAAGGATCAGCAGTACCCCAACAGCGACCTGCCACACCAACACAAGATCGACATCACCATCGTGGTGGACATGCTGCTCACCGGCTTCGACTCCAAGTACCTCAACACCCTGTACGTGGACAAGAACCTCAAGCACCATGGCCTGATCCAGGCCTTCTCGCGCACCAACCGTGTGCTCAACGACACCAAACCCTACGGCAACATCCTCGACTTTCGCGGGCAGGAAAAGGCCGTGGACGACGCCATCGCGCTCTTCTCCGGCGAAGACAGCGGCCGCTCCCGCGAGATCTGGCTGGTGGACCCGGCCCC
>JASBRL010000160.1 GCA_030149475.1 Marinobacter sp.
AATGCCGGTCGGAGCCAATGGATAGGCTCAGCAAAAAGCCAAACGGATTTGGAATATGCCTCGGAAGACACGGATGTATCTGCCTGGAGTTCCTGTGCACGTGGTTCAGCGTGGCCACAATCGGGATGCCTGTTTCTTTGCGGAAGACGATTTCCGCTACTATCACCAGGTGTTGGGCGAGGGGCTGAAGTGCTATGGTGCTGAGCTTCATGCCTATTGCCTGATGGCCAACCACGTTCACCTTCTGATCACGCCGGAGTATGCCGATAGCATCTCCCGGGTTATGCAGCATCTCGGTCGCCAATACGTTCAGTACATAAAATAAAATCAATCTGACCCCTTTAAGCAGACCCCCTTGCCCGCTAAGGTCTGGCAACGCTAATAAAATCGATCTGACCCCCTTGCCCGCCCTTGCCCGGGGAAAAACTGAGCTGGCTACGTATATTCATCCTATACTTACCGGTGGCTGCTGAGTTGGGTCCGGGTTTTTGAGCCCTTTTCGTATACAGCCCTGCTGCAGGGAGCCTGTCGGACACCGTCGAGCGTGACACGTTGACTGATAAGATCAGTCAACGGAATCGCGGTGCGTTATCTACAACAATAAGTATTCCGAGGAGTCTCATGAGTCAGATGAAACGTAGTGTGAGGGTGGCCATTGCCGCGGTAGGTTCGCTTCTGCTGGCGGCATCCTGCAATGCAAACGAAACAGCATCGGCCGGCGGCGCCCAAGTGGCCGCAAGCGCTGCCATCGACACGGCGGCGATCAGTGCCAACTCGCCGGCGTCGAGCAACTGGCTGACGTACGGAGGCAGTTACAACTCCAACCACTTCAGCGCGCTGAAGAAGATCGACACCAGCAATGTCGACAAGCTGGGTCTGGCGTGGACCTATGACCTGAACACCACCCACCATGGCGTGGAGTCGATTCCGGTGGTCGTCGACGGCGTGATGTATGTCACCGCACCGTGGAATGCGGTTCATGCGCTGGACGCGACCACCGGCGAGCAGATCTGGTCCTACGATCCCAGGGTGCCGCGCAGCGTCGCCAGAAAGGGCTGCTGCGATGTCGTCAATCGTGGCGTGGCGGTCTACCAGGGAAAAGTGTTCGAGGCGACCTTTGACGGCCGTCTGATCGCACTCGATGCAGCCACCGGTAAGCTGGTGTGGTCCACCGATACGCTGCCCGATGGCAATCACAACTACACGATCACCGGAGCGCCGCTGGCGGCCAATGGCAAGGTGATCATCGGCAACGGCGGCGCCGAATACTTTGGAGCGCGTGGCTATGTCTCGGCCTATGACGCGCAAACCGGTGAACTCGACTGGCGCTGGCACACAGTGCCGGGCGACCCCGACAAGCCATACGAAAACGCGGCGATGGAAAAGGCCGCGAAGACCTGGGATCCGAAGACAAAGTACTGGAAGCAAGGCGGCGGCGGCACGGTTTGGCAATCGTTCTCCTACGATCCGAAGCTCGACCTGCTGTACTTCGGCACCGGCAACGCTGACCCGTGGGACCCCAATTCACGTGGCGGCCCGAAGTATGACTCGCTGTACACGGCCAGCATCGTGGCACTCAAACTGTCGACCGGGAAATACGTCTGGCACTACCAGACCACGCCCGCCGATATGTCGGACTACGACAGCGATCAGGATCTGGCACTAACAAGCCTCAAAATCGACGGCGAGAGTGTACCGGTGATCATGAACGCCAACAAGAACGGTTTCTTCTTCGTGCTGGACCGGCGCAATGGCAAATTCATCTCGGCGGAGAACTTCACGCCGGCGAATTGGGCGACCGGCTATACGAAAGAAGGAAAGCCGATCCTGACCGGCCTGGGTCAGTCCGGTAAGCCCTTCGAAACCATTCCCGGGCCCTATGCAGCCCACAACTGGCAGGCAGCGTCCTATAGTCCGGAAACCGGTCTGGCTTATATTCCGGCACAGCTGATACCGATCGTGATGGCTCCGGTGGGCAATGACCCCGAATCAAAGGGCAAGGCCGGCGGCATCAATAGCGGCAACGGCTGGAACACAGGTATGCAACTGGTAGGCGGTGGGAAAACCACTCCATTTGGACGCCTGATTGCCTGGAACCCTGTGACCCAGAAGCAGGCATGGGCGCACGACTATCCCGCGCCGTGGAACGGCGGCACACTGGCGACCGCGGGGAATCTGGTGTTTCAGGCCACGGCCGACGGCCGTCTTGTTGCCTTCAACGCGCAGAACGGCGAGTCCCGGTGGGAGAGTTCGCTCGGGCAGGGCGCCATAGCAGGTCCGATCACGTACAGCGTCGACGGGACCCAGTACGTAACCATCGCCGTGGGTTGGGGTGGTTCTGCGGGTCAGTCATTCAGCGCCACCGATCGTCAAGGTCCGGGAACCGTGTTCACCTTTGCCCTCGGCGGCAAGGCAACACCGCCGGAATTTGCCAAGCGAAAAACCGCGCCGCTGCTGTCGGGCGTGGCATACGACCCGAAGGACGTTGCTGCCGGGACAGCCGTGTACCTCAACAACTGCGCGATCTGTCACGGAACGCCGGGCCAGAATAAGGGCGGTTCGGTCCCGAATCTCGGCTACGTCGATGCGGCCATCATCAAGAGTCTGGGTAGCTTCGTCTTCAATGGTCCGTATGTGTCGAACGGCATGCCGGACTTCACTGATCGGCTGACGCAGGATGACGTGACAAAGCTCAAGGCCTTCATTCAGGCTACGGCCACCGCCGTAGGCAAGCAGTAGCAGGTGGCTGGCCGGTACCGCCAGCAACTAACCTGAAGCTTTGATTGCCGAGCAGGGAGCCGTTGCTCCGCCGTGATCCTCTTCGACTCTGAAGGGGGTTACGGTGGAGCGTTTCACGTCAGTCCAAAGGAGTCCAAAGCAGTCCAAAGGGGTCAGATCGATTTAAAATTGATCAACTCGGCCAGAGAGGGATGTTCAGTTAGAATGCCGGTCGGAGCCAATGGATAGGCTCAGCAAAAAGCCAAACGGATTTGGAATATGCCTCGGAAGACACGGATGTATCTGCCTGAAGTTCCTGTGCACGTGGTTCAGCGTGGCCACAACCGGGATGCCTGTTTCGTTGTGGAAGACGATTTCCGCTACTATCGCCAGGTGCTTGTCTGCCAGTCAGATCCTGGGTAGCGGCCAGTTTCGAGAGCAAGTGGAGGCCGCGCTTGGGCGCAAAGTCGGGAAGGTTGGACGAGGACGACCAGGAGGTCGAGGGAGTTGATCAAAATAAAATCAATCTGACCCTTTTAATCTTCGACCCTTTTAATCTTTTAATACCTTTTAATCCATCCGCCAGGCAATGCGTAGCAGAGCACCAGGAAGCCGTATTAGCGGCGTAGATGCGAGGGCGTATCACCGAAGTGATGGCGGCAGGCCCGGGAAAAGCTGCCCTGGTCCTTGAAACCGACGCGCCCGGCGATCGTGCACAGGGACAGGTCGGTATGGCTCAGAAGGTTGCGTGCCCGCGCCATCCGGCGTGCCATCACATAGTTCATCGGCGTCTGGCCGGTATACGCCCGAAACGCCTGATAAAAATACCCGGGACTGAGACAGCACAGTCGTGCCAGATCTTCGACGTGGATTTCCTCCGCCATCCGCTGATTGATGTGCTCATTAATCAGGTCAATGCTGTGGGCGCATAGCCGGCCTGGATGACGCATGGACCTCGGCCGTCGTGGGGCCGGCTCAAGAGGATGCTCGTATTGGCCCAGGTAGATCGCGCGCAGAATCAGTAGCGCAATTTCATCATGCAGGCCCGGCTCCCGGCTGGCCTGATCGGCCAGTGCCGCGCCAAGCGTTCGCAAGGGGGAGGGCACAGTGTAGAACGTCGGTTTTTCAAACAGGCGTTCCACATCCTGGCTATGGGTCAGAAGCGGCAACTCACTGGTGGGCAGGTCAATCACCAGGGTGTTGTTGGCGCCGTCTCCCACATAGTCATGGTGATAGCCGCAGGGTATCAGGCAGCCGGTTTGATCGGTGATCCGGTTGCCCCGGCCTTCGATACTGAGTTCGGTCTGGCCCGAGGTGGCAAAAATCAGCTGATGGAAATCGTGGGCGTGTGAAACCCACTCCGGCTCCAGTGTGCATGCTTGCAGACTGACGATAGACATGGTTTGCACCAGTTCCTTGGAGAGGTCGCGAACCTCCCTGGTCATGATCCCGGTAACGAGTCTTGTGCTCGTTTTCTCAAGACTACTCCAGTTGCTGGCTGAACAAAAATTCACCAAAAGCACAATGGCCATTGTCGGGGGTTCACGGAAACACGAATCACCCATCGACCGAATCGGCGGTTCCTTAGCTTTTTCTTTTCATCACACCGGGGCTACGATCGCTGATGCGGTCATCGGGCATGAGTAAATTGTTCCTGCACCGCAGTGATCGGTTATTGTTGGTAAAAATTAGAGGAGTCGTCCAATGTCCAGATTATACCCTGCCGTCGATCCCGATGGCCTGCTCGAATACTCCGTCGTGTTCAATGACCGCTCACTCAACCATATGTCGGCCAGCTTCCAGCAAGTGATGCGGGATATCTCCGTGACGCTGCGTCGCGTCTACAATGCCGGATCTGCTGTAGTGGTGCCAGGCGGCGGCAGCTTCGGGATGGAGGCAGTAGCCCGCCAGTTCGCCAATGACGAGCGCTGTCTGGTGATCCGCAACGGCTGGTTCAGTTACCGCTGGTCGCAGATTCTGGATATGGGCAGGGTGTGCCGTGACGTGACCGTGCTCAAAGCCAGTGTGCAAAGCGCCGATCATCAGGCACCTTACGCGCCGATGCCAGCGGAGGAAGTGGCCAGCCGCATCCGCGCTGAAAAACCGGCGGTGGTTTTCGCGCCCCACGTGGAAACCGCCTCGGGCATGCGCCTGCCCGAAGCGTACCTGCAAACCATTGGCGAGGCAGTGCATGAAGTGGGCGGGCTGTTCGTTCTGGACTGTGTGGCGTCAGGTGCCCTCTGGGTGGACATGAAGGCCTGCCAGGTGGATGTGTTGATCAGCGCGCCGCAGAAAGGCTGGAGCGCCTCACCCTGCGCCGCGCTCATCGCCCTCAGCGAACGCGCCATGACTCGCCTCGAACAGACCACCAGCAGCAGTTTTGCCGCCGATCTGAAGAAGTGGCGCCAGATCATGCAGGCCTACGAGGACGGCGGCCACGCCTACCACGCCACCATGCCCACTGACACACTGGCGATACTGCGTGATGCCATGCATGAAACGGTCGAACAGGGGCTTGATCGGTTCAAGCAGCGCCAGGAGGAGTTGGGCGGCCGGATACGTGAGCTGTTTGCCGAATTCGGATTCAACAGCGTGGCTGCACCCGGCTATGAATCACCCAGTGTGGTTGTGTTCTACACAGATGATCCCGGCATTCATAACACCAGCCTGTTTCGCGAGCAGGGTCTGCAAACCGCAGCGGGCGTGCCGCTCATGTGTGATGAACCGGAGAGTTTCCAAACTTTCCGCATTGGCCTGTTCGGCATGGAAAAACTGAATAATGTGGACCGCACCGTCGCCAATCTGCGGTGGGCTTTGGAGCACATTCGGGATAGGCCGGCAACGGCCTGACAGTTTCAGGTAAACGGCGAGACGTATGAGTCGGATTGACTGGGGGTGATTTCCAGAAAGTGGAGCTGCGCGCGGGCACAATCATCGAGGTGCAGGATTTTCCGCAGCGAGCAGTCGGCGCTTGCGCTCAAGCCCCCAGCGATAGCCGCCCAGCCCGCCATCGGTGCGCAATACCCGGTGGCAGGGCACCAGCACTGCAATCCGGTTGGCTGCGCACGCTGACGCAACAGCCCGCACCGCGCGGGGCTTGCCAATGCGCTCGGCCAGTTCGCTGTAACTTAACTGCTCTCCCGCCTGCAGGCTTGTCAGGAAGCGCCACACCTGCTGCTGGAAAACGGTCCCCCGCATATCAAGTGGCAGGTCAGGGTGGGGACCGCCGTGGGCGAGGTGCTGGTCCAGGGCGTCCACCCAGGCATTCAATTCATTGGAGTTCAGGGCGGACGAAGACAGCAATCGGGCGCTTGGAAATTCAGACTGCAGGCTGGCCAGCATTTCGTCTTCCTCACCGAACTGTACAAAACAGACACCTTTGCCGGTGGCAGCCATCATGATCCCGCCAAGCTGCGTCTGCCGCCAGGCGTAGCCAATGGTTTCGCCCTTGCCGCCTGTACGATAGGTGCCCGGGGGCATTCCGAGACTGCGTGCGCTCTCACCGTAGACGCGACTGGTGGAGCCGAAACCGGAGGCGAAGATGGCATCGGTCACACTATCTTCATACCTGAGAGCACGCTGAAAACGCCTCCGACGGATGGCTTCCTGGTAAGCCTTGGGTGACAGGCCGAACGACTGACTGAAACGGCGCTGCAGCTGATTGGCAGACAGGCCCACACGCTCGGCCAGAGACGCCAGTGTCAGGCGCTCGTCAGCATGCTGCTCAATATAGCGCGCGGTATCAATCACAGGTTGCAAGGCAGGACTGGCCTGGCCCGGCCGACAGCGTCGACAGGCCCGAAAGCCCGCCTGCTTTGCGGATTTGGCAGTGGCGAAAAATCGCAGGTTCTCGGGCCGTGCGGTCCGGGAAGGGCAGGATACACGGCAAAAGACACCGGTGGTGATCACGCCATAGTAGAAAGCGCCATTGAATGCCTCATTTCGCATCTGCACCGCCTGGCGCATGGTTTGTTCGCTTGGCATCGGCATCTGGTTCCGCCCTTTTCCGAAAAGCTATGGTGTTTATACCCCAGCTCCAATGTAGTCGCACTCCGAATCTTGCGGTTGAATTCGCTTTAGCCGGAAACCGGAGCAGACATATTCTTTGGATCCTATACTGTACAGAGGCTGACTGTTGCCAAGTATAGCCAGTTACTGAATTCTCATTACCCGGGAGTTGTCAATAGTGGAAAACTGGCAGGATTTGCTGGTGACCATGCAGGCAATACGCTTGCTGGATATCCTCCCGCAGGCGGCGGTTCTGGTGTTTGCGGGGATGGCTGCGTTTTATCTGCATCATCTCATTGCCCGGCTTACCGCTGCTGACACCCAGGGCGTGCGACACCTGACGCAACACACCATCCAACGCCTTGCCTTTCCAGTTTCGATGCTGCTGTTGGTTCTGCTGGGTCGCGCGTTGCTCGCCGTGCTGAATCAGGCTCATTGGGCCCTGGATCTGGCGGTCCCCCTGCTGATTTCGTTCGCGTTGATCCGCACCCTGGTTTATATGTTGCGCAAGGGGATGCGAAGTGGCCCCCTGGTCAAGGCTTGGGAAAATGTCATCAGCATCCTCATCTGGCTGGTAGTGGGCCTGCATCTCGTGGGCTGGCTACCCGGATTACTTGCGGCCATGGACAGCCTGGCCATCTCCGCGGGCGACCTGCACATATCCCTGTTGGCAGTCATCAAGCTACTCCTGCTGATGGGCCTGTTGATCGTGGTTGCTATATGGCTCTCGGGCATTATCGATCGGCGGCTGTCCCGGTTGTCGTATTTGAGCCCCGGTGCGGCCGTTGGTTTTTCCAAAGTCAGCAAGCTGGTGCTGATCACCGTCGCTGCACTGTCCGTTCTGAATCTGGTCGGTATTGATCTCACGGCGCTAACGGTGTTCGGCGGTGCCCTGGGTGTTGGCCTGGGCTTCGGCCTGCAGCGTATTGCGAGCAATTTCATCAGCGGTTTTATTCTTGTGTTCGACCGTTCGATTCGTCCCGGTGATGTGATCAGCGTCGGTGAGAAGTTCGGCTGGGTGGTCGCACTGCATGCCCGCTACGTGGTGGTGCGCAACCGCGACGGCGTGGATACGCTTATTCCCAACGAAAACCTTATTACCACTGAAGTGATCAACTGGTCCTATTCGGACCCCAACGTACGCCTGAAGATCCCGGTTTCGGTAAGCTACAGTGATGACGTGGAGCATGCCATGGCCATCATGCTGGACATCGCCCGGGAACACCCCCGGGTGATTGCCGAACCGCAGCCGGCCTGCCAGCTAACGGAGTTCGGCGACAACGGAATTCATCTGGAAGCCCGGGTCTGGGTCGCCGACCCGGAAGCCGGTTTTGGTAGCGTGCGCTCTGACATCAATCTTGAGATCTGGCGCCGATTCAAGCAAGAAGGCATCACCATCCCCTTCCCGCAACAGGACCTTTACATCAAGGAAGTGCCTGCGAAATAGAAAGAAACCGTAACAGGTCCACTTTTTGAATCCCGGCACTCGGATTTGGCCGCATTCGGCCCGGGAAGCGCCGCGCAGTCGACAACAATGAGGCGCTGACTTGTCGGGGTCTCGTCAGTCGCTTATCGGGTTGCGTAAAAACGCCTCGGTCAGTATGCCCAGGTGGCGCTTCAGGGTGTCCGCAAAATTCAACTGGAACACGGTCAACGGTTCTGCCTGCATGGCTTTTCGTGCCGTCTCCGGCGGATGGGACATGTGCCAGCACCCGATCAGCGCCTGCTGACACTGCATCAGATATTGCAGGCAGGCGGCTTCGTCCTGATGGGTTGCCGCACCGATGACGGCCGTAATCCGGCGGACCTGGGCCAGCAGAAACAGTTTGAATTCCCGGGCTTCTTCCTGGCTCAGGCCGGTTTCAAGGGCAATGTGAAGGATGGCGGTCAGGCCGCAGAACACGGGGTGGGCCTGAATGCGGGCTACAAACTGTTCCGGAAAGCCCTCTGGACCCATACCTTCAACGTCTGAAACCCAGCCGGACATGGCGCGACGGTAGACGGCAATAAACAGCAGTTCCTTGCTGCGGAAATAGCGATACAGCGCGGCTTTGGTGAGCCCGGTTTCACGGGCGACATCCGCCAGGGTCAGGCCGTGGAACCGGTGCGCCAGAAACAGGTTTTCCGCCGCATCCAGTATTTGTTGTTGCCGGAGCGCCTTGTCAGACTCTGACCGGGCGCGCTGTTTACCACCGCATAATCTGTGCTTCAAAACCACCTCAACGTTCTCGCTCGTTGGCCAGTATCAAGCCTGCAGCCAGCCGGCCAACTGTCGTGTCACAGCTCGGGGCGAGAGTTTACCCGACCAGACCATCAGCCGGTTACGCAGGCCCGGAATCACGATGGCTTTTCTCCGTTGGGCCAGGGACGTCTTGACAACCGTTTCAACCGTCATGGTCCCCGCTTTGAACAGTTTGGTGTCGGTCATGTGGGCTTCTTGTGCAAACTCCGAATCAGTGGCTCCCGGGCAGAGGGTGCTTACCGCCACACCTGAACCCTTAAGCTCTTCATGCAAGGCCTCGGAGAAGGACAGCACGAAGGCTTTCGTCGCGTAGTAGATGGCCATGTTCGGCCCGGCCTGAAACGCTGCCGTGGACGCCACATTAATCACAAAACTTCCTGGCTGCTTGCGCAGAGCGGGCAGCAATTGCCAGCTCAGGGAGACCAACGAGGTAATGTTTACCTGAATCATCGACAGCTGACGTTCAAGGCCGAGATCGGCAAAGGCGCCGCGGTCGCCAAATCCGGCGTTGTTGATCAGGCCAGACAGCGCCCAGCCTCCGTCGCTGATTTGCCGGGCCAGTGCGTCTGCGCCGGCCGGGTCCGCCAGATCTGCCTTCAGGACAATGGCCTCTATGCCATGCTGCTTCAATTCTGCGGCCAGGCTATTCAAACGCTCTTCACGCCGGGCCACCAGGATAAGGTTCTGCTTCTCAGCGGCCAGTGCCCGGGCGAAGCCTTCGCCAATGCCGGCACTTGCGCCGGTAATAACCACATAGGACATGATTCGCTCCATTTAAGTGACTGATGGTCACTTAATGTACCCGGACGACCCGGGTCTGTAAATAACTGATGGTTACTTATATGTGACCGTACGCCGAATTGGCCGCCAATGACAAATACATTATTCCCGCGTGAGCCTATGGCACCGGTTATGAATAAGGCCTCCGGATTTCGCTTAGGGAACCTCTGATCAAGTCTATTGACGATTCTGCAAGTGTCGAGAGGCTCAGTGGCAAGGCGCGACTCGCCGGTAATGGCCGACGTCCTTGCCAAGAGTCGTAACGCGGCCAATGAGCCTCTCAACGCTTGCCCGCA
>JASBRL010000165.1 GCA_030149475.1 Marinobacter sp.
CGACCCACCACGGCTGACATCAGACGCGGTCAGGCGCCTGCAGTGTTATGAATTCCCGGGCAACGTGCGTGAACTCGAGAATATTCTCGAGCGAGCCTCAACCCTCTGTGACAGCGATGACATAAGCGCCGAAGACCTTCATCTGGGGGGCAGACCGGTCATCACCGGCACCAATCCGACGGGTGAGGCCGGCGACGCGGTACTCAACCATGAGCACCCGTTACCGGTCGGCGAACTGGATCTGGAAAACTATCTGGAAACCATAGAACGGCAGGCCATCGAACAGGCGCTGGACGCCACACGCTGGAACAAAACGGCCGCCGCGAAAAAACTGGGCATCAGTTTTCGCGCGCTGCGTTACCGGTTGAAGAAGCTGGGGATGGAGTGATACGCCCCCAGGCCCTGAAAGCCGGCTTCTGCATTGAACCTACTTGAAAGGCAACCGCCCTGTCTTCGAAGCCTCGCCTTAAGGCAGGCTTTCAGGACCAGCCAGAATCAACAAGAGACTTAATCAGAGGTCGTTAGGAGATTTCTTACGGCCCGGCAAGACTGGATCCGACAGACAGCCACCCCGGACCTCCCTAAAATGAGTCGTCGAACAGGATGTTCGACTGACATCACAACTATCTTCACATCTTACCATCATGAGGTCATCAAGGATGATACCTTTCAAGCATCAGCGCGGGCTAACACTGCTCGAACTGGTCGTCACGCTAACCCTTGTTTCCATTCTCGCGGGACTCGCGTTGCCGTCGTTTGCCCGACTTGGCCGACACCTCACGGTAGGCACCGCAACCGACATCGTCCGGGCCATGGCCAACCTGGCCCGCAGCGAGGCTGTAAAACGCGGCACCCGGGTCATCGTCTGCCCCTCGCTGGACGGCACGGCCTGTACCCGACAGACCACCGGCACCCTGCTGGTCTATACGGACCGAAACCGGGATGGCGACCCGGACCCCGGTAGTCAGCCGATAGCCCGCGAAACAGTGGCACAACCCCTTTCCCTGAGCTACAACCGTCCGTACCTGGCATTCTCACCCCGGGGCCACGCCTATGGCACCAACGGTACATTTTCGATCTGCCTTCCGGACGACCTGGCCTCCGGCGCCATGCTGATCATCAGTAACACCGGTCGTCCCCGCACCGCGCGGGATTACGACGGAGACGGGGTGGTGGAGCGTGCGCCAGGTAAACCCCTGCAATGCCCGTAGGGTTACCAGCAGGTACCGCTGGGGTTCGCGGCCCCGGCCTTGTTTTTGGAGCTTTTGCCAATCTGCGTTATTACAATGGTCCAGCAGTCAGGGTCGTCTGTCTGCGCGCCCCCCGGAACAGGTTGCGCCGACAGGGTAAAACAGGTTTGTACGGTAGTACCACCTGCAGACTGACTGCAGCCCGGATTGCTCAACGTAATGTTGTAAATCCCCTCATCCGACGGGATGACAGTCGTGCCTGCTGCTATGGACGTGTCGCTGAGCAGATCACGGAAGTCCGCCGCATAGGTGGCCGGCGCTTTGACGGTATAAAATCGCTCCTGTGCCGTCGCCAGTCTTGACAGCGTTGTCAATGCATCCGAGCGCTGGGTCCGGTTCACTGAATCCTGATAACTGGGATAGGCAATGGCGGCGATAATGCCGATAATCGCCACCACAATCATCAACTCTATGAGCGTAAAACCCGCTTGTCTCATTATCATCGGTTCCTTCTCAGAACGTGAATGATGTGGTGTCAATCTGGCGCCAGGACTGCCGACCATTTTCCAGCTTCGGCGGTTTGAACGGTGTCCCCCCGATCGAGCCGGTGGACATATTGGTTATGGCCTGGACGCCCCCCTGTGACCCTTGTTGGAATGTGACAGCGGAGGCTTGGCCAACGCCCAGAAGAACCATTCCCAGTGACAGGTTCTTTTTGTTAACCAAGTAGTCTATTGACGTTCCCAGCGGGGCGTACGGCAGAGCAGTACCCGTATCAACCGCCAGTGCGTGCAGGAAACTCTGGCCGTCGATTGCGCAGCTCTGGGCGGGCGGCACGTACTCGGTGAACGCAAAATTATTACGATCCGAGGGATTGAGGGTCGCCCGGGAGGTCACCTGGCCGGAGGGCAGTCCGGCTGTATAGTGCAGCCTGAGTTTCCAGCCCGGCTCATCCTGTAACGCCGCCTGCAACTGATCGAAGGTGCCGATCAGCTTGCTGTTGATATACAGATCCTGTGGGATCCCGGTTGATACATCGCGCACATCGCCACTTTCGAAAACGGCGATATCGGTAATATCGATCAGATTGCTCAGGGCCACAGCCTGGTAGTTGAACTCCTTATTTGCGTCCCGGGGCTCCTTCACTCCGACAAACAGCTGCTGCTGTGACAGACTGTTATCCTTGGGTACCAGTGACCGGCCCGTTCCACCCAGCACCCAGCGGTCACCGAGCCTGTCCCGCACCGTCAGCGGCGAAGCCTGCATCGGCCGGCTGAGATCCAACATAGTCCCCAGGCGTGCATCGCCAATACCATAATAATTGGTACTTGAGCCATCGTTGTCATCAATCAGCAGGCGCATGATCCGGCCACCAGGCGATGGCAGACCGCCTTCGACGGTTCCAAAGTAGACCGCGTCGTCGCTGTAGCTGAGATCCCAGTCGACAACATCCAGCCCGCCCACAAATGCGTTGGCCACCCCGGTATCTCCGTTAACCGCACTAGGATCGAGAAAAGGGACAAAATAAGATGCGCTGGCAACCAGTTTTTTGAGATCCACCGCAAACAGTCTGGCAGTCTGGTTGCTGTTGCCGTCACTCAGCCCTTTAGGCCCGATCGGACCACTCCCGAACACCAGATACCAGTTGTTGACCGCCGGATTGTTCCAGTCCGTGGTGGTTGTCGTCGTCGTGGACGTCGTGGCTGTAGTGGTGGACGGAATGCGTCGCTTGACCACCACCGGCTTGTTCAGGGTGAAGCCCATCTCCGGAAGGGTAATTTCACCCAGCAGGGTCGGCGCCTGCTCCGGATCGGTCACATCAAAGGCCACATACGCGGACCGCATGGTTTCAGTCGTACTACCGATGCTGGCCGGTATCGGTGCACCGCCCAGCCCCATGCCGACCACCAGAATGGTTCCCCAGCCGTTCTTGTGAACGCTGTCTTTGGGAAATACGTTGGCATCAAACGTCAGCGGCTCGCCGTCCACATAGTAAACGTGCTGGTAATTGGGCTCGGCCAGCCAGCGCATATGCGGCAGCAGGTTTTCCGGTACGTACGCCCAAAGCTCCTCGCCCAGGGGCTGATCGGCTGCAGTGCCGGTCAAAGGCTGAGTCAGAAACTGTTTGTTGGCGGCGTCCCAGAAGCCACCGTTAAACGCGTGAATCATGCCGTCGTTGGCCCCCACGTAAACGACCTGACGGCGGTTGCGGTATTCGTCGACAAATTCCCGGTAGCTCGAATCGCTGTAGCGGACGTTGTAGCCCGCGCTGGGCGAGCCCACCACGGCCGGCGTCGAGTGGATGATATCCCCCAGTCGCCAGACACTCCGTCCTTTGCCATTGTAGTCAATGGTGCGACTGCGCTTGCCTGATACCTCTTTTCCCCGGAGGTAATCAATCAATTCTGCTGCACTTGCCGGGTCCGACTGACCGAGGTAATCATAGAAGCGGGGGTATTTGGCCGCCATGTCGGTCGCCAGGAAAGACACCACATCCTGCTGGTCAACCTGACCATCCGAATTACGGTCCATCGCGGTAAAGATATACCGTCGATTGGTGTCAACCGACGCATACGACGATCGCTGCTCCTCGGGATAGTTCGCCAGCGCCAACTGATCCACTGCGCTCCAGACTGATCTGAGCTGACTCAGTTCCACCGGCAAGCCGTTCGCAGTCAGTGTTCCTGAGGAGAAGTCATAACGCTGGACAAATGTTTTATCCAGACCGGGATCAAACTCCAGCTTCACAACCGGGTCCTCAGTGTAGCTGCCCAGCCTGGCATCACCGTTGCCATCTTCACGCAGATAGCCCAACTCATCAATAAAGATAGAACGGAGGGTTCCGGTCCAGGTCACCGTATCGCTTTTCACAGTATATTTGGGCTGGTACAGCGCCTGATAGACTGCGCCGACCCCGGAGCTGCTGTTGGCGACCACCGCCGCGTTGGTACCGGAGGCGGTTCGTGCCACCAGGGACTCAAACACCCGCTGCAACTGACTCAGCAGGAGCGATGGGTTACTGGCGAAGAAGTAGTTATCCGGGACGCCGTCCGCTCCGGCATCGCCCGTGCGGTTATTGGTCAGGTCCCACTCCCGGGTATCGGTGGTTGACCCGTTGTAGAGCGGTGTTTTGCTGTTGTCCCGGTCAACAAAACCGCCGTACTTGGCTGCCAGAAACAGTGGCCGATCCAGCAGACGTGCGTTCGAACTGGACGGCGAGAAAACATAGGACTCGGGGAAGTAGTTGCGATCAGTCTGGCCGGATGAACAGCCATTGGACTGGCTGTCCCTCGGTACGGGCAGCAGCGGGTTGCCTGCGGCGTCTTTGGAGTTTAACTGGCACAGGTCAAGCCGGTTCTGGCCGCCCGGACGGTAGAGCCAGTCATGGGTAGCGGGCGACGGGGCGCCGTCTTTATCGCTGCCCGTCACCACGTAACCGAAGCGCAGATTAAATCCCGCTGCACTGTAACCCACCGCCTGAGCTATCCTCAGCTTGCCGCCGGGTACTACCGTGTCATCGTAGGTTGCCCCGGCACGGGTATCATTGTCGGCGGCGCAGGCCGCGCTTCCGCCTACGCAGAAACTGACAACCTGGGACCCATCAAGATCATGGTCGTTGCCCCAGGGAGAGTCTTCCCAGTGGAAAACCAACGTCCCGGACACCACCTGTCCTGTCGCGTCCGTTTCTGTTTTCAGTACCTCTACATCAAACAGGGTACAGGGAATCCAGTCGCCGCTATTGCCGCTGCGGGACTGACAGGCCGGGAGCAGACGAATCTGGCCGGCACCAACTTTGATATTGAAGCTGGGCACGGATTCCGACAGCTCCACCCCATAGGTGTCAATGGTCTGATCGCCGTCCATCCCGGTATCGGTTCGCAAATCATTGGTTTTGGCGAAATAGGCGAGACCGGCAATCTGGTAGGTGCCCTCCAGAGCCGGCGCCTCCGGGCAAAGACCCAGGGCACTCCCGAGGCCGGATAGCGGTTTCGACGAGCACAGCAGATCACTGTTGGCGTTGTTCGGATTACCATCGTTGTCGCCAATCAGCACGCCGCCGGCATAGGAAGAATATTCCTGGGCGCCCACCGCATCAGTTTCGCGGGTCAGGTCACCGACACCCCCAAGCCCCTGAATATCCGATACCGAGCCAAGATCGTCGCCATCGAACGAGCCTACACCGGATGAAATCATGATGATCGAGCAGGCGGCACAGCGGGTATCGGGATTCAGGGGGTTGACGTTCAGAGCAGGCCAGGCCGCTCGTTTAAGAGCCGCGATATACGGGGTGTCGTCGGCTGCGAACGCGGATGTTTCAGACGTTGCGCCACCAAAATAACGCACCGCCTCAGCATAAATTTCGGATACCGGATTGCCCCAGTCCCGGCAGGCTCTTCGGCCGCTCTTGAAATCCGAAATAGAGATACCCGGCACGTTACAGTTGTAGTTCGAGGCGCTGTATTTGGACCCGTTCCAGCCAATAATCCGAATCGCGTCGACCGTGCTGATAATGCCATCAATGCCGGTGAAGGTGCCATTATCAAGGTTGATTTCATCGTCACTGGGATCGCTGTTACTGCCGAACAGACCGATATTCTTGCGCAGGGCACCGCCGGCCACGTATTTGTCGTAGCTACCACTGATGAGGCCAAACTTCAGATCGCCCTTCTCACCGTACTGCTGAAGCAGACCGACCGGCTTGGCATTTCCTTTACTGTAAGATTCGCAAGCACCGGACAAGGCGTCCTTACCCTCTTCGCAGGCCTCGACACGAACCGCATACTCCGTTCCTCTGTTCAGTTCATCCTGAGGCACCGGACCGTTCGTTGACCCCCACTGGCATTGCGTTCCCTCGTTGATCGACCAGCGCCGGTAACGCCCCTGGGCCAAACGTAATTGCGGCGTGCTGGTAGCGGCACTGCTGCCATAGGCCGATGACACATTACACAACGTCAGGGCGCCACCGGTCAGGGACGTGGTTGCCCAAGGGGTATATTGATCAATATCGCTGCCGTCGTACACCTTGGCAAAAGCGTGGAGATCACTGGGAATGTAGGCGCGCTCCAGCACCGTGACCGAGGGCGTGACCGCATCGGCTGCGGTATCGGTAGAGCGTTTACCACCATAGAGAACCCGGCGCAGGATATCCATCCGGGTCATGGTTCCCCAGTTCAGGAAGTTACCACTCCAGCGACCCGTCGAACTGCCACAGGAATGCGCGTTGGCCCCGGCCGCCGCAGACTCCGGCTCAAATCGACCGTTTGTGCTCGAATAGCTGTAGCACCAATTGCTGTTGAAATACCCGTAGTAGTTAAAGGTATCGTCGTAGGTGGTGTCCAGCCGACCGTCACCGTCAATGTCGGCGTAGTCTGTATACGCTTTGAAAAACAGCTGGTTATCAACCGACAGGCCAAGCATGACCAACGGCGTCTCGCGGGATGTGAGTACCGGTGGCTTCTGGGTAAAATCCTTGGAACTCAGCGCAGCAACCGACTGGGACGCGAGGGCAACAAACGCCAGAATCGTGCCCGCCAGAAGCTTTCGGATAGTAGTCATACTCAGGTCCTCTCGGCCGGTCGGTTATTTGACGAGTCTGTAGGTGGATTGCAGCATCACCTGCGAATCGGTCGATGCGCCGCTGGCCAGTGCGGTAATGCGGAAAGCCGGAGCCCACTGGGCAAAAACGGTCGGATCAGGATCCGGATTCGCCGGATCTTTTGGCATAAAGCAACGAAATTCAATAATGTAGCGGGCATTCTTTGCGGTTCCATCCAACTGGGTCGCAGCCAGCCGGGTTTCGGATGCCGTGCTCCACAGGGATGCCGTTTCCCACTCTTTTTGGTCCCCGGCGACACAATTGGTTACCGGTGATGACGAATTGACAAAGGTGCCATGAAAACAGAGCCCGTTATTGCAGGGTGACTTGTAGATTTCCGCTCCATTCTGAAGCGCCTGGGAAAGTACAAAGTTGGCCTCGACAAAATCCTCGGCCTCTACCAGGGCGGACTCCGAGGCCTGAAATGCCAGGTCATGGTCACGGAAATTTCCGGACATCTTTTCTTCCAGGCTACTCATGTTCATGGCGCTGACACCGACAATGGTCAACAACAGAAGGAAGACCAGACTCACAATCAATACGCTGCCCCGCTGGGAGGCCGGCCAGGTTGCCCCGATCATAAACGGTTCCTCAACTTGATGGTCCGCACGAAACTGCGGGTTAACGGAGCACCACTGTCAGCATTGGTCAGACTTTCAGCGGTCAGGTTGAGCCGGACTGCCCGCACATCTGCCCATTCATTGCTGGCGACTGTATTGGCCGGCTTGTAGGTCATGGTGTTGCCGGACCAGACTCCGTAGAGGATATCCAGGTCCTTGACCCCCTCAACAAGCGGCTCAAGCTGCGTACTGCCTGTGCTGAACTGGTCGGAGAACGTGACTTTATAGAGTGTTGGCGATGTCAAAGCCGTGTTTTTTGCCGGGTCCTCGATATAGAAGGCGATAGTGTTCAGGGCGAATACGCTGGACCCGTTGGTGTAGGCGGTGTTGGATGCTGCAGACAAGGTTGAGCAGTCAAAATTGCCTTTCAGAGACTTGGAACAGTTACCCACCCCGCTACTGCCGTCCTTGTAGGTAAAGGTCTTACCTGTGTTATGAACCACGTTGGTCGCATTGTCGTTGTTGTTGGTCGGTCCCGTGACCACAAAAATCCCTCGTCCGGAACAGTTGGCATCTACAATCATCATGATGGTGCCAGGCTTGAACGCATGCGGATTGGTGACGTCAATCTGCGCCGAGTTGGGATTATGTTTATTAACAACCAACTCCGAATTCAGTTCAGTCTGATGGATCACCAGCACATCCGAGCCCGCCAGCGCGCCTGGAAACATGGCCGGTAATGCCCCACTGTCACCGTCATACCCTTCAATCCCCCGATCAAAGTTGAGCACATTGAGGCCAGCGTTCTGTATGACATTGGCCGTGGGCATCTGATTAGAACAGCCGGAATATCCAGCCATACGGGTATCCCGGGCTATAAACTCCTCCGCGAACCGTGCGTTTTCCTGAATCTGCGACACCGCATCCTGGGTCTGGTAGGTCTTTTTGGAGGAGAGAAACACCGTAACCACACCTGCCGACAACAGCAGACCGAGCACCAGCGATATCATCAGCTCAACCAGGGAAAAGCCCTGCTGACGGGGCACAACAACGTTGGCGTGGGGATTCCTCATTATATTCTCACCCTGTAAGTAAAGGTCTGGGGCGTGGCGGCGGTGTTATCTGTTGCCCGGTAGGAAATCTCGATCTTGTACGCTTGTGAGTCGGTCGGCGGGGGCGGGGTTACCCCCGTTGGGGGCGGAGGCGGTGACACCGGCGCCAGTGAGACGGTACCGCCCGGCAACGCCTGTTCAACACGATCTTTCCACTGCTTGAAGTCATACTGCGCCAGTTCCCCGGGACTGCAGGCTGAACTTTCACAGGCGTTAATGGCGGAAGTGGAGGTGTCACTGACCGTGAACGTATAGTTGGCAGAGTTCGTACGGGCATAATCCCGGTTGGCACGGAGTCGGTCCGCCATGTCCATCGCCAGTAATGTGGCCTGCGTTCTGAAATAGGACTCGTTATTGAACCTCAGGCTCTGGGTCTGCAAAGCCCCCAGGCCCAGCAATCCGATGGCCAGAACCAGCAATGCAATGAGGACTTCTATCAGGCCTGCACCCTGTTGCTTATTCATCACTCGTCCTCTCATGAGCCCTTCATCGCGCGTCCGGTGACGCCCAGTTCAATGGTCCGGTTGAACTGACTACCCGCACTGTGGGAAAAGGTAAAGATACCTGCGCTGGCGCTATCCAATAGCAAACCACGGCTTTCATAGGTAATCGTATCGGCGGTGCCGGAAAACGCGACCGCCACCTGGCCGTCAAGTGCCTCGTGCGTTCGTATGGCTGTCTCCGTTGTTGCCCTGACACCATTACGGTCATCATCCTGAAACACCAGCCAACCGGCGTTCCAGTTCAGGCTGTTGTCGCATGATGTGCCATTAACAGATTTACAGACGGTGACTGCGCGGCCTCGCTTGACCGCCTCACTGCGGGCAGAATTCAGAGTCACAAATAATTCATCGCGATCCGATGCCACACTGTTGGAAATGATGAGATCCCGGAACGACGGAACCGCGAAGCCGGCGATGATCGCAAGGACCGAAAAAGTCACGATCAGTTCGATGATCGTGAAACCCGCATGACGCTTGATAAAAGACATAGTCCACTTCCATTCTGACTTACCGGAAGATTAATCAACGTTCATGCTTGTCGCCATAAGCCGGCGACGAACGGCACGTCTGGAGGGATGACCGGCAGGATCAGCGCAATCAATGAGACACAGTTCGGGTTTTGAGCAGCAGGCACAGACGACCGATCAGGAAACGTCCACTGCGTTGATCCGCAGTTCCCGGGGCATGGAAAACACGATGTTTTCCTCACGACCGGCCACTTCTTCGGGCACATCGCCACCCAGCTCCCGCAGCCGGTCAATCACATCGTTGACCAGCACCTCGGGGGCCGACGCGCCCGCAGTGACGCCCACCACCGCCCTGTTTTCGAACCAGGCAGGGTCGACCTGACTGGCTTCGTCAATCAGATAGGCGGGCGTTCCCATTCGCTCGGCGAGTTCGCGCAGACGGTTGGAGTTAGAGCTGTTCGGTGAACCCACCACCAGCATCAGGTCGCAGTCACCGGCAAGTTGCTTTACCGCATCCTGGCGGTTCTGGGTGGCGTAGCAGATATCGTCCTTGCGGGGGCCCTGAATAGCCGGAAACCG
>JASBRL010000173.1 GCA_030149475.1 Marinobacter sp.
CATCAGGGTAACCTGACACCCGAGTCCGGCCAGCACAAACCCGTCCTGGCCCAGTCCGGCCGTGGCATCAAATATATGCAAAGACTGTCGGGACTTTTTGAGTCCCACCGCGCGAGCAATCAACTGACCATTTCCGCCACCGTGCTCCAGACGGTAACCGGCCTTGCCCGAGCCAAACTCAGCCCGCACCGGCCCCGGGGCACCTTTTCCGGTCATCTGCAGGCTGACTCCGTGTTCATCGGCAAACACCAGAACCGGAAATTCCGACACCGTCGCGGGATTGACGACGCCAAGAAACGGCAAGCCCAGTTCACCGGCAAGCCTGCGCATACTATCTCTCATAGCCAGAGGGCTGCAGGCTACGGCAATGGATAACGACGGGAGTGGCATATCAGACGCGGATATCAACACCGGCAAGCACGACGTCGCTCCGATCCTGATAACTGGCAACGGCGGTGAAGGCATCAAGGGCACGACTGCTGGCTAACGACACCTGGTTGGGCTGGAAGGTTTCAAGTCTGGATTCTGCAGCCGCCTGACGCGCTTCTACCCGCCGCCTGATGGCGGCCTGATCAACACGGCTCTGTGCCGTCTGACCTGAGTCGGGGCTGGACGACGGAGGCAACGGCGCTGAGTTACGACCGGCCTGCCGGTCGTAAGGGGCACCATCAGCCAAGCTGCCACGGGGCGACCCAGGACCACCCCTTGCGCTGCCAGAATCACGCAGCGCCGGAGTCAACGCGGTATTATTCAGGCCGCCGATCATACTCTTTCATCTCACCAAGCCCCATCTGACTGCTGTCGGCGCCGACAGCAGTCAGACATTACCACAGCATTAACAGCAGTACAGCACCTAATAACAAACGGTATACCACGTAGGGGAACAGGCCCAGACGCTCGAGGAACTTCAAAAACAGATGGATGCAGACCAGCGCGCTGGCAAATGATAACAACACACCGAGTATAATTGAGTGCCAGTCCGCCGCCGCACCGAGGTTGATCAGCTCAACCGTTTTCAAACCACCGGCCGCCACGATAATCGGTATGGACAGCAAAAACGAAAACCGGGCCGCCGCCTCACGATTGAAACCCAGAAACAGCGCTGCTGTGATGGTAATGCCTGACCGGGAGGTGCCGGGGATCAACGCCACTGCCTGAGCCAGACCGACAATCACCGCATCCCGAAGGCCGAGCTGTGCAATACCGCGATTCTGATGTCCGTGACTGTCGGCCCACCACAACACCAGACCGAACACAATCGTGGCGATTGCAATCACCAGGCTCGACCTTAGCTGAGTCGCGACAAAGTCGTTCAGCAGGACACCGGCAACACCGGCCGGTATTGTCGCAACGATAATGGCCCAGGCAAGCCCGCTGTCCGGTCCGATCCGCCGTTTGACGGTATCTCCGACCCAGGCCACCGTCAATCGCCCCACGTCCCGGCGAAAATACCAGACAACCGCTGTCAGGGTTCCCACGTGAACCGCAACATCGAATGCCAGCCCCTGATCCGGCCAGCCCAGCAATTGCGACGGCAGAATAAGATGGGCCGAGCTACTGATGGGCAGGAATTCGGTCAATCCCTGAATAATGGCCAGACTGATGATGTGCCAAAGGTCCATAACAAGGAGATTCCAGATTAAAGGTTGGAAGGGTTATCGGCCGGGAAGCTTTTTCCAGGTCACTTCGTCTCGCAAATAAACCGGGCGCGCCTCGGCGGCCGATACTTTATGCCCCTGCGCCCATTCATGCAATGCCAGCAAGGCTACTTCACGGGCACGGGGGACCAGGGTCAGGTCGACCGCTGAAATCATCCCGACCAGTGACGCGGGCATGCTGTCCTGAAGCTCCCAGCCCGACCCCGCACCGATCCAGTCAGGACCGGCGCCGGGCAGGGAAAGCTGCTCGGGCCTGCATACCCGTTCGTGGTCCAGAGGCTCCGGCAATCCATCCCGGTTGCGAAAGCAGCCCCAATACACCTCCCCCATGCGAGCGTCGAAGGCGACAGCAACGGCTGCATCCGGCGCCAGGCTGTGTGCCTCAATCGCTCTGGCCGCGACTGCCGCCAGCGAGGAAACCGGCACCACCGGCAGCTCAAGTCCGTAGGCCAGCCCCTGAACCACACCGCTGGCAATTCTCAGGCCGGTAAATGAGCCGGGGCCACAGGCAAAAGCGATGGCCTCGAGCTGTGACAGGGCGAGATGCCGCTCTTCAAGCAGTTCTCGAATCATCGGCATCAACAAGCGCGTATGGCCACGAGGCGCGGCCTCAAAGCGGTCAGAGATACCCTTGTCGTCAACCAGGGCCGCTGAGCAGCCCTCCGAGGATGTATCCAGTGCGAGCAGATTCACTAAAGCCGCCTGTACGATCAGCCCAGTTGCTGAAGGATCTGATGACGAATATCGTCCAGCGTGCCCACACCTTCTACCCGGATATAGCGCGGCGCTTCCTGCGGTGCTTTCTCTGCCCAGTCGTGGTAATAGTCGATCAGCGGGGCAGTCTGCGAGTGATAGATACCCAGACGCCTGCGGACCGTCTCTTCCTTGTCGTCCACCCGCTGAATCAGCGGCTCGCCGGTCTCGTCGTCCCTGCCTTCAACCCTGGGGGGATCATATTTGATATGATAAGTACGGCCGCTGGGCTCATGCATGCGACGGCCGGACAGGCGGTTTACAATTTCTTCGTCGTCAACGGCAATTTCAATGACGTAATCGATCGCAATACCCTGATGGCGAAGGGCTTCAGCCTGGGGAATGGTGCGCGGAAAACCGTCAAGCAGGAAGCCGTTGCGACAGTCCGGCTGCTGCACACGTTCCTCGATCAACGAAATGATGATGTCATCGGAAACCAGTCCCCCCGTGGCCATGACCTCCTTGACCTGCAGCCCCAGTTCGGATTCGGCCTTAACCGCTGCGCGGAGCATATCGCCGGTAGAGATCTGGGGAATACCAAAACGCTCGGTAATAAAATGGGCCTGAGTGCCCTTACCGGCGCCCGGCGCGCCTAACATGATAACTCTCATACTGGTTCTGCTCCCGTTGATTTAAAATTCGTGCAGGAAAGACCGGGCTGAGCAGCAGCCTTGATACGCCTTCCCGGGATAGCCCGTCCACCGGAACCCTGGTCGACACGGACACCCCAAAGTTTGAGTGGGCGCATTATACGAAGTCAGGCCGTCAAGAGAAAGTGGACCTCCGTAGCAGAGGCCCCGGGATGACTCCGGCCCGCGACAATCAGGCAGACAGGGAACGTGCCAGCGCGTCCAGGTCTTCTGACACCGTCTCCACCGCCTCCCGCAGGGTTTCAAGATCAGCCTCGGTCAGTCCGAGACGCTCACGGAGCACGGCATAGTCCGGCGGATTGAATTCGTCACCGATGGCTTTTTCCTTGAGCAGTTCGTTGGCCAACTGCACCATCAACACGTAAACCTCATGCTCGCCATGGTAATCCGGCTGCTGGTGCACACCCGCCGCTTTGACCACGGCATCCGGCAGTTGCCAGAGCTTATGCAGGATACCGCCAATCGCGCCATGGCCCACCGCCAGCAATGCCTGTCCGTTATCAGCCCCGAAAACCTGTTGTTCCAGTGCCTGCATGGTGTGTTCCGGGTTGCTTTCACGCAGTGCATTAAGCTGGCTGAATTCATCCGGGAACAGATGACCGATCAGTAACAATCCAAAATTGTGGAGCAGACCACAAAGATACGCCAGTCCTTTATCGGCCTCACACATCGGCGCAATTTGCTGGGTCAAAAAGGCGCAATACAGAGAGTGCCGCCAGAACTCATCCATTCCCAGCAAGCCCTTGCGGGGGACATCGAAGGCGCGCACCGACGCGATACCCAGCGCAATGTGCGCAACACGGTCAAAGCCCAACACCCGCGTCACGGCATCCTGAACATTGTCAATCTGACCCGGATAGTTGAACAGCGCAGAGCGCGCATAGCGCATGATCTGGGCTGTCAGGCTGGGATCGAATTCGATCATGTCAGACAGTTCCCGCACCGTTGCCTTAGGATTAGAGGTCAACCGCAGAATTCGCAGCGCCAGTGCCGGCATCGGCGGCAAACGGTACAATGCCTGCAGCCGGGACGCCACTTCTTCCAGGGTAACCGCGCTTCTGTCCTGGCGCTCGTGGTCCGGGCCGATAATAGTGATCGGCCCGGTGCGTGCCCCGGTCAGGGCACTCCGTAATGCCGTCCGGTCCATCGCCAGCAGGCTGCCGGCAGAGCCGGACGTCATCACGGCCCGCGGCATCTCCAGCACCCGTTCATCGACCAGCACAGGAATCTCGTAAGCCGCTCCGATCGGCGGATAAAAACCGGACACACATTCGCTGAATAATCGATCCGCCTGCTGGGCGGTGAGCATTTTCAGATGCTTACCCGCCAGTTGATTGATCGCTTCCATGTCAAGTGCAGCGCCGTAGGCGTGGACCGCCATCATCACGCCGCTGAAGCCAATCAACAACGTCGCCTGGATCGCTTCCTCGCGCGGCACGCCTGACCCCAGAATAGCCGCATCAAGACTCTTTGCCGGCATCAGCGGAAGCGGGACGAACTCAATACCCCTGCTGGTCAGGAATGTTTCAACTCGAGTGGGTGGTACCACGCAAATCTCCTCAATACATGGCTGGCCGACGATACCGTCCGGCATGAACCGCCCGGCAACAGCGGAACGTTAGCCGGTATTACGCATCCCTGCCGCAATCCCGGCCATGGTCACTTTCAGTGCGCGCTCCACCATCTCCGGTACTTCGCCAGCCTCCTCGCCGTCCCGATCACGCCGCAATAACTCGGCCTGGAGGTAATGCAGAGGGTCTGCATACGGGTTACGGACCCGCATGGAGTGCGCAAAAACCGGCTCAGCGGCTAACAGCTCAGGCTGTTCCTTGAGCACCTTGACCTGCTCGATGCAGTCTGTCAGCCGGGCGCGGAGTTCCTTACCCAACGGTCGGAGTGCGGGGTCCACCAGGGTCTGGTCATAGTAACTGGCGATACGCAGGTCAGCTTTGGCAAGTACCATTTCCAGCATATCGACGTAGGTGCGGAAGAACGGCCAGCGCGCCATCATCTCACGCAACATGGGTAGACGCCCGGCGCCTGCGGCCTGACTCAGGGCCACATCACTGCCCAGCCAACTTGGCAGCATCAACCGCATTTGAGTCCAGGCAAAGATCCAGGGAATTGCCCGCAGGCTTTCCACACCGCCCGTGGCTTTGCGCCGGGCTGGCCGACTCCCCAACGACAGTTTACCCAAGGCCTGTTCCGGCGTCGCCTGACGAAAATACGGAACGAATTCCGGATTGTTCCGCACCACATCGCGATAAGCTTTCAGGGATCGCTCGGTGAGCCAGTCCATGGTTTCCCGCCACTCCGGCTCAGGCTCTTTCGGCGGGGCCAGTGTGGCCTCCACGACCGCGGTGGTGTAGAGCGTCAGACTCTGCTCGGCCAGCCTGGGCAGGCCGAATTTGAAGCGAATCATTTCGCCCTGTTCGGTAATCCGGAAGCTGCCATTCACCGAGCCCGGTGGCTGCGACAGGATAGCCCGGTTGGCCGGACCGCCACCTCGTCCCACGGTGCCACCCCGACCATGGAACAGCGTCAGGTGGATGCCCGCATCACGGGCGAGCGCGGTGAGCTTTTCCTGAGCCTGATACTGGGCCCAGGCAGCCATCATCTGCCCTGCATCCTTGGCGGAGTCCGAATAGCCAATCATGACTTCCTGATGATCGCCACAGTAATTCCGGTACCAGTCCAGCTCGAACAACGCCGACATGCTCTCTGGAGCACCCGACAAATCGTCCAGAGTCTCGAACAGCGGTACGATCCGCATGGGCCGGGTCATGCCTGATTCCCGTAATAGCAGAATCACGTTCAGCACATCCGAGGGCTGGCTGGCCATGGAAATCACATAGGAACCCAGGGCTTCCGGCGTCTGCCTCGCGATCACTTCGCAGGTGGCCAATACCTCGGCGACAGCCTCTGACGGTTCCCAGTGCCGGGGAACGAGAGGCCTGCGGCCTTTGAGTTCATTCACCAGAAAGGCCTGTCGTTCCGATTCGGGCCAGGCCAGATAATCTCCCAGCCCCAGGAAATTCACCATTTCTGCAACCGCTTCTGCGTGGCGTGCCGCCTCCTGGCGGATGTCCAGCCGGACCAGCGGCAGACCAAAGGTGTGCGCCCGCCGCAAACTGTCCAGTAACGGCCCGTTGGCGATCGTTTCCAGGCCACAATCGATTAATGATTGATAGCACAGCTCAAGGGGCGCGATCAGGTCCTCGTTTTCAAACAGAATGTCGGTATCGTCAGCCGCCAATCCGTCAACACTGGCCCCGGCCCAGTTCCGGGTTTTGATCAGTCGCTCCCGCAGCCGCCCCAGAACTTCCCGGTAGGGCTCCCGGCTATCGCCGGCAACCGCCCTGAGCTCTGCATTCGCCTCCCACATGGACAACTCACCCCGCAACAACTGGATATCACGCAAATACAGATCCGCGGCCATCCAGCGACCGAGCAAAAACACCCGGCGGGTCACGTCGTGGGTGACATTGGGGTTGCCATCCCGGTCCCCACCCATCCAGGAGGCAACACGGATCGGGGCGGCTGCCACCGGCAGCCCGCGACCGGTCGTTTCCTCAAGCGACTGATCGAGGCCGCGCAGAAACGCTGGCAGTGCCTGCCACAAGCTGTTTTCAATGACTGCAAAGCCCCACTTGGCCTCATCCACGGCGGTCGGTCGCTGATGACGGATTTCGTCGGTGTGCCAGGCTTCGGCAATCAGCTGCCGTAAGCGATTCACGACGTCATTGCGCTCTGAATCCATCAGATCGTCATGATCCAGACGGGCGAGGCAGTCTGACATCTCGTCGTATTTCATGATCAGGGTCCGACGCGCCACTTCGGTCGGGTGCGCGGTCATCACAAACTCGATCCTCAGATCCGCAACCCGGTCATGAAGCTCGGTGGCATCAATGCCTCTCTGCTTGAGTCGCTCGAACACCTCAGTCAGGGACTCCACCATCAGGTCGGACTGGTGGCCACGCTTGCGGCGGATGGTGTGGTACTGCTCAGCAAGATTAGCGAGGTTGAGAAACTGGTTGAAGGCCCGGGTGACCGGCAGCAACTGATCATCGCTGATCGTCGACAGCAGATGCAGAAGCCGCTGATCAGACCCGCTCTCCTGGCGACGATCCGCTTTGGCGGCGGCACGGATTTCCTCAATCAGATCGAAACAGACCTGGCCGGGAGAACGGCGAATGCTCTCGCCCAGCAATTCCCCCAGCAGGCGGACATTTTCGCGAAGATCAGGGTGCAATTCGGTCACAACAAATCCTTTTAAATTGACGTTCACCGGGACTTGTAACGATACTAAGGAACCTCTGATCAAGTCTATTGGCAATTCTGGCTCTCCCTGAAAGCCGGAATCAAGGCGAGGCTTCGCAGGAAGGCTGGTTGCCTTTCAAGAAGGCTCAACGCGGAGTCCGGCTTTCAGGGAGAGCCCCTGTGGGCAAGCGT
>JASBRL010000143.1 GCA_030149475.1 Marinobacter sp.
GTTCAGCTCAGCTATTACCCCCTCCATGAAGAGTACAAAGCTCCCATCAAGGCGCTGATCAAACGTCTTGAGAGCAGCGGCCTGGAAGTTTATCCAAACCGGATGAGCACCCAGATTTTTGGTGAATTTGATGAGGTCATGGAGATCCTCTCGGACACCATGAAGTGGTCGTTCCAGCAGTTTGGCAAAGCTGTCTTTGTTGCCAACTTCCTGGAAGGTGACCGGCGCCCCCAGGCGGAGGAATAGGATAAGCCGGGCATCGCTCGACAAGCCTGGCTGTGGCGGCCCCGGTTGGTCAGGTCGTCACGGCCGGTGATACTCAATAGCCGGGGTCAGAAACCCTGACCCATAAGCCCCAGTACCCCCAGCGCAATAAGATAGCCGGCCACGATGTAGTTCAACAGCTTGGGGAATACCAGAATCCCGATACCGGCGCCCAATGAGATCAACGGGGCAAGTTCAATGTGCATGGTCATGGTCTGACTCCTGCCAGGATGGGTTGAAGTTCATGTCAGGGAGCTTCTGACTCCCGGAGAACAGAGCTTCGCCCACCGTCAGTACACAGCGTCAGTCGCCACCATGCAAGGCCTTTAATCTGAAGCTCCATAGGTCTGCAAACGGGCCAGCCATCCCGCCAGCCAGCGCTTCTGTTCAACAGGATCGGACGCCAGCCTTGCGCGGCGGGTCAATACCTTTGCTGCCGCGTTCTGAAACCGGATCACGGCATTGTCGCCGTCTGCCAGGCGCATCGCCAGCAACACCTGCAACAGTCCCCACCCTTCACCCTGGTAGGTTTCACGCGGGGACAACCCCTCACCTTTGAAGTTGACATAGTCCATAAGCGCGTAGATCCCGCTGGGAGTAGCACTGAGCGCCACTATCCGTTGCCGGACCGCGTTGCGTTGATCTTCGGGCGCTGCTGCCAGGACCCGCGCAAGAGAATCCTGGGCCCGCTCGAACAGGAAGCCTGCCTGAACGGACCGGGTACGCTGCAGGACATCCCGCAACGAGTGAACCCGGTCGCTGTCCCGGGCGGCCATGAACGTCTGGCGATCCGGCCAGGGCGCGTCGAAGGGACGCAGGTCGGCCAGCCACTCCGGCAAGGTCACTGACTGATCACGCATGTAGGCGATGAGCTGGGGGAAACTCTCCACAAACCGTCCGTCGACACCCGCCGGGTACCAGATAAAATGGCCAATGCCGAGTGACGGAAATGCTTCGCCCTGATTCCAGTGCACCAGGCACTCGATCCGGCCGGCGCACTCATTCTGGAATATCTTCTGCGCCACTCTGGTCAACTGCTGCGGTGAGACCTTCAGCCTCAGCTCCGCAGAATTGTCGCTGCATCCGGCCAGTGTCAGCATCAAGCCCGCCAGGCAAACCATCCATGCTGCTCTACAACTGACCATTTCATGCACTCCGCCGTTCATCTGACCGAAAGCACCAGTCTACGGAGACTAATCGAAGGAGTCACCGTCTTGCCAACATGCGTACTTGTGCGGCTATCCGAAGTCTGCCGGCGTGTTAGTGTCGAAGGCGAGAGCAGCACTGCGAACGCAGGTTGCAACGGAGGATACCAGTCATGAGCAAGGAACAAAGACGAGTCAAGGAATCCCGGAAGAAGCCAGCCCTTAACCCGAAAGAAAAGAAGGCAGCCAAGCGGGAAAAGAAAGCTGGAAGCGAGAACGGACAGAGCATCAACGATACCTTGTCCTGAGTCCTGATGAGCCTGTCCGGCTTGCCTGCCCCCTTTATAATCAAACCGACCAGTCGCAACCGCCGGCGTTCAGGTTTTTTCGTCCGGCGGCTTGCTGTTCATGGCATCCCACAAGCCGGCGAAGGGATTGAACGTCGCGGCGTCCTGCTTTGCGTCGGAACCGCCCCCGTACCGCACGAACGCTTCAAACTTGCTGTGTTCCTCATCGTGGCAATACAGACACAGGAGTTCCCAGTTGCTGCCATCGGTCGGATTGTCATCGTGGTCATGGTTGACGTGGTGAACCGTCAATTCACGCAGGTTCGCCCGGGTAAATTCGCGGGCGCAACGACCACAGACCCAGGGATACAGCTTCAGGGCCTGCTCGCGATAACCGGCTTCCCGCTCAGCAATGTACTGACGTTGCCGGTCGATTGTGCGGTCCAGTTTTGACGGTGTCGGTTTTTGGTTCATGGAGTCCTGCCAACGTGATCAGAAGTTCATGCACTTAGCATAGCGCAAGTCTGCCCTTTGCAGCCGACACTGTGCCCATTATGATGGCGGGAGACGGACAGAAATCAAAGGGACTCTGACGCGGTCTGCCGGCGACTCCTTTGCTCCCTGACTTTATATCGATGAGGTTGTGGTCTTGGCCCTGCTAAACGCTCAGTTATTGTCTGCGTTCATTCCCACTTTTTTCGTGGTGTCGATCACCCCGGGCATGTGCATGACGTTGGCCCTGTCGCTGGGCATTACCATCGGCGTGAAACGGGCACTCTGGATGATGGTCGGCGAGCTGCTCGGTGTTGCCCTGGTGGCGACATCCGCCGCCGTGGGTGTCGCCGCTTTCATGCTGCAATACCCCACAGCATTCGTGGTATTCAAGTACGCCGGAGGACTCTACCTGGGCTGGCTGGGCATTCAGCTATGGCGCTCCCGGGGCAGGATGGCAATGTCCGATGACAACGCGGTATCAACGTCGGCGTCGGGGTTGCAACTGGCCTCACAAGGTTTCATTACAGCCATCGCCAACCCCAAGGGATGGGCTTTTTTTATTGCGCTTCTGCCCCCTTTCATCGACAGCACTCTGCCGATGGCGCCACAACTGACGGTCCTGATTCTGATGATCCTGACGCTGGAGTTTATCTGCCTGCAAATATATGCCCACGGCGGTAAAACCCTCCGTAACGCCTTGCGCCAGGGCGGCGGTGTCAGGGTGATGAACCGCGTGGCCGGAACGTTAATGATGCTGGTAGGTGCCTGGCTGGCGTTGAGCTGACAGCAAACGACTTCTCGCGCTTGCCGGCACCCGCCTGCCCTGGGGTCACGCCAGGACAAGCGATCTGATGACTGCACGCCCCTGCGCTCAGAGCCCTGGGGGGCGGCGCCCAACTCACTGCTCAGGACACTGTATTGATGTCGACACCCTCGCAGACAATCAGACAACTTTGGCCACGCAGGGTGTTGATGGCTCTGACGCTGGCCCTGTTCGCGTCCACTCCGCTGCGGGCGGCCGAGCAACCATCACCAGAGGCGTCATTGCCGACCGTCAAGCCCGAGATTCAGAAGGAGGTGGCGGCTCCGGTGGAAATAGCGCTTCCGTCTGCTTCATCAGCGGACATTCGACAACAGATCCAGGCATTTCGTGCCACCCTCGATCAGCGCCGGGTGACGCTGGAAAAAAGCCAGAAACGACTGAGCTATGCCGAAGACCTGCTCAAACGCCTGAACGACGAATATCAAAGCTTCCAGCTCAGGTTAGAGAAAGCCGGGCTGAACCTCACCGAAGACTACGCCAATCTGTTACGCCAGCGACTTGATCGTCTGAAGAGCCAGAATATTACCGATGATCTGGTCACCGGCATCCGCGAAAAACTGGCCGCCGCCCGGGAAGAACAATTGCGGGTGGAAGAATTTGAAGCCGTGTTGTCACCCTCAGATTCCGCACAGGAACAACTGAAAGAGAAACGCACCGACTTGCTGCACCAGTTGCATACCACGGTGACCCGACAGATCGATGTCCTCAATGACTACTATAAAACCGTTGCAGCCTTACGGGAACGCATTTTGTCCTACCAGCAACTACTGCAGCAGCGTCTGTTCTGGTTGCCCAGTGCCGAGGTCATCAGCCTGGGCAGTTTTACCCGTGTTTACCACGCCGTACTCTGGTTTCTGTCACCGGACCAGTGGGCCACTCTTGTCACCAGTGTTGGACAATCGCTACAGGAACGGCCCCTGCGCATCGGCCTGATCGTTTTGGCCTTTTTACTGGTTCTGATTCGTCGGCGCAGCCTGCAAAACCGGCTGGTCGCGAGCGGCGAGTATGTCGGCAATGTCGGCCGGGACCGCTTCCCCTCGACCCTGATTGCACTGGGCTACAGCCTGCTGCTTACGCTGCCCTGGGTGCTCACTCTTGCCCTGGGGGCCCTGTTGCTGATGGAAGGTGATCCGTTCATGTCTGCACTGTCCCACGGGTTCACCGCAGCGACCCTCATCATGCTTCTGCTTGGCTTCGTGTATACAGTCGCTTACCCCGCAGGACTGGGCGAGCGGCATTTCAAATGGAACAGTAATACGCTGGAGGCGATCCGCCGGGAGATGCCGATCCTGCTGGCCGTGCTGATTCCCGTGACCATCATCAGCCCCACCCTCGAGATTCCCGCGGGTGCCGACTACAGTAACAGTCTGGGCCGTATTCTCTTTACCATTGCCTCCTTTGCCCTGGCTGTGTTTGCCCAACATTTGATGAAGGCCGTTCGCAGCGACCGCCTGCAACGCCGAACGCTCAAGGCTCTTCACCTGCTGGCGGTGAGTATGCCCGTGGGTCTGGTTGTCGTGTCCTGGCTGGGGTACCACTACACCGCCGTTGAAGTCGAGCGCAACCTGTTTGTCAGTATCTCCTGGCTGGCCTTCATTGTACTGCTGTACTACGTGGGGTTGCGCGGACTGTCGGTGCGGGAGCGCCGTATGGTTCTGGCTCGTCTGAGGGAGCAGCGGGCGGCAGAGCGAAAACTGGCGGAAACCCGTGATGCTGCAGAAACATCCGGAGAGGGGCAGCCTCCGGCCCTCGATATGCCGGAGATGGACCTGAAAGACATCAGCCAGCAAAGCACTGCGCTGTTACGGGTTCTCGGTTACGCGCTGGCCTTGGGTGGGTTGTGGCTGCTCTGGGCCAGCGTCATACCCGCTCTGCAATTGCTCAATGATATTACCCTGTGGACCATCACAGCCGGTATTGATGGCGGGTCGCCCCTGCCGATCACACTCGGTGATATGTTATTGTCAACGGGGTTGGCCGTGGGCACCGTTCTGGCCGCGAAAAACCTGCCGGGGACCCTGGAGGTCACGCTGCTCAGTCATATGGCTCTGGAACCCGGCGCCAGTTACGCTATTACCACGCTGGCAAAATACATCATTGTCATCCTCGGCGTGTCGGTGGCGCTGGGGGCATTGGGCTTGCAGTGGTCAAAGCTGCAATGGCTGGTAGCCGCCCTCGGGGTGGGTCTCGGATTCGGGTTGCAGGAAATTGTGGCCAACTTTGTGTCGGGCATCATCCTGCTGTTCGAGCGTCCGATCCGGGTCGGCGACACGGTCACTATCAGCGGAATCACCGGCACCGTTTCGCGTATCCGGATCAGAGCCACCACACTGGTTGACTGGGACAGAAAAGAGCAGGTCATCCCCAACAAAACGTTTATAACACAGGATCTGACAAACTGGACGCTCTCTGATCCGATCACTCGCGTCATCATCCGCGTGGGAGTCGCCTATGGCTCAGATGTCGATACGGTGCGAGCCGTGCTGGCCCGGGTTGCAGCCAGCAACTCCCGCGTGGTCGACGATCCGGCGCCAACCGTGTTCTGCGTCGGATTGGGCGCCAGTAGCATTGATTTCGAAATAAGGGTGTTTATCAGGGACGTGCTGGACATTATGCCGCTGTCTCACGAATTGCATGCATCCATTACCAAAGCCCTGCGCGAGGCCGGCTTCCAGATACCCTTTCCCCAGCGCGACATACACATACGAACGCACGTCGATTCTTCCAGCACGACCGATCACACCGATCACACCGATCACAGTGATACGGGTCACCAGGATCACGCTTCACCGACAAAGGAGAACAGATCATGAACTACCGACGCCTTGGCTCGACCGGCATGAAAGTTTCACCCCTGTGCCTTGGCACCATGACCTATGGCACGCCGACCTGGCGGGACTGGGTGCTGGACGAACAGACCAGTCGCCCCTTTATCAAAAAGGCGCTTGATGCGGGCCTCAACTTTTTTGACACCGCAGACATGTACTCACTGGGGGAATCCGAGCGGGTGGTGGGCAAGGCGCTGCTGGATTACACGAACCGCGCCTCGGTAACCCTGGCCACCAAGGTCTGCATGCCCATGAGCGATGACCCGAATGATCGGGGTCTGTCCCGCAAGCACATCATGGACGCCATCGACGGCTCGCTGACCCGACTCGGAACCGATTACGTCGACCTCTACCAGATTCACCGCTGGGACTACGACACGCCGATCGAGGAGACCATGGAGGCACTGCACGATGTGGTGAAATCCGGCAAGGCCCGCTACATTGGCGCCTCGTCCATGTTTGCCTGGCAGTTTGCCAAGGCCCAGCAGGTAGCCGAACGCAATGGCTGGACAAAATTCGTCACCATGCAACCCATGTACAACCTGATCTACCGGGAGGAAGAGCGGGAGATGTTTCCGCTGTGCCGGGACCAGGGCGTGGGCGTCATTCCGTGGAGTCCCCTTGCGCGGGGTGTACTGGCCGGTAAAACGGTTCAGGGCGAGGCGGGTGAAAGCACCCGGGCGCGGACCGATGAAAACACCCGCAAGTGGGCACTGGGCGGCGACATTGACGCGCCTGTCATCGAGGCTTTACGGGAAGTGGCCCGGGCCCGCGGCGTTGCCATGGCCCAGATTGCCCTGGCCTGGGTTGCGTCCAACCCGGTGGTCTCCGCTCCGATTGTCGGCGCCAGCAAGGAAAAGCACCTGGACGATGCCATTGCAGCACTCGACATCCAACTGACCGATGAGGAGAAAAAGACGCTGGAGGCGCCCTATGTTCCGCATCGGGTGGCGGGTCATGTCTGATCGCAGACGAGCCCGTGTCAGCCACGATCCATCATGACCCTGACCACCTGGCTGACGGTGGTCACTATCTGTGCGCTGGGGGCCATGTCCCCCGGCCCCTCGCTGGCCATGGTGCTGAAACAGACGCTCTCCGGCGGACGCTCGAACGGCATCGTCGCCGCCCTGCTCCACGGTCTCGGTATTGGCCTGTATGCCCTGCTCAGCATCCTGGGGCTGGCAGCGGTTATCACCAGTTCCCCCCTGGCCTTCAGCATCCTTCAGGGCGGCGGAGCACTGTATCTGGCGTGGCTGGGCATCCGCGGCCTGACCGCAACGCGTTCGCAAAACAGTGACCTGCCGGACATACCGACAACCGCCAGTGCCGCCCGGGACGGGTTCTTGGTGGCCTTCCTCAACCCCAAAGTTGCGGTATTCTTCCTGGCCCTGTTCAGTCAGGTGGTGGCGGCAGAAACCTCGCTGCCAGCAAAACTCGGGTATGCGGCCACCGCGATGGTGATCGACGGTAGCTGGTATCTGCTGGTGGCGATGCTGTTTTCCCACCCTCGCTGGCTTGAGCGGTTGCAGCGGAAGGCCGTCTGGTTCGAGCGCCTGTTCGGCGCCATTCTGCTCGCGCTTGCCGGACGACTGGTCCTTGGCCTGTTCCGGGGCTGACCGGAACCTGATCTGATCAGATGCCGAGCCGGTCCCGCAGCCCGTAATACCAGGCGCCCAGGGCGGTGAGCGGCACCCGCAACAGGCGCCCACCCGGGAACGGATAGTGGGGCAGGCTGGCGAACGCATCGAAACGATCGCTCTGTCCCTGAATGGCCAGGGCCAGTGCACGGCCGGCGACGTGAGTAAAGGTGACGCCGTGGCCGGAACACCCCTGGGAATACAGGATGTTAGGCGCCAGCCGGCCAAGCTGCGGCAGGCGCGACAGCGTTAGCAGGAAGTTTCCGGTCCAGCGGTAGTCGATGCTCACCCCGGCCAGCTCGGGGAAGGTTCTCAGCATCCGGGGCCGGATTATCCGGTCGATATCGGCCGGGTCCCGGGCGCCGTAAACCACCCCGCCACCGTAGATCAGGCGTTTGTCCGCCGACAGCCGATAGTAGTCCAGCAGGTAGTTGCAGTCTTCCACGCAGTCGTCGAACGGCAGCAGGCGCTCGGCCAGATCTGCATCCAGGGGCTCGGTCGCAATGATCTGGGAACCGCAGGGCATGGATTTGGCACCCAGCTGAGGCACCAGGCCGCCGAGGTACGCATTGCCCGCCACCACCACAAAGTCCGCGCTGACCTGACCGGAGGCAGTCAGCACGGTGGCCGGCTCACCCGGACGGATCTCGATAACCGGCGACGACTCGTGGATGACACCGCCCCGTGATTCGAAGGCCGCTGCCTCGCCCAGCGCCAGATTCAGCGGATGAATATGGCCTCCCGTGCGGTCAAGGGCGCCACCCGGATAGCGGTCACTGCCCACACGGGTGCGGATGGCCGCTGTGTCGAGCAGCTCGAGGCTGTCATGACCAAACCGGCGCCAGAGGGTCTGCTGGGCCTCAAGATGCCGCAGTTGAGAGGACGTGAGCGCGGCAAAGATGCCGCCATCCTTGAGGTCACAGTCAATATGATAGTCGCTGACCCGTTGACGGATAATCCGACCGCCCTCGAACGCCATTTTCGCCAACAGCGCCACTGAGTCCGGCCGAGTCTGCCGCTCAATGACATCCAGGTCGCGGCTGTAGCTGTTTACAATCTGCCCGCCATTGCGACCCGAGGCCCCCCAGCCCACGGTGGCAGCCTCCAGAACGGTCACCCTGAAACCGGCTTCGGCCAGGAACAGCGCGGTCGACAGCCCGGTAAAGCCGGCGCCGACAACGCAGACATCGGCCCGGACCTCGCCGTTCAGTGGGGGGCGCGGCGGCGCCCTATGGGCTGTGGCAGCGTAAAGCGAAGGAACAGAGGCAAACGGCATGATGACGATCTGACGTGAACGGGAGGCGCCCAGTCTATGCCAGCAAAAAGAAACTGGGAAGCCGCGCTCTTATCGGTACTTGTTGCTATGCTGCGGGGGCTGCTCCTACCCTTTCAAGATTGAGGCGATCATGTCGACACCGCAAACCCGTGAACAATGGCAACAACTGGCTGATAACCTGACCTTCAACGGTCAGGCCTTTATCAACGGCCAGTACCAGAACGCCACTGAGGGCGACACCTTTGCCTGCATCAGCCCGATCAACGGTCAGGTGCTCACAGAGGTAGCCAGTTGCGGGCCAGCAGACGCCAATCAGGCTGTGGCCTGCGCCCGGGCGGCCTTTGAGTCCGGCGCCTGGCGGCACGCGGCGCCGACTGAACGCAAACAGACACTGATCCGTTTTGCGGACCTGATGCTGGCCCATCAGGACGAGCTTGCCCTGCTGGAAACTCTGGACATGGGCAAGCCGATCCGGGATTCACTGGGCATCGACGTGCCGGCGGCGGCTCGGGCGATCCGCTGGACAGCCGAAGCCATCGACAAGGTGTTTGGCGAGGTAGCCCCGACGCCTCATAACCAGATCGGTCTGGTCACCCGGGAGCCGGTGGGCGTTGTGGCCGCGATTGTACCCTGGAATTTCCCCATGTTGATGGCGGCCTGGAAAATCGCACCAGCCCTGGCCTCAGGCAACTCGGTGATTCTGAAACCGTCGGAGAAGTCGCCCCTGACGGCCATCCGGCTGGCCGCCCTGGCTCAGGAGGCCGGTATTCCCGCCGGCGTGTTCAACGTCCTGCCCGGCTATGGTCACACCGTCGGCAAGGCCCTGGCCTTGCACATGGATGTCGACTGCCTGGTGTTTACCGGCTCCACCGCGGTGGCCAGACAACTGATGATCTATGCGGGCGAATCGAACATGAAGCGCGTCTGGCTGGAAGCCGGCGGTAAAAGCCCCAACATCGTCTTTGCCGATGCGCCGGATTTGCAAAAGGCCGCAACCGAAGCCGCCGCCGCGGTGGCGTTCAATCAGGGCGAGGTCTGCACCGCCGGCACCCGGTTACTGGTGGAGGAATCAATCCGCATCCGCTTCATCGCACTGGTGGCCGACGCCCTCAAACAGTGGCAACCCGGTCATCCCCTGGATCCGGCCACGTCCTGCGGCGCTGTTGTCGACCAGGCACAGTTTGACCGCATCATGAGCTACATTGATATCGGTCGGCAGGAAGGCGCTACCCTGGTGAGTGGTGGCCAGCGGGTCATGCAGGCGTCGGGCGGGCTGTTTGTCCAGCCCACCCTCTTTGACGGCGTGAACAATCAGATGCGCATCGCCTCGGAGGAAATTTTTGGCCCGGTGCTGTCGGTGATTGGTTTCACCACCGCAGACGAAGCCATCCGCATTGCCAATGATTCCATCTACGGACTGGCGGCCGCGGTGTGGACCTCTGAACTGAGCAAGGCTCACAAGACCGCCAGGGCGCTGCGGGCGGGCAGCGTGTGGATCAACCACTACGACGGCGGCGACATGACCGCGCCATTCGGCGGCTTCAAGCAGTCCGGCAATGGCCGGGACAAATCCCTGCACGCTTTCGACAAATACACCGAACTGAAAGCGACCTGGCTGGTGCTTGACTGACCGCTGTTGTCTCTGGCCAACCGGCCGGTTGGCCTCCGGGATGCCGTTACACGGTGTGCAGGTACCAGAGGTATTCGAGGTCGGAAATGGTCATTTCAAACTCGGTCAGCTCATGTTCCTTGCAGGCCACAAAAACGTCCAGGAACGCCCGCGAGAGATAGTCTTCCATCACCGGTGACTGACCCAGTCCCCGCAGCGCATCCCGCAGGTTATTGAACAGGCTGGCCTCGTGCTGCTCATGGGCATTGCCCACCGTCATCGGCGGCGGTTCAATCCGGTTCGAAATGCCGTAGTGTATGCCCGCGAGCACCGCGGCCATCACCAGATAGGGATTGGCATCCGCCCCGGCAACCCGGTGCTCGACACGAAGCGCCTCCGGATCGCCGCCCGGCAGGCGCAACGCCGCCGTGCGATTATCCACGCCCCAGGTCGGCGCACTGCAGACGTAGTACTCCGGGCTGAAGCGGCGGTAGGAGTTGATGTTCGGGCAAAACAGCGCCATGGCATCGTTCATGGTTGCCGCCAGTCCACCCAGGGCCCAGCGCAGATAATCGTTGGGGGCGTCCGCATCGCCGGCAAACAGGTTCTTACCCGTTTCATCCAGCAGGCTGACATGCAGGTGCATTCCGCTGCCAGACTGATTGTGGTAGGGCTTGGCCATGAAAGTGGTGTCCATCTCATGATCGTAGGCCATGTTCTTGATCAGACGCTTGAGCAGGGTGGCGTGGTCACAGGCCTGAACTGCATCCTTGACGTAATGCAGGTTGACCTCGAACTGCCCGGGGGCCGATTCCGCCACCAGGGCATCCGCCGGGATTGCCTGCTCGGCTGCCGCATCCAGCACCGCCGCCAGAAACTCGGCGTATTCGTCCAGGTCATCGATGGAGTAGGCCTGCACCCCGGCCGGACGTTTGCCGGACAACGGCGATTTCGGCGGCTGCGGGCGTCCGGAAATATTTTCCTGGTCAATCAGGTAGAACTCCAGCTCGAACGCCGCGACCGGCGTCAGCCCCAGGGTCGAGAAACGTTCGAGAATGCGCTGCAACACCACCCTCGGATCCGCGAAGAACGGCGTCGTGCGATCCAGTTCGTACATGGTCAGCAGCATCTGACCGGTCGGGCGCCTTTGCCAGGGTTCCATGGTCAGCGTGTCCGCCACCGGCAGGCAGATCCGGTCCGCCTCGCCAATATCCAGGCCCAATCCGGTCTCTTCCACGGTCGTACCCTGAATGTTCATGGCGAAGATTGACGCCGGCAGCGCGATACCGCGATCGAACACCTTCAACAGGGACGACGGCGAGACCCGCTTGCCACGGACAATGCCATTGATATCCGGAATCAGGAGGTCAACAAACTGCAACTCGGGATGCGCTTGCAGAAACGACTTCGCACTCGCCGAACCGGCATCCATAGGGAACGTCCTTTCAAAATCACTGTAGGTCGGGGGCGGTCATCGGGGGATCGGTGTCGTTGAGACCGCGGGCGTGACCGGCAGGTGGATAGTGCGTCATCGCCGCTGCCGGGAACATAAGTAATTCTAGCAGGCCACCGCACCCGGTGATGTCAGATGCCCGGACGGACGCCGCACTGCCGGCAAAACCGATGGCTGCCTGAGGTCATCCCAAGCCATCAGCCCCTCAGCATGGCCGCCAGCAACTCTCTGGCATCGAATTTGGTCAGTGCTTCGTTGGCCCCCACCTGTTTGGCGTAGCTGACGCTCATTTCACTGTTCAGGGACGTGTGCAGAATGATGTAGGGCTGCGTAACGGTCGCGTTGTCACGCACGGTGAACGCCAGTTCGTACCCGTCGAGCCCCGGCATCTCGATATCGCTCACCAGAATATCGATCGGCTGGCCCACTTTTGATTGCGTCATCAGGATATCAAGTGCTTCGGTGCCGTTGGTGGTGACCTGATAGGGAATCGCCTGACTGTCCAGCGCGTCCGATAACTGCTTGCGCGCCACCAGCGAGTCATCCACCAGAAGGATTCGTTTTGCCTTGAGGATTTCGCTGTCACGCTCGGTCAGGGACGCACTGGCCGGATCGACGGCGTCCGGATACACCATCGCCAGCAGTAGCTCGACATCCAGCAGCTGAATCAGGTCGTCGTCCAGGTCAATCAGACCGGTTACAAACGCTCGCTCTCCCAGTGCCGCAGGCGGCGCCTTCACGTTCTTCCAGTCGATTTCGATAATCCGGTCGACACTGCGGACCAGAAAGCCGATTTCCTGGCGCTGGACGTCCGTCACGATGATCGACCCCTGCTGCTTTTCGTCCTCCGATAGCGGGCGACTGCCCACCGCCGCCGCCATATCGATCACCGGCACCGCCGACCCACGGAAGGTCGTCGTACCAATCACCGCCGGGTGACTTCCGGGCAAGCGATTCAGCCGGGAAAACGGCGTGATCTCGCGGACTTTCAAGGTGCCAATGGCGAACAGCCGTTTACCGTGGAGCCGGAACAGCAACAGCTTCTGGGAAGGCCGCACACTGGAAGAAGGTCTGGTCGACATGGTCACCCGCGAACGTTGATTGGACATTGCCTGAATTGTAGCCGTGGCCGACAAAGATTTCACTTGGATCGGTAGACGGCAGTGAGCCCATCCCTGGAGCGGGTCGTACAAATATTGACCAGCCTCTATACTGAACAGGGCGCCCGCACCGGATGGCTGACCTGGCGGGCCCGACAACATCACGGATCAGTCTGTCAGGACGGTTATCATGATTCGGCACGGCCAGCACAGCGACGGCGTACGTCTGCTGCTCAGCCCGAACTGTTCACTGAGCTGGCGAGACAATGTGCGGATCTGGATTGCCCTGTGCGCGCTGTCAGCCATCATTGTGACCGCCATGGTCTGGGCCGGGGCCTGGCTGGTGTTCCCGTTTGCCGGTCTGGAACTGGGCGCCCTCGGAGGCGCGTTCTATTACACGGCCCGACAGTGCCGCAAGCAGGAAGTGCTGATCATTTCGCCGGACAGCCTGCATCTGGAAAAAGGTCTGTACCACAAACAGCATGAATGGTCGTTGCCCCGGCCCTACACACGGGTCCGGTTGACCACCGCCGCCCACCCGTTCACACCGCCGAAGCTGTCACTTCAGCATCGTGATACCAATGTCCCGTTTGCTGAATTTCTCAATAGTGACGATACCGAAGCGCTGATCAGCCTGCTGGAACAGCACGGGGTTCGTATTGAGGCCCAGGCGCCCACAGCGGACGTCTGGTATTAGGGAACCTCTTGTATCTGATTAAGTCTATTGGCAATTCTGGCCCTTTTAATTGACCGTATTCGCCTCCATCGTTAGTGGACATTGGCATACATCAGCCGTCTGGTTCGCTGACACGGAACAACACGGAGTCGTGTCGCAAACCGGCGTCATCCACCATCATGCCACCCTGCACGACATGGGAGGAGAATCGAATGAGAGTTGTTACCCTCAAAAGCCCCGGCGGACTTGACCATCTGAACGTCACCGACCAGGCGACCGCCGGCGAGCCCGGCCCCGGGGAAATGCGAGTCCGCATCCACGCCAGCTCGCTGAACTTTCACGATTATGGTGTTGTTTCCGGCAAAATGCCCACGGCTGATGGTCGCATTCCCATGTCGGACGGTGCCGGCGTGGTAGAAGCCGTCGGTGACGGTGTCGAGGAGTTTTCCGTCGGCGATCATGTGGTCTCCACGTTCTTCCCCACCTGGCTCGATGGCCCGGCGAGAGTGGGCAATTTTGCCACCACGCCCGGAGACGGTGTCGACGGCTATGCCCGCGAACAGGTTATACGCCCGACCCATTACTTCACCCATGCGCCCCGGGGGTTCAGCCATGCCGAGGCGGCCACACTCACAACCGCTGGACTCACAGCCTGGCGCGCCCTGGTGGTCGATGCGGGCCTGAAGGCCGGTGATACCATCCTCACCCTCGGTACCGGCGGCGTATCCATTTTCGCCCTGCAATTCGCCCGGTTGATGGGCGCCCGGGTCATTGCCACGTCCTCATCGGATGAGAAACTGGAGCGACTGAAGGTCCTGGGTGCAGAACACACGATCAACTACAAATCGGTACCCGACTGGGGCACCCGGGTCAAAGAGCTCACAGACGGCCAGGGCGTGGACCAGGTCATCGAGGTGGGCGGACCCGGCACTCTGCCGGAATCGATCGAGGCCGTGCGCATTGGCGGACACATTTCGCTGATTGGTGTCCTGACAGGGCGTGCAGGCGACATCCCGACCGCCAGGATGATGGCCAAGCAGGCGCGCCTGCAGGGACTGATCGTTGGCAGCCGGACTCACCAGCAGGAAATGGTCAGGGCGCTCGAAGCCAGTGACATGCGACCGGTCATCGACCGCTCCTTCAGTCTTGAGGACATTGCCGACGCGTTCCGCCATGAGGAGTCGGGCGCTCACTTCGGCAAGATCTGCCTGGAATTCTGAGCCCTCGGGGCCGGCCCCGGGCAGCGGGCCCGCCTCAACCCCGGCAGTCAGAACATAACCAGGACCCATTCCGGGGACGGATGATTCGTCTGTTTCCCGGGTGTATCCTGAAGACATCGTTACAGGACCCATAACAGGATTGCCTTATGAAACCATTACAGATCGACCTTGTTTCCGACATCGCCTGCCCCTGGTGCGCCATCGGCTATGCCCGACTGGAACAGGCCATGGCAACACTGAAGGATGAATTCGACTTCACCGTGGAATGGCATGCCTTTGAACTGAACCCGGACGCCACATCCGACGGCGAACCGATTTTACAGGCCCTGAGCCGTAAATACGGACGCAGCCCGGCGGACATGGAAGCGGCCCAGGCCAATATGATGGCTATTGCCAAAGACCTTGGCCTGAACTTCACCCGGATGCAGGAGCGCTACACCCGCAACACGTTCGACGGCCACCGCCTTGTCAAATGGGCAGGGAAACAGGGGCTTGCAACCGAGATGAAAAAGGCGCTGTTTACCGCGTATTTCGGAGAGGCGGCCAACATCGCCGATCCGGATGTGCTGGCCGCCTGTGCCGAGAGTATCGGCCTTGAGGGTGACAAGGCACGGGCCATCCTGGCCTCGGATGACTACGCCGACGTGGTGCGCGCCGACGAGGCCCGCTACCAGCGGGCAGGGGTCTCCGCTGTACCGACGTTCATCATCAACCAGAAGTACATGATCTCCGGTGCCCAGGAGCCCGACAGTCTGATTGAAGCCTTCCGACAGATTGCCGCCGAAACCGCTGCAACCGCCGCAGACTGACGAGCGCGTTCACTGCCCCGTGGGGGACTGACGCCGATAGTCGGGGTCCGTCCAGCATCGGGGCAGAGGCTCGCCGGAGGGAAAGGCGAGCAACGTTTTATCGAACGACTCGGGGTCCTGGGCTTCTTCGCCGTAATGCAGACTTGCCCGGATTGAGGCCTCGAGCGGATCGACCAATGCCGTTACGTCCAGCACTTCAACCAGATGCCCGGTTGCTTTTTCAGCCAATAGCATGATTCTGTCTCCCTGACGCTGTGCCAGCCTTCACCATAACAAGCCAGGGTGTCGGGGCATACCGCTGTTTCGAGCAGGGCCATCGCGGTTACAGGGGTACCCTGCGGCGAGTCACGGCGCCCGGACAGGGCGCCTGCTCTGGTGCCAGGCCGACGCAGAATACATGGCAAGGGCAACCCAGATTGCGACGAAACTGGCCAACTGGATGTGACTCAGGGGTTCGTGAAACACGAACAGGGCAATCAGGAATTGCAGCGTCGGGTTGATGTACATCAGAAAGCCCACGGTGGCCAGGCGCAGGCGGCGGGCGGCGCCCGCAAACGCCAGCAGCGGCAGCGCGGTGATCACGCCGCTGGCCATCAGCAGCGCGGTGGCGCGCGGGTCCTGGATGAAGTGCGACACCCCCTCGCTGCTCAGCCAGGCCAGTGCCAACAGACCCGGCGGCAACAGCAACAGGGTTTCCACAAACAGGCCTGACAACCCATCCAGGGGTACTTGCTTGCGCAGCAGCCCATAGGTACCAAAGCTGAACGCCAGCATCAGGCTGATCCAGGGCACACTGCCCAGCAGGACCAGCTGGATAAGGATACCGATCCCCGCCAGGATTACCGCCAGGCCCTGCAGCCGGGCCATCTGTTCACGCAGCACCAGGATCCCCAGCGCCACGTTGACCAGGGGCGTGAGAAAATACCCCAGGCTGGCCTGAAGGACATGGCGGGTCTCAACCGCGTAGATGTACATTCCCCAGTTGATCGCGATCAGCACCGCACAACCGAGTACCCGGCTGAGCTTTTTCGGCTGTGCCAGCGCGGCACGAACCGGCGGCCAGCGCCGGAGCACGGTGATGACGACAGCCAGAAAAGCGCTGGACCAGATCACCCGGTGAATCAGCACTTCGTAGGCGGGAACCCCGTCAAACAGGGCAAAGAACAGGGGGAAACAGCCCCACATCGTGTAGGCGCCCAGACCAAAGGCAACACCCTTGGTGGTTTCGGAGAAAGCGGCTGGCATGGCGAACTCGCAGGCAAAGATGGCAAGACTAGCACAACCTGCGACGACCGGGAGGCAGGATGTGAGGACCTGGCTGAAAGTATGACATCAACGCTTGATGGATGGTCACCAGGCCGTCAGCCCAGACGATTGACCCGCGCCATCAGCCGCCGCCAGTCGATGGGCAGACGGGCCTCCAGCGCGCCAAAGCGGCTGTCCTGCTCGTACAGATCCGCGACCGGCCCCTTACTGGCATAGAGTACCGTGTTGTTGGTTTTGCTCTTGAACGACAGCAGCGTCGGAAAGTGCGCACCCAGTTGCCGGAATAACGCGCCATCGCGGCTGGGCGGGCGATGGTAGTTGATAGCCAGCCAGCCGTCAGCGGTCAGCACACGATCACAGTGCTCGACGAAGCGCCGATGGGCCTGGGTCGGGCTCATCCGGTCCGCGCTGTAAAGGTCGGCCAGGATCAGGTCGGTACTGGCCTCAGGCATCGTCATAAGCGCCTGGCGGGCATCGCCCACGGTAATGCGCAGGCGCCGGGTTGCCGGCAGGCCAAAATACTGGCGCGCCACATCGACCACTGCCTGACGCAGTTCGACCGCGTGAATCTCACAATCAGGCAATAACCGGTTCAGCCCCCCGGCAAGCACCCCGCCGCCGAGGCCGAGGATGGTGGCGTGGCCGGGCCTGCGAAAGGCCACCGGCAACAACATGGCCCGGTTATATTCATGAACGGGCAGATACGGCCGACTGCGCTCGATCTTGCTCTGCTCGAACACGGAATTGAAACTCAGGATCCGGTGCTTGCGGTAATCAATCACCAGAATGGAGCCCAGCGCGTCCCGAACATGGTGAACAAGCTCTCCGTCCAATGATGGCCTTCTCATACCCCTTTCCCCCTCGCGCCGTCGTTCGGTCCCGGCAAGACCGCAAGCCGCCCGGGACCGCCGGCCCCCAGGGCACTGCGCCTGAAACTATACGGAACTGGCAAACCGAACGATCGAATCAGATGAACTGCAGTATCCCGAACACCGCCAACAGCGACACCGGCATGCTGAACAGGATCACCGCAGCGATATCATCGCTGGGTCCGTCGTAGTGGGTGGCCAGAATATAGCTGATCACCGCCACCGGCATGCTGGCCTGGATCAGCAGCGTCTGGGCGACCACCGGCTGCAGGGGCAATACCGCAACCACCAGCAGGGCAGTGCCCAGGCCCAATGCCACCCGCCCCACGGAGAGCCCCACGATGGCCCCCATGCGACCCAGATCATTGAGGCGAATGCGGGCCAGGGAGCGCCCCAGCAGCAGGAGCATGACCGGAAGCGTCATACCCGCCAGCAGGTTGATGGTCGTCATGACCGGCGCGGGCGTCGGCCAGCCCGTGCTGCCCCACACCACCCCGGCAATCAGCGCCACAACCGACGCATTGGCAACAACCGTGCGCCAGGAGAAACGGCCGGAGAGTAGCCAGACCCCCAGCGTAAAGTGACTCAACTGTACCGTGGTCGAGATGATCACCGCGTGGATCAGGGCCTGATCACCCAGCAGCGCAAACACCAGGGGAATGCCCAGATTGCCGGTATTGGGATTGACCAGCATCGACAGATAACCGCGCACCGGCAGTCCGCTGAACCTTAACGCCATCGCGCCAATCAGCGCCGACAGGACCAACACCGCGAGGATGGCGACCAGCGTTGTCGAGACCGACCAGATCGGTGTATCCATGCCCAGCAGGGCCTTCAGGATCAGGGCCGGCAACCCGATCTGGGTGATCAGCCTTGGCAAATCCGGCGAGTCCAGCCAGCGCGTCCGGCGCGCCAGGAACAGACCCAGTAAAGCACAGAAAACAACAGGAAACAGGGCATTAAGATAGGCAAGCAGCACGTGGGCACTCCGTTAGCCGGCAGTTGGCAAAGCCGGGCAGTGTACCCCGCGACGACGAGGCCGTCAGTCCCCCGGTTTGACCACCCAGTCCGGTTCTTCGAACTCACCGATGGGCCGGATTTCACAACACGGCGCGGCACTGCGGATAATCTCGGCTACTCGCGAATCGTGTTGCGCTTCCATCGCGTCCCGTTCAGCCTTGCTGTGCCAGCTGGCAATCGCGATCAGTACATTCGGATCGTCGATTTTACGGCGCAGTTCAGTGCCCCGTGCGCCCGGCGCCTGCTGGATGATTTCACTGGCACGAACCCACGCGTCGGCGTAGTCTTCAGCGGTATAGCCGGGTTTGATATGGACTTCGAACAAATATTTCATGCCTCACCTCCGTGCCTGTTCATCCGTATGTCCGCCAGCGATAACATGCCGCGCAGCCTGATGCCAGACCGCTGCCGTGAGCCAGGGAACCTCTGATTAAGTCTAGTGGCGATTCTGGCTCTCCCTGAAAGCCGGAATCAAGGCGAGGCTTCGCAGGAAGGCTGGTTGCCTTTCAAGAAGGCTCAACGCGGAGTCCGGCTTTCAGGGA
>JASBRL010000176.1 GCA_030149475.1 Marinobacter sp.
TGCCGCGCACATCGTCCAGTTTCACGTAATTGACGATCACACCGGCCAGGCCGGTAAGACCCCCGAGGAAAAACGACAACGCCTGCAGAATATAAACCGCCACGGCCAGGTTACGATGTGGGTCGGATCGCTGCGCGTCCAACTCCGACCTGTCCAGTTGCTGGTGATTATCAGTCAAGAGACATCCCCTGTGTTTTGTGGTCAGGCCGCGACCGGGCCTGTGTCAATTCCATTGAACATCAGGTGCAGGGCAATGGCCAGCATCATCACCGCAATGACGCCGTCAATGGTCCGCCAGGCCATCGGGCGTGCCAGCACCGGTGCCAGCGCGGAGCCTCCCCACGCCAGCAGCGTAAACCAGACCACCGAGGCCGAGGTCGCGCCAACGACAAAGAACAGGGGGTCCGACTGCTGTGCCCCGATGGACGGAATCAGCAGCAGGGTATCCAGGTAAACCTGTGGATTGAGCAGGGTAACCGCCAGGGTTGCCAGCAGCACTGTGCCCAGACTGCGCCTCTGGTCCAGCTCCATCGCCAGCGCCGAACGCCCCCGAATCGCCCGCATGGACGCTGTTGCCCCGAGCCAGAGCAGGAAGGCGACCCCGGCCCAGCGCAAAACTTCCAGAGCGGAGGGGAAGGCGACCAGGGCCGCGCTGACTCCCAACATGCCCGCAGAGAACAGCAGTGCATCGGCACTCATGCACAGCACCGCTGACCACCAATGGTGTTCGCGACGGAACGCCTGCCCCAGCAGGTAGGCGTTCTGGGCACCAATCGCGATGATGATGCCACCGCACACCATCAGTCCGGTCAGATAACTCTGCAACATGTCGGGTATCTCGTCTGGTTCAGTATGACTTCAACGCCGGACATCGATATCTGCCCGGCCCGTCAACGCGACAATCATACGGCAGAACGTCTATACTAAAAATTCATAGTCTTAATACTACATAAGATTTACTTATGCTTGACTACAAACTGCTGGAAGCGTTGGTGACGGTGATTGAAACCGGCGGTTTTGAGCGTGCAGGGCTGGCCCTGGGTCTCTCCCAGTCGGCGGTTTCCCAGCGCATCAAACTGCTGGAATCGCGGCTTGGTCAACCGGTGCTGATCCGCAACCCCACGCTTCGGGCGACGGCAGCGGGGCAGCGCTTGCTCAACCATGCACAACAGGTTCAGTTACTGGAGCGGGATCTGCGCCGCCAGATACCCGCCCTGTCGGCGGATCGGACGCGGCTTCGTATCGCCCTGAATGCCGACAGCCTGGCCACCTGGTGGGCCGAAGCCATCAGTGAGGTCTGCCATCGGGAAGGACTGCTGGTGGATATGGTCATTGAGGATCAGGACGTTGGCCTGCGACGCATGCGGGACGGCGATGTGGCCGCCTGCCTGTGCAGTAGTGACCAGCCTGTTGCTGGTGCCCGCTGCGTGCTACTGGGCCAGATGCCTTACCGTGCCCTGGCACACCGGGATTACGTGGCCCGCTATTTTGCCGATGGCCTCACGCCGGCGGCCTTTGCCCGGGCGCCAGCCATTGTGTTTGGACCCAATGATCAACTGCAGCACCGATTCCTGGCCCAGTGCGGCTATCACGGCCAGTTTCCCTACCATCTGTGCCCGTCCTCCGAGGGATTCATCCGGCTGGCGGCTGCCGGCATGGGTTACGGTATGATCCCGGACCTGCAGGCGGAGCTGGCGGCACCGGTTCCAGGTCTGGTCAACCTGGCACCCGATCACGTCGTCCCGGTGAGCCTGTACTGGCATTTCTGGCGCCACGGCGGTGAGTTCATGGAGCACCTCACGAGTATTCTGATTCAGGCTGCAACAGCACGGCTACAGCAGGCTCATTGAGCGGTACCCGGATTGGGGCGGTAGCCCAGGCGAAAACCGCCCCAGTGGCGTCCATTTACAAACACCGGTACCGAGACGTCGTGCATGATTTCGCCGGTATCCCGCCGATAGGTCTGCAACAGCATTTCCTGGGTATGGCTGCCGCAACGGGCCCCGGTGCGGTCGTTAAACAGGCGCTTGCTGCGGCTTTTGAGCAGATCCACGCTGGCATCTCCGGTCGGCGCATGGGCGAATTCACGATTGTGAGTCGGCACATAGCCATCCGGCGCGGTGGCAATGGCAAAGACCAGTGCCTCATGTGACGCCTTGATTGGCTGCTGGATCGCCGGCAACGCCTCATCCGTAAACCGGTCAAAGCCGCTGCGGTACTTCTGGGGCCGGGTATCCGGAATCGGCTCGCGGGTTTTGTCGAACAGTTGTGACTCCGTCAGCTTGCCGTCTTTCAACGCCTGCTCGAACAATGCACCGATCTGATCCGCGCCCTGTCGCGCCTGCCCATAGAAAAACCGGTGATAACTGGCATCGCTGTTCAGGGCGAATGCGGCATTTGAACGCTCGGCCAACTCCATCAGCCGCGCCGCCTGCCGGGCCAGCGACTTTACACTGCCATCACTCTCGGAGATCTGATCCCGGACGCTCTCGATCGAGCTGAACATGTGCTGAAGGCTTTCTTCGTTGTGTTGGTCGCCTTCGGCAATCCGGGTTACCTGCTGCTCCACCTGCTCCGATCGGGCCTGAATATCACCCAGTTGTGCACCCACACTTTCCACCGACTGCAGACCACCCTCCACGCTTTGCGCGAGGGTTTTGATCCGCGCGACAACCTCACCGGTCCCGGTACGGATTTCCTGCAGGGTCTCCGCCACCTCCCCGGTTGCCTGAGACGTGCGGCCCGCCAGTTGTCGTACTTCATCCGCCACCACCGCAAAGCCACGACCCTGCTCACCTGCCCGGGCCGCCTCGATAGCGGCGTTCAGTGCCAGCAGATTGGTCTGTTCGGCAATGCCCTCGATAACGCTGGTCACACCCTGGATCTTCTCCGATTTGTCATTGAGCGCCTGGATCATCGCAAGCGTCTCAGCAGACTGCCCGTGCACAATCCGGATCGCCTCTATTGCGCCGCTGAGGGCGGCCTGACCGCTAATACACTGAGCACTTGCCTGCCGTGCCGTATCGGCGGATCCGGCCGCCTGCTCCGCTGACTCCCGAACCGTCTCGGTAATCTGGCCGGCGTAGTCGGCCATCTGTGCCATGTCGTCTACCTGACGATCCAGTCGCTCCTTGAGCTGATCAGCGGCAAACGAGACCTCCGCCGCCGAGATGGCATTGGCATCAGCGTCACTGGACAGGGCGCGAACCAGCTTACGGCCGGTGACTGCGTCACGGGCCAGGGTCGGGCACAAGTTGGCGAGTACCGGCGAAACAACGTCACTTTCTGACACCGGCTCGTCGAACCCGCGAGCTATAGGGCCAAGGACCCGGAAACCCAGGTATAGCAGGGTCAAGCCGACCCCCAGCAAAAACCCCAGCGAAACACCCGGGCCAGCTCCCATCACCACGGTGGAATCAAGCAGGTAAAGCGCGCTGGTGACAACGGCAACCCCCACGAATCCGGCCACCCAGGTATTTTTTTCGATCAGCCACATACCGTTCCCTCTTTCGAACCACACAAGTGAGTATCCGCGTGTTGACGCACAAACACTGCAAAACCCACCCACCAGCATAGGTGAAAATGCGGCACAGGAAACGGCTAATGGATGAACGGGGCGCCCCGCAAGGGAAACGACCCGTTCTGTGCACCGCTTATTGGCCTGTCGTCGCGTCTTTGTAAGTTTTCTTGACAGCGTCTTTGGAGTTTTCAGCCGCTTCACCAATCGCGTCGCCGGCACTGTTCATGGCGTCGCCGGTCTCATCCACCGCATCTTGTGTCGCCTCCTTGGTCTCGTCCCATGCGCCATTACCCTGGCCGGTCGCCTGCTCATAGGTGTCCCGTACGCTATCACCCGCCTTCTCGGCCAGATCACCGGCATTGTCCGCCGCCTTCTCCATGTCGACGCCCTCGGAGTCGTCCTGACTGCAACCGGCCATGCCCATGGACAGCACCAGGGCCAAAGCACTCAGCGTTAACTTGTTCATAAGTCATCCCTTTCTGAAGTAAGTAAAACAGGAACTGCCAGCGCAGTCTAAGGTCGCCAGACACCGGAGACAATAAACCAAGAGTTACCGTTTTTTTAACAATATCATCCAGTTATTTGATTGACGAAAAAGCAGGGATAACTGAAAACTCATTAGACGCTTCAGGCAGAACTGATGCCGGAGACGGGCTCGCCATTCACGAGGAAAACATGATCAAGGCGAACAAGCTGGCCACGGCCGAGCAGGAGAAACTCCTCCCCTGCCCGCAGAAACAGGTCACGAATAACGTCATGCACGGTCTGGACCTGTCCGGATTCATCGCGGAACACCACTTCCACGACCTGCCCACCTGTAATGTACCGGGTAAGAGAGACACGGGTTGAACACTCAACCTGGCGATATCCGTTGCTCATGGTGTTTCTCGCAAAGCCAGTCTGAAGGCTCAGTCTGGACCAGAATCAGCACTTTCGCCACTGGTTCAGAACCACTCGGGCTTCATCGCAAGGCAGGTATCATCCTGATTCTCAAGCAGCACTATGTCCCGGGCGACGGTCGGCAATTCCCAGTGGAAGAAGTATTGTGCGGCCTGCATCTTGCCCTCGTAGAAGGCGCGCTCAACACCGGTACTGGCCACGTTCACTTCCCTGGCGGCCACATTGGCCTGGCGCAACCACATCCAGGCCACCGCAATGTGCCCGAACAGGTGCAGATAACAGGAAGCGTTCGCCAGGACGCCGTCCGGATTTTCGTGGGCCAGGGCTTTACCCAGAGACTGGGTCACCTGAACCGCCCGTTGCAGGGTCTCGCTCAGGGAGAGCGCCCACTGCTGGCACCTGGGCGTGACAGCCTCTTGCAGGTCCACCTGCATGGCCTGCATCAGCAACTGGAGACCGTGGCTCTGGTCCTGCCAGACTTTACGCCCCAGCAGATCCAGCGCCTGAATGCCATTTGTGCCCTCGTGAATGGGGTTCAGCCGGTTATCACGCCAGCATTGTTCAACCGGGTATTCACGGGTATAGCCCGCACCGCCGTATACCTGGATCGCCAGATCATTGGCCTGCAGACCATAAGCGGACGGCCACGCCTTCATGACGGGCGTCAGCAGGTCTGATAACCGGCCCGCTTCCAGCCGTTTCCGGGCATCCGGATGGGTATGCTGATCATCAACCAGACGAGCGCCGTAAAGGCACAGGGCAAGCCCCCCTTCCACATAGGATTTCTGGGCCAGCAGCATGCGCCGGACATCCGCATGCTCGATGAGTGACACCGGCGGTGACGCGGGATCACGCTCGGATGGCTTCCGACCCTGCAGGCGCTCGCGGGCGTATTCCAGGCTGTGCATATAGCCACGGTAGCCGATGACCGTCGCTCCGAAACCCACGCCGAGCCGGGCCTCGTTCATCATCTGGAACATGTATTTCAGCCCCTGATTCGGCTCACCGACCAGATAGCCATGGCAGGGTGCGTCGTCACCAAAACTGAGCGCCGTGGAGGTTGTGCCGCGATAGCCCAGTTTGTGGATCAAACCGGCCAGGGCCACGCCGTTGCGCTCACCCATACGTCCGTCATGGTCTACGCGATATTTAGGGACGATAAACAGCGAAATTCCCTTGACCCCGGCCGGTGCGCCTTTGATGCGAGCCAGCACCATGTGCACGATATTATCGGTAATGGCTTGCTCGCCGCCGGAAATGTAGATCTTGGCGCCCTTTACCCGGTAACTCCCATCATCGGCGGGGCTTGCGGATGTGCGCAGATCTGCCAGCGAGGAGCCCGCGTGGGGCTCGGTCAGTGCCATCGTGCCGGCGTATCGACCCTCCAGCATCGGTTTCAGAAACTGTGATCGCTGCTGAGCGGACCCGAAGACGCGGATCAGGTTTGCCGCCGCCGTGGTCAGAAACGGATACCCGGCGGTACCCGGATTGGCGGCCGTGAAGAACCCGTTGCAGGCTGCCATCACCGTTTCCGGCAACTGCATACCGCCCAGCTCATAGTCGTAGCGCCCGGCGATGAAACCGGCACTGGCGTAGGCGTCAAAAGCTTCCTTGACCTGCGGCAGCATCTCGATCTGCCCGTCCACAAAGCGGGGCTCGTCCTTGTCAGCCGCGCTGTTGTGACTGGCGAATTTGTCCCGGGCCAGCCGGTCGGCTGCTTCAATCACCGCATCAAAGGTTTCGCGATTGTGTTCGGCAAACCGCTCTCGGGTGCACAGGGTATGGGTGTCCAACACTTCATAGAGCTGGAAGGTCAGGTCACGGCGATCAATCAGGGTATCGGTCATAAAGTCTCTCCGGAAAATGGCGGGTAGATTCGCACAGCGACCTGAAGGTTGGAACCCCGGTCACCGTCAAACTGGTGTCCCGCCCGGTTAAGGACGCGCTGAGCAATTCGGTTGCCCTTCTGCAGGATCTGAGCGGTGCAATGACCAAACGTGACTCGCCGGGAATGGCCATAGCCCTTGCCAGCAGGCGCAACGCAGCCAATGCGCCGCTCACGCCTTGCCCCGAGGGGCTTCGTTAACTGGCACAGTTAATGCTCCGCATTCCAGAGACGGACGGATTTCCGGCAGCACTGTAAAGGGATCTGACGTTTTTGAGGAGTTATCCATGAGCAGGTCAGAACAAACCACGCAAACAGCGTTACTCGAAAAGCTTTACGGACTCAAACAGAAGCAGTTGCAGCAAGCGAGCCGGCAGACCGACAGCTTGCTCTACCGGGTTCTGTCGGCGGAGGCGGAGGCCATCACCGACGCTCTGAAAACCCGGCGCTGATCAGATTCTGGTGGTCAGTTCGTCCGCTGCATCCACGCTCGAGCGGGCGCGAAATCCGGTTTTCCGATACCGCTTCGTGCACATCGCTGACCTGACCTGACCGCCAATGTCACCGCCGGCTCCGAAAGTGTCACTATGTGACCTTTTGGGCCACGGCGCTGATAGACAGGACGCCTGTCCGCCCAACCGCTTTGACGGGGTTGGTGGTCCCCCACCTCAAGCTCCGGCATGAACAGGTTGCCGAACGTTTTCATCGTTGCCGTTCGTGGTAGCATAGCGCCCTTCGACCAACGGATGAGGCGGACGCTGCTATGGGTGCTGAGCGAGTGTTGCTGGATATCGACGACGGGATTGCCACCGTTACCCTGAACCGGCCAGAAAAATACAACGGTCTGGACATGCCGATGTTTGAGGCCATTGCCGCAACCGCCCGTGCGCTAAAAAAGGAACGACAGGTTCGCGCCATCGTCCTCAGGGGTGCCGGTGACGCCTTCTGCTCCGGTCTCGATGTCAAAACCGTTTCGAGCAAGCCACTGAATTTCGTCAAATTACTGATCAAGCCCGGACGCAAAATCAGCAATCTCGCTCAGGATGCAGGCTACCTTTGGCGAGACGTACCTGCACCGGTCATTGCTGCCACCCACGGTTACTGTTTTGGCGGCGGGTTTCAGATTGTCCTGGGCGCTGACTTCCGCTTTACCACGCCGGATTGCCGGTTTTCGATCATGGAAACAAAATGGGGACTGATCCCGGACATGAGCCTGGCCGTCACATTGCGGGAACTGATCAGTATCGACCTGGCCAAGGAACTGACCATGACCGCCCGTCAGTTCAGTGGCAGCGAAGCCCACACCATGGGACTGGTCAGTCGCGTTTGCGATGACCCACTGGCGGCTGCCTATACCTTCGCCCGGGAGCTTGCCGAGCGCTCCCCCGACGCAATTGCTGCCAGCAAACTGCTGTTCAATCGAACCTGGACAGCTCCGGATAAAACGGCGCTGGACTGGGAAACCCGGCTGCAGAAAAAGATTCTCGGCCGTGCCAACCAGCGGATTGCCCTGGCTCGCAACGGCAAGGACCCGGACAGACCGTACCAGAATCGGCGTGTACTCTGATGCCCACCAGCCCGGCCCCTACCGGCGCACGACAAGTCGGCGAATTGCCAAAACATGGCTTGACCTGTCGGCCCGGCCACGTATTATCAGGACCATGATTCAACAACCGGAGCAGTCATGCTCGAGCGCCTACGCATAGTGCCAGGCTATATGGTGGCTCCCAGCGCCCTGTTCGATGCGCGTCTGGGCCGGCTGCCCTACTTTCCGGATCCCCCGCTTCTCGGTATTGCCGACTGAAACGGGCTCTGGTTTCGCACAGCCCGCGCCTGACGTCTAGACTCAGGCATACCCCCGATGAAAACGTGATCGATTCACCTGATTCATAATGAGGTTGTGATGACCCTGGCGCTGGTCGTTTTTCTGCCATTTTTTGGCGCTTTGCTGGCACCGCTTTTTGCCCAGGCGGGCCGAACCGCCATTGCCATTGCCTCGTCGGTGCCGGCTGTTGTCGCTCTGTCCGCCCTGTTTCCGCTCTGGGGCGACCTGGCCGCCGGCCACGTGCTGGTGCAGACGCACAGCTGGCTGCCTTCCCTGGGCCTGTCCCTGAGCTTCCGCCTTGACGGCCTGTCGTTGCTGTTTGCCCTGCTGATCCTGATCATTGGTATTCTGATCATTATTTATGCCCGTTACTATCTCAAGCCCGGCGAAAACATCGGCAAATTCTACGGCCTGCTGCTGATGTTCATGGGCGCCATGCTGGGCATCGTCATGTCCAGTAACCTGTTGTTGATGCTGGTATTCTGGGAGTTGACCAGCCTGATCTCCTTCCTGCTGATCAGCTTCTGGAACCACAAACAGGACGCCCGCCGCGGTGCACGGATGGCGCTGGCGGTGACCGGTGGTGGCGGGCTGGCGCTGTTGGCCGGTGTCCTGTTGATTGGCCACATCGTGGGCAGTTTTGAACTTGATGCGATCTTCGCCGCCGGCGATACCGTTCGCGACAGCACCCTCTACCAGGTGGTGCTGACGCTGGTACTATTGGGCGCCTTTACCAAATCAGCCCAGTTCCCGTTTCACTTCTGGCTGCCCCACGCGATGCAGGCCCCCACGCCGGTCTCCGCCTACCTGCACTCCGCGACCATGGTAAAGGCCGGGGTGTTCCTGCTGGCGCGCCTGTACCCGGTCCTGGCCGGAACCGACCAATGGTTTTACATGGTCAGTTTTACCGGCATGGTGACCTTGCTTCTGGGCGCATACATTGCCCTGTTCAAACACGACATGAAAGGTCTGCTCGCATACTCCACGGTCAGTAACCTGGGCCTGATTACCCTGCTGTTCGGCATGAATACCGATCTGGCCGCCATTGCGGCGGTGTTTCATGTGATCAATCACGCCACCTTCAAAGCATCGCTGTTCATGGCTGCCGGCATCATTGACCACGAGACCGGCACCCGGGATATGCGAAAAATCAACGGCCTCTGGCAGTTCATGCCCCACACCGCCACCCTGGCCATGGTGGCGGCCGCATCCATGGCCGGTGTGCCGCTGCTGAATGGCTTTCTCAGCAAGGAGATGTTCTTTGCCGAGTCCCTGGAAATTGCTCTGCCCGGTGTCTGGGCCTATCTCCCACCACTGATTGCCACCCTGGCCGGCGCATTCGCGGTAGCCTACTCAGCACGCTTTGTCCACGACGTCTTTTTCAACGGCAAACCGATCGACCTTCCTATCTATCCACCCAATGAACCTCCCCGGTACATGAAAATTCCGGTGGAAATTCTGGTCGTTGCCTGTGTCATGGTGGGGATTTTCCCGACTTTCTCTATCGGCCCTCTGCTCAACTCCGCAGCAGCGGCAACTCTGGCCGGACCGGTGCCGGACTTTAAACTGGCGATCATTCACGGGCTGAACCTGCCGTTGCTGATGAGCTTTCTCGCATTTTTTGGCGGCTTGCTGATGTACACTCAGCGCCAGAAGTTTTTCGATTTCCATGCCCGTTTCCGGGAGATCGATGAGAAAGCTGTGTTCGAGGCCGCGGTTGTGCGGATTGTCAACCTGTCCCGGCACTTCATTCGAGGGCTGGAAAATGGCTCCCTGCAGCGTTATGGACTGTTATTGCTCGTCACTGCGGAAGTGGTTGCGCTCTGGCCCATCCTCAACCTGGGCGCCTCAGTTGGCAGCGCAGGCCTCTCGCCCATTGACGTACCTACGGCGGTGGGCGGCCTGATCCTCATCCTGTGTGCCGTAATGGCTGCAGTCATGCACCGGGAAAGACTCTACTCCCTGCTGTTGCTGAGCGTGGTCGGTCTGATGGTCTCGCTGACCTTTGCCCGCTTCTCGGCGCCCGACCTTGCGCTGACCCAGCTTTCGGTGGAAGTGGTGACCATTGTCCTGCTCATGCTTGCGCTGTATTACCTGCCTTCCTGGACCCCACTGGAAACCCGTCGCCGCAGACGCTGGCGGGATCTGCTGGTAGCCCTGGCAGCCGGCGGCGGCATGACCCTGATCACCCTGGCCATACTGACCCATCCGGGAGACTCCATTTCCCGGTTTTACGTCGACAACAGTAAATTACTGGCGGGCGGCAACAACATCGTCAACGTCATCCTCGTGGATTTCCGCGGATTCGATACCCTGGGCGAGATCACTGTACTGGCGATCGCGGCTCTTGGTATTTTTGCCATGTTGCGACAGGTCAGGCTGACGCCACCGCCGGGCGACGGCCAGGGCAACACCTGGACCCGCGATGCCCACCCCACCATGCTCAAAGAGATTGCCCGCCCGCTGTTGCCACTGGCGCTGATGGTATCGGCCTACATTCTGTTGCGGGGGCACAACCTGCCTGGCGGCGGCTTTATTGCTGGCCTCATCACCGGCGTTGCCCTCATTCTGCAGTACATTGCCAACGGCATTGAATGGACACAGCAGCGTATGCCGGTGCGTTACCAGCCAATGATCGCTCTGGGAGTGCTGACGGCGGCACTGACCGGGGCAGGCAGCATTGCCTACGGCTATCCGTTTCTGACGTCCTCGTTCGGGCACTTTTCACTGCCGCTGATTGGTGAATTTGAGCTGGCCTCCGCGATGGTGTTTGACATCGGGGTCTACCTGACCGTGGTAGGCGCGACCATGCTGACCCTGGTCAGCCTGGGGCACCTGTCACTGAAGATCAATGCTGATACGGAGGGAACCTGAGATGGAAATAGTCATCGCGCTGGTCATCGGCTCCCTCACCGGCAGTGGTGTTTATCTGGTGCTGCGGGCCCGTACCTTCCCGGTTGTGGTGGGGCTGACACTGCTGTCCTACGGCGTCAACCTGTTCCTGTTCGCAACCGGCCGGCTGCTCACCGGAGCCCAACCGATCCTCGGCAGCACTGATCAGTACACCGATCCACTGCCACAGGCGTTGGTGCTCACTGCGATCGTCATCGGTTTTGCCATGACCGCGTTTGTGGTCGTGCTGGCGCTGCGGGCACAAATTGATAATTCCGATGATCATGTGGATGGCAAGACCAACACCAGCGAGAGCCAGGAACCCGGAGACGAGCACTCATGAATCACTGGCTGATCGCACCCATTCTGATTCCGCTGCTGGGCGGTGTTTTGCAGATCTTTCTGGGTTACGCCCCGCTTGCCTTGCGTCGCACCCTTGCGCTGGCCACCACCCTCGCCCTGGTCGTTGCAGCGGTGGTTCTGCTGGGGTTGGCGGACGACGGCGCCTACCGTGCCTATGCACTCGGCAACTGGCATCCACCGTTCGGCATCGTGCTGGTGCTTGACCGCCTGTCTGCGCTGATGCTGACATTGACTGCGGTTCTGGCCCTGTTCTGCCACCTCTATTCGGTTGCCCGAACTGACAGTGAAGGAGCGCATTTTCACGCCCTGTTTCTGTTTCAGTTGCTGGGGCTGAATATAGCCTTTCTGACCGGAGACCTGTTCAATCTGTTTGTGGCCTTCGAGGTTCTGCTGATTGCCTCTTACGGTTTGCTGTTACACGGCGGCGGCTCTGCCAGGACCATACCGGGCCTGCATTATGTCGTACTCAATCTGATCGGCTCCTCCCTGTTTCTGATCAGCGTAGGCATGATTTACAGCGTCACCGGAACTCTCAACATGGCCGATCTGGCGGTCAAGGTGCCGCAATTAACCGGCGACGAACTGCCGCTGATGAAAGCTGGTGGTATGATGTTACTGGTGGTATTCGGACTGAAAGCCGCGATTCTGCCCCTGTGTTTCTGGCTGCCCCGGGCCTATGCCAGTGCCACCGCACCGGTTGCTGCCCTGTTTGCGGTCATGACCAAGGTGGGCATCTATGCAATCCTGCGGGTGTACACCCTGATTTTCGGGATTCAGGCCGGGGCTCTCGCACATCTGGGAATGGACTGGCTGTTTCCGGCGGCTCTGGCGACCCTCGCCATTGGCGTGATCGGAGCGCTGAGCGCCTACGGATTGCGCACGCTGGTGGCCTGGCAGGTGATTATTTCTGTGGGCACCCTGCTGGCTGCAATCAGCCTCCACACACCGGAGGCCACGTCGGCGGCGCTGTTCTATCTGCTCAGCACGACCTGGGTAGTGGGAGGCCTGTTCCTGATTGTCGATCTGATTGCGAACCAGCGTGGCGCTGTGGGAGATGAGATTGTCACTGCGCCCCGCATGCACAATCGGACCCTGCTGAGCGTCCTGTTTCTGCTGGGAGCCACCGCAGCAGCCGGCCTCCCACCGCTGAGCGGATTTTTCGCCAAGCTGCAGATTCTCAATGCTGCCGGTGACGGCCCACGGATGACCGCACTCTGGTCGGTGGTACTGATCGGCAGTTTTTTTACGCTGGTGGCGTACAGCCGCGCCGGCAGCATTGTGTTCTGGCGCAATAACGAGGGGCACGTCGCAGACCGTGGCAAACTGTCCGTGCCAGTCTCGGTGGCCGCCGGTGCCCTGGTCTCCATGAGCATTGTCATTGTCATACTGGCCGGGCCAATCAACCGGTATGCCGACGCCACGGCCGCACAACTTCAGCAGCCGGCCGGTTACATCGGCATTCTCAACACACCAATGGCAGGAGAAACCCGGCCATGAAAGCCGTCTACGGAGCGCCCCGGCCCCTGCTCAGCCTGCTGCTTTT
>JASBRL010000003.1 GCA_030149475.1 Marinobacter sp.
GCCGGTGTCACCGAAGTCGTAGGCGTACTTGCCCCGGGTCAGACTGGGACAGGCCGACGGTTCAACCGCCACGATGCGGGTCTGGTCTCCGCCGCGCAGCGCATGCCCCATAAACGGGAAGGCAATGCCGGCAAAGTTGGAACCACCACCGGTACAGCCCACCACCACATCCGGCCAGCAATCGGCCATCTCCATCTGCTGGATAGCTTCCAGGCCAATAATGCTCTGGTGCAACAGCACATGGTTGAGCACGGAGCCCAGCGCGTATTTGGTGGCCGGGTCCTGCACCGCCAGCTCGACCGCCTCGGATATGGCGATACCGAGACTGCCGTTATGATCCGGGGTTTCCGCCAGCACTTTACGGCCGAATTGGGTGATTTCCGAGGGCGACGGCACACAATGCGCACCGTAGGTCTCCATCACCGCACGGCGGTAGGGCTTCTGGTTATACGATACCCGTACCTGGAACACCGTCACATCGATATCAAACAGTGAGCCGGCAAAGGACAGCGCGGTGCCCCACTGCCCGGCGCCAGTTTCGGTGGTCAGCCGGTGGATACCCGCCTGCTGGTTATAGAACGCCTGGGGAATCGCCGTGTTCGGCTTGTGGCTGCCAGCGGGGCTGACGCCCTCGTACTTGTAGAAGATTTTCGCGGGCGTACCCAGCGCTTTTTCCAGTCTGTGCGCCCGATACAGGGGCGCCGGTCGCCAGAGCTTGTAGACGTCCTGCACCGGCCCGGGAATATCAATCGCCCGCTCGGTACTGACTTCCTGGGCAATCAGGTCTGCCGGAAACAGAGGCTCCAGATCGGCCGGACCGATGGGCTGGTGGGTACCGGGGTGTAACACGGCAGGCACCGGCTCAGGCAGATCCGCCTGAATGTTGTACCACTGTTTGGGCATCTGGCTTTCGTCGAGGAGAAACTTGGTCTGCATGGTGGGTCATTCCATTCACGTTGTTGTTATGAGGTTCCAGAATACCGATTACGGTGCTTTATACAAAGTCATGCAATGAGGCTTATCCCTCCCCTGAGCCACCTGCTCCATTGCGAAGCTCATCGGAGAAAACACGCACCAGGATGGCGCCGAACCGAATTGTTAGTTCTGCCCGGCCTCCGGGCATCCCCGCTTCCCCCAATGATTACAAAGCTGTAACGACCAAACATCGCTTTGGCACACTTTCTGCTTCACCCCGGCTGGGTTTGCAACTTTGTCTGAGTCAGAACGTCCCGAACGTCCTGGCTCTCTCATCCGAAACAGAGACCATAACTATGTCCTATCTCGTGCCGTCTGAGTTTGTCACCAAAATGGTGGACGCTGGTGAGTCCAAAATTTTCATGTCGACCCGCGACACGCTGATTCGCGCGTTCATGGCCGGCGCCATCCTCGCTCTCGCGGCGGTCTTTGCGGTGACCGTCGCCGTCCAGACCGGCGTGTTCCTGATCGGCGCCATACTCTTTCCTGTCGGCTTCTGCATGCTGTATCTGATGGGCTTCGACCTGCTGACCGGCGTGTTCATGCTGACGCCCCTGGCGCTTATCGACAAACGCCCTGGCGTTACCGTCAATGGTGTTCTCCGGAACTGGGGACTGGTGTTCCTCGGCAACTTTGCCGGGGCGCTGACAGTCGCTGTGATGATGGCATTCATTTTCACCTACGGCTTCAGCATTGAACCCGGCGCCGTTGGCCAGAAAATCGCCGGCATTGGCGAAGCCCGGACTCTGGGCTACGAGCAATACGGTGCGGCCGGCTGGTTCACCATCTTCGTGCGCGGCATGCTGTGTAACTGGATGGTCTCAATGGGCGTGGTTGGCGCCATGGTGTCCACCAACGTCAGTGGCAAGGTCATTGCGATGTGGATGCCGATCATGCTGTTTTTCTTCATGGGCTTTGAGCACTCGGTGGTGAACATGTTCCTGTTCCCGTCTGCCATGATCATGGGCGGTAATTTCTCAATCGCGGACTACTTCATCTGGAACGAGATCCCAACCGCGCTGGGTAATCTCGTGGGCGGCCTCGCCTTTACTGGCCTGACCCTCTACAGCACCCACGTCAGAACAGCGCCCAAGCGCACCCTGGCGGCCGTACCCGGCAAGCAGTCCATCGCCTCCTGATCCATTCGGAGAGTCTGCGTCAACCAGGCGCAGAGGTATCACGGCCGGCACCTGGCTGCCATGGGCAGCGAGTCTGCCGGCCGTGAACGATTTTTGATTCAATACCCTGACTCACCTCTGGTGCCGCATTCTGCTATGAGCCGCCAACTGAACGTTGCCATCGGACAGTACTCCCACGCAGGCCGCAAGCCGGTCAACCAGGACTTCCACGGCGTGGTGATACCCCGGGAGCCGCAACTCAGTGCCAAAGGCATTGCCATTGCCCTGGCCGATGGCATCAGCAGTAGCGACGTCAGCCAGATCGCCAGTCAGGCGGCGGTCACCAGTTTCCTGGACGACTATTTCTGCACCTCGGAGGCCTGGTCGGTTAAAAAGTCGGCACAACAGGTGATGATTGCCACCAATTCCTGGCTTCATTCCCAGACCCGCCAGAGTGAATTCCGCTACAACCGCGACCGTGGCTACGTCTGCACCCTCAGCGCCATGGTCATCAAGGCCAGTGCGGCGCACCTGTTTCATGTGGGCGACAGTCGTATCTACCGCCTCCGGGGACAAAACCTCGAGCAACTGACCAACGATCATCGCCTGTGGATTTCCGAGCAGGAAAGCTATCTGAGCCGGGCCATGGGTGCCACTGCGCACCCGGATATTGATTACCTGTCTGTGCCCGTCGAGGAAGGCGATCTGTTCCTGCTGACCACAGACGGCGTTTACGAATTCGTCAGTCGGGACTGGCTGATGGCGACTCTGCAGGCGGCGGGCGACAATCTGGACGCCGTCGCCAAAGATATTGTTGACCGGGCCTATGAGCAGGGCAGCGACGATAACCTGACGGTGCAGATTGCGCGGATCGAGCAATTGCCCAACCCGGGCACCCATGCCCTTTACCGGCCCCTGAATGAACTGCCACTGCCGCCCATTCTGGAGGCCCGCGCCGTTTTCGATGGCTACACGATCATCCGGGAACTTCATGCCTCCAGCCGCAGCCATGTCTATCTCGCACAAGACAACGACACCGGTGACACGGTTGTGCTGAAAACGCCGTCGATCGATCTCAGTGGCGACCCGGCCTACCTGGAACGGTTCATGATGGAGGAGTGGATTGCCCGACGCCTGAGCAGTCCTCACGTACTCAAACCCTGTGAGCCGACCCGCAAGCGCCACTTTCTTTACATCGCTATGGAATACATTGACGGCCAGACTCTGGCCCAGTGGATGATTGACAACCCCTGCCCTGACCTCGCCAGTGTGCGCGCTATTGTGGAACAGGTCGCTCGGGGTTTGCTGGCCTTTCACCGGCTGGAGATGCTGCACCAGGATCTGCGCCCGGCCAATGTGATGATCGACCGCTCCGGCACCGTTAAAATCATTGATTTCGGGTCTACTCAGGTCGCCGGTCTGTCAGAAATGCTGCCGGACGAGGACACCAGTCAACTGCTGGGAACGGCCCAGTACACCGCGCCGGAATATTTCCTGGGCGAGGCGGGCACTCCCCGCTCGGATCTGTTCTCCCTCGGCGTAATCACCTATCAGATGTTGACCGGCCGGTTACCCTACGGTGCCGACGTGGCCAGAGCACGGACCCGCAGCGCCCAGCGGAGGCTATCGTATCAGTCCGCTCTGACCGATGACCGCGAGATACCCGCCTGGGTGGATGAGGTGCTCAGGAAGTCGGTAAACCCGGACCCGTACAAGCGCCACGACGCCCTCTCTGAATTTATTTACGACCTGCATCAGCCGAGCCAGGCGTTCCTGAAGCGGGCCCGGCCACCGCTGGCGGAGCGCA
>JASBRL010000006.1 GCA_030149475.1 Marinobacter sp.
AGCGGCCCGGTAACCTGACGCCCGCAGAACAAAAGGCGCTGGAGGTCGTGAAGCAGGCGATCCCAGAGCTTGCCGTAGCCTATGATTTCAAGGAAGCCTTCTTCTGCATCTACGATGAACCCGGCAAGCAGAACGCTCAGAACGCCTTTGAAGCCTGGGAGAACAGCTTGCCAGACCAAGGGCTAGTGGCATTCAAGAAGCTGGCCAAAACGGTTCACAACCATTACGACGACATCTTTGCCTACTGGGATGCACCATTCCCGATCACTAATGGTTACACCGAAGGGCTCAACGGTCTGATCAAGATGTCCAACCGGTTAGGTCGGGGTTACAGCTACCCCATCATTCGAGCAAAGACGCTGTACTCCAAAGAAGCCCGAAAGGTCGGTAGTGGTATTCGAGCAGGTCACGGCAAGGTGGAATATGGACCGCACATTCCGACGTTGTTGAAGCAGGCAGATAGCGGTGTCAAGCCAAGCTAATTTGAGGGTTGGCAGACAAACGTGAAAAATAGCCGAAAAACACTCCCAACCTATTGAACTACGGGTTTTTTGGTCACCCAACCCCCGAATTCATGCCATTCTGGCCGATAAGCGGAACTTGGCCTTGTTGTCGGCCTTGCAGGCTCTACTCGACCGGGGACTGACCATAGCGGATGCGGATTACCTGGAAGACGCCGTGCCGAAGCCCCGGCTGGTGTCGAGTGAAGATGCTACGGTGTTGTGGGGCGCTCGGCACCAGCTTTTTAAAAGCCGGTCGCCGGTCACGACAGACAGCAAGGGTGTCTGCCAGGGCGACAATACGCTGAGGGCCTCCGGTCTCTGAAGAAGCGAGGAGTTACCTGTCTCAGTGGAAGGAGAAGTTCCTTAGTTGGCCTCGGAATCCACGTGATGTTGCATATTGATCTGGTGCAAACCTGGCTAATGTGTAACTGACGCTTGTCTATATGATTAGCTTGCGATTTACTGTTACTGAATCGTCAATAGCAGGACAGTTAGATGGACCCACAAACCCCTCGAGATCAGTTTCCTTTCACCAATGCCCGGGTAGCAAGACGTTGGCGCAAGTTGCTGGATGAGCGCCTGAAAGACCTGGGGGTTACCCAGGCTCGCTGGTTCACCATGATCTGCCTGCAGCGTGGTGGTGGAGGCCCCATCTGGCAGGATAGTTGGCACTACTTAATTTTTAACCAGTTGGGCGGTTCAGGTGTTGATAGTGCCTCGTTATTCCGATGAACGTAAAGCCGCAGTGCTGGCGAAGTTGTCGCCGCCCCACAGTATGACCGTAGCCGCTCTGGCGCGGGAAGAAGGCATTTCGGATCAAACCCTTTACAATTGGCGGACACAAGCCAGAGATGAAGGACGCCCGGTGCCCGGTTCCAAAGCCAAGTCAGACCAGTGGTCAGCAGAAGCAAAGCTGGCAACCGTGATTGAGACAGCCGCGCTGTCCGAAGAAGAACTCAGCCAGTATTGCCGGGAGAAAGGGCTTTACCCTGAGCAAGTCCGGCGCTGGAAAGAAGAGTCCCTGCAAGGCTTCCAGCGCAGTGCCGAGCGGGACAAGCAACTGCGCAAGAAGAGTCAGGCAGACCAGAAGCAGATCAAGAAACTGGAGCGCGAATTACGCCACAAGGAAAAGGCTCTGGCCGAAACTGCTGCACTGCTGGTGCTGCGAAAAAAGCTGGATGCGCTCTGGGAGAACGACAACGGGGACGACTGACCCCGGTCCCTGAGCGCAGGATAACGATTGACTTGATCCAGGAAGCCAAGGACGCTGGAGCCCGATTATTCCGGGCCTGTGGTGAAGCCGGCATTGGCTTGCGCACCTATCGGCGCTGGTTCCGTGAAGGCGCGGTGCAGTCGGATAAGCGCCCGGAAGCGGTACGCCCCAGTCCTGTAAACAGACTCAGTGAAGAGGAGCGACAGAGGATCCTATCGACCTGCAACTCGGCCCGTTACGAGAGTCTTCCGCCGTCTCAAATCGTACCATCGCTGATGGACGAGGGGCTGTACCTTGCCTCTGAGTCGTCGTTTTACCGGATACTGAAAGCTCACAACCAGTTGAACCATCGGGGGCAAAGCCTCGCGCCGCAGCGCTCCCGGGAAGCGACCACACACCATGCCTCCGGGCCTTGTGAGCTTTGGAGTTGGGATATTACCTACCTGGCTTCGACGGTGCGTGGGCAGTTCTACTACCTGTACATGTTTGAAGACGTCTACAGCCGGAAGATCGTGGGTTACGAGGTCTATGAGGCTGAGAGCGGCGACTACGCCGCCGGACTGTTACAACGTTGCCTGCTGCGGGAGAAGTGTCTCCACCGGCCTCTGGTGCTGCACTCGGATAACGGAGCCCCAATGAAGGCCCAGACCATGAAGGCAAAGCTGGAAGAGCTGGGCGTACTGCCTTCGTATAGCCGACCTCGGGTCAGCAATGACAATGCGTTCTCGGAATCCTTGTTCCGGACTCTGAAGTATCGCCCTGACTGGCCCTCGGCTGGCTTTAAGAGTCTGGACGACGCGCGACGCTGGGTAGACGGCTTCGTGAACTGGTACAACACGGAACACAAGCACAGTAAGTTGAGGTTCGTAACCCCGCAGGAGCGGCACAGTGGCGAGGATGTCGCCATCCTGGCCCAACGCCAGCGGGTACTGGAACAGGCCAAACAACGGACACCGAACCGCTGGGGAAGCCGTCCGATCAGGAACTGCGAGCCCGTTGGACCAACGACCCTGAATCCGGAAAAAAGGGCAGCGGAGAAAGACGCGGCTTAAACAAAAAACAGTGCCAACTAACTTGAAAAACACCGCGTGCACGGCTATGAAACCAGCGGTGTACACGGCGCGCTGCAGTTCATCGAGCACCATGCGGCGGATTACTCGGGCCGCGTGAACCTGTTGGTTGCGCCTTGCGTCAGCCCCTGGGCGTACGAGCGCATCCATCGCTGGAATCCGGATGCGGTCGACCCGAACCGCTCGTTCCGCGATGGCAGTCCGGCTGAGGAGTCGGCGGCACTCATGCGACTGGTGGCACCGGTCGGCGATCAGATCATCCTGCATATCGACCTTCATGAAACCACCGATACTGATGAATCCGAGTTTCGTCCTGCGCTGGCAGCCCGCGACGGCAAGCCGTTTGAACCGGGCGAGATTCCGGACGGCTTCTATCTGGTCGATGACACCGAGCATCCACAGCCTGACTTCCAGCAGGCGATTATCGAGGCGGTGGAGTCGGTCACCCATATTGCTCCGGCCGATCACAGCGGCGAACTCTTCGGCTCACCGGTGGCCGCCCGGGGCGTTATCCAGTACCCGCTGACGCATCTGGGCCTGTGCGCCAGTATTACCGGCGCCCCTTACAGGACCACCACCGAGGTCTACCCTGACAGCCCGCGGGTGACCGCGGCACAATGCAATGCCGCGCAGGTGACCGCGGTGTGTGCGGCGATAGGCTACGCACTGGCGCATCTTTAACGCCCGGACAGGCAGGAGACAGGCATGGCAATATTCGTACTGGTTCATGGCGCCTGGGCAGGCTCGTTCGGATTCCGGAAGGTGCGGCGTTTGCTGCAGGCCGCCGGCCACGAGGTTTTTACGCCATCGCTCACAGGTCTTGGCGAGCGCGTTCACCTGGCCAGTCCTCAGGTCAACCTGAGTACCCATGTTGAGGATGTGGTCAATCTGATTCTCTATGAGGACCTGCATGACATCGTGCTGCTGGGGTATTCCTATGGCGGGTCGGTGATTACCGGCTGCCTGGACCACATCGCCGAACGGATTTCACACCTGGTGTATCTGGATGCCTTTGTGCCAACGGCTGGTGAGAGCGTGCTGGACATGATCAACAAGCCTCAGCCCGTTATCGAAATCGGCATGTCGTCGTTTCTTCCGCCGGCTTCGCGCACGTTCGATGATCCCGACGAGGGTATTTTCCAGAATGCCCGGCGCGTGCCTCAGCCCGTTGCGACGTTTCAGGAGCCGGTCAGGCTGTCCCGGCCACTGGAGTCGTTTCCTTTTTCCCTCACGTATATACGCGCCTCAAAGAGCGATCCCGCCGACATCGGCTATACCCGGTTCGCCGACGCGGCCATCCATGCCAGCCAATCCGATGCCTGGAGCTGTCACGAAATCGCAACCAATCATATGGTGCTCAGTAACAAGCCCGATGAGTTGGTGACATTGTTGATTCAGCTCAGCGAACAAGGAGCGACTCGCGGTGAATGAGGCTACAGATCACGCTTGCCCCGCGCCGTTTCTGGAAGGCTGGTCGTGCCCGAGATGGTTGTCGTTCGGGCAGGACGCCGCCTGTGGTTTAATATGAAATAGTATTTATCTATCGAATCACTAAAAACTATTAACTTGAATATTTCACGCTGAATCAATACCTTGTGCATCAGTTAATTCACGTCAACATGCACCAAGGGAGCAGCAGTCAATGGGTATTATCAACAGCGAGATCAAACCCTTCAACGCAACAGCCTACAAGAACGGCGAGTTCGTTGAGATTTCCGAATCCGATGTGAAAGGCAAGTGGGCCGTATTTTTCTTCTATCCGGCCGATTTTACGTTTGTCTGTCCCACCGAGTTGGGTGACGTCGCTGACAAATACGATGAACTTCAGCGCCTGGGCGTGGAAGTGTTCTCTGTATCCACCGACACACACTTCACGCACAAGGCGTGGCACGGCAGTTCAGACACTATCGGCAAGATCAACTATTACATGGTGGGTGACCAGACCGGCACCATCACCAACAATTTTGGCGTGATGCGTGAAGGCCAGGGTCTGGCCGACCGGGCTACATTTCTGATCGATCCGGACGGCATTATCCAGGCCATTGAAATGACCGCAGAAGGTATCGGTCGTGATGCCGACGATCTGTTGCGTAAGGTGAAAGCGGCTCAGTACGTCCGCAATCATCCGGGCGAAGTGTGCCCGGCCAAGTGGAAAGAAGGCGAAGAGACACTCACCCCATCACTGGACCTGGTCGGTAAAATCTAAGCGTTCCGTTATAGGTAACGTGAAGAAAGAGGCCCGCTTTGCGGGCCTTTTGCGCATCTGGCCAGCAGAGTTTAGTCACTTGATAGCGAACAGCTATTAAAATGTTTTGATCAATCAATTTGAGCTTTAAGTGGCCAGATCTTATTGTTTCAGCATCATTTTATTGCTCGGAATCGAGCTGAAACATCAGACTCACCAGTCAAAGGGGAAAACGCATGTTGGACGCCAACATCAAGGAACAGCTGAAAGCCTACATGGGTAAACTGCAACAGCCGATTGAGCTGGTTGCCGCTTACGATGACAGCAAAAAGTCGGAAGAACTCCACCGGCTACTTGAAGAAATCGAGCCCATGTCAGACAAGATCAGCTTGCGCACGGAGGAATCTGCGGACGTTCGCCGGCCATCGTTTGCGATCAACCGGGTCGGGTCCGATATCGGTGTGCGGTTTGCCGGCATTCCCATGGGCCATGAGTTTACGTCGTTGGTGCTGGCGCTGCTGCAGGTGGGTGGTCATCCGTCCAGGGCGAGCCAGGATGTGATCGAACAGGTCCAGAACCTGAACGGTGAGTTTGCGTTTGAGACCTATTTCTCCCTGTCCTGCCAGAACTGTCCGGATGTGGTCCAGGCTCTGAACCTGATGAGCGTGCTGAACCCGAAGATCAGCCACACGGCCATCGACGGCGCCCTGTTCCAGGACGAAGTGGAGCAGCGCGAGGTGATGGCGGTGCCCAGTGTCTATCTGAACGGTGAACCGTTTGGTCAGGGCCGCATGACGCTTGAACAGATCGTCGCCAAGTTGGACACCGGCTCCGAGGCCCGCGAGGCGGAGAAGCTCAAACACAAGGACCCGTTCGACGTGCTGGTGATTGGCGGAGGCCCGGCCGGTTCGTCGGCGGCGATCTATGCGGCGCGCAAGGGTATTTCCACCGGCATCGCAGCGGAGCGTTTTGGTGGCCAGGTCGCCGACACCATGGGCATCGAAAACCTGATCTCCGTGACCTATACCGAAGGTCCGAAGCTGGTGACCGCGATGGAGCAGCACGTTAAAGAGTACGACGTTGACATCATGAACCTGCAACGTGCGGAGAAGCTGATTCCCGCCGCTCGGCCGGGGCAGCTGCACGAGGTCCGGCTGGCCAACGGTGCGTCGCTGAAATCCCGCACGTTGATCCTGTCCACCGGTGCGCGCTGGCGCCAGATGGGTGTCCCCGGCGAGGAAGCATATCGCAACAAGGGTGTTGCATACTGCCCCCACTGTGACGGTCCGCTGTTCAAGGGCAAGCGTGTGGCGGTCGTTGGTGGCGGTAATTCCGGTGTCGAGGCGGCCATCGACCTGGCGGGTATCGTCGGGCATGTCACATTGCTGGAGTTTGCACCGGCACTCCGGGCCGACGAGGTGCTGCAGAGAAAGCTTCGCAGCCTGAAAAACGTCGAAATCCTGACCTCCGCCCAGACCACCGAAATTGTGGGTCAGGGCGGCAAGGTGAGCGGTCTGCACTATAAAAACCGCGAGACCGGTGAGCGGCATGACATTTCCCTGGAAGGGGTATTTGTCCAGATCGGGCTGGTGCCCAACACCGAGTGGCTCAAGGGCGATATCGAACTGAGTCAGCACGGTGAGATCATTGTGGATGCTCGCGGCGAGACCTCCATCCCCGGCGTGTTCGCGGCGGGGGACGCCACCACGGTGCCGTACAAGCAGATCGTCATTTCTATGGGCGACGGCTCCAAGGCTGCGCTCAGTGCCTTCGACTTCCTGATCCGTAATTCGATTGATGACGGCGACGAGCGTGACGAGCAGGCCGCCTGAAACCGTACCTGAAAACGAAGTCACACCCGGCTGATCGCTGATCAGCCGGCCCTTTGATCCCCCGCTTTCTACCCTTTGGATCGCGGGGTTTTTTTATGGTGATCGTCCGAACGGCATTTTGTTGGGGCCGGTCGAGACGAAGCGGCGCAGAAACTGGATAATGGTCACCTTCAGCCTGATGGCTCGCCAAATTCTCCAAGCCGGGTGCTCGCGCAATGGAAATCAACGTCAACTTTCTCGATAACCTCAGACTTGAAGCAAAGTTTGATGATTTTACCGTCGTCACTGATCAGCCTGTTCGTTACAAGGGTGATGGTTCGGCTCCCAGCCCGTTTGACTACTTCCTGGCTTCATCCGCGCTGTGTGCGGCGTATTTTGTCCGGGTATACTGCCTGGCGCGGGATATCCCGACCCACAACATCCGCCTGTCGCAGAACAATATTGTTGATCCCGAAAACCGCTATAACCAGATTTTCAAGATTCAGGTCCAGTTGCCGGAAGATATCTCCGACAAAGACCGGCAGGGTATTCTCCGGTCGATTGATCGCTGCACGGTCAAGAAGGTGGTGCAGACCGGACCGACCTTCGAGATTGAACACGTCGACAACCTCTCCGAGGACGCCCAGGCCCTGCTGATGGTGGAGCCCGACAGCGAGGCCCGTACCTACATTGAGGGCAAGGACCTGCCGCTGGAGCAGACCATCGCCAACATGACCGGCATTCTTGAAAACCTGGGCATGAAAATCGAGATCGCCTCCTGGCGCAATATCGTGCCCCATGTATGGTCGCTGCACATTCGCGACGCCGCCTCGCCCATGTGCTTCACCAACGGTAAGGGCGCGACCAAGGAAAGCGCGCTGTGCTCGGCACTGGGCGAGTTCATCGAGCGCCTGAACTGCAACTTCTTCTACAACGACCAGTTCTTCGGCGAGGAGATCGCCAACAGCGAGTTTGTCCATTACCCCAACGAGCAATGGTTCAAACCCGGGCCGGACGACGAGC
>JASBRL010000014.1 GCA_030149475.1 Marinobacter sp.
TCCTCACAGAGGGTGCGGAAGGTATTTTCACCGTCGGATGCTCTTTGCGTGGATTCCTGCCGTTTGTGAGCGCTGGGGTCGATCTTCTGTTGGAGTAATGCTCTGGCATCATCCCGTGCCTTGCGCGCAGCGGCGAGGGAGACTTGTGGGTAACTGCCTAACGAAAGGGTCTTCTCGTTACCCGCAAAGCGGTACCGCAACCACCAGTACTTGGATTCGCCTTTAATGACCAGGGTGAGGCCGCCGCCGTCGGCCAGTTTCCGCATCTTCCCGGAATCTTTGGCATTTTTCACTTCATTGGCGGAGAGTTTGTTGAGCTGGCGGGTCATGGGTATCCATTTTGTGGGTAACGGAGCATGAAAAAGCGCTGTTACCCACAATGTTACCCACAAGTGAGCGTGGATGCCAATGGATCAATATGGATGTGGCAGGCATAAAAAAGCCCCGTTTCCGGGGCTTTAGGGCGTTTCAGTGGATCTCGCTGGACCTCCTGAAACTCTTGGTTGGTGGAGACGGCGGGAATTGAACCCGCGTCCGCCAGTACTCTGCCTCGAGATCTACATGCTTAGTGTCCTTCTATTGATTTAATCTCAAACGACCCGAAGGCCAGGGTGTAAGAGACGAGTTCTTTAAATCTTAGTCGTTAGCCAGTGAACTCTGGATAACGAAGCAGCCTGTAAGCGATGACGTCCTGAAATGTAGCTCTGGGTTACAGGCGCCCCAGTCAGGACGACTAGCAGCTTACGCTGCTAGTGCGTAGTTTTCGTCGTTTGCGACTATTAAATTGCAGCTTTGGATTTACGAGATTGGCTGCCATCTCGACATGCACCCAAGGGTTCGCCACCAGCGTCGAAGCCATGTCGTCCCCTTGCTCACAGTATATGTGGCCGGGCTATCGAACTTCAAGGGATTCCCGGTTTAGCCGCCTTTAAAACCTGGCTTTGACCGTAACAAGGGGTGGGGGAATTGTACTACAAGGCCTGTTGCCCAGCCTGGGCCAGGGCCAGTTGGTGCAGTTCAAGGAAGCTCTCGCGAAAGTAGCTCATGACAGCAGTGGGGTCTGCGTGAATATTCTTGTCCACGGTAATACCAAACTGAACCTCGCCAGCATAACTGAATATACTCATGCCAATGCCGATATCGCCACTTTGGGGGACCCAGAACATGGGCTGGGCGAGCTTGGCTCCGGCCAGGTAAACTGGTTGCCGCGGGCCGGGCACATTGGTCAGTACGGCAGACGCTTTGGAGCTCAGCAATTTCAAGGCGCGTCGCTCGAGCATATCCGGGCCACGGCCGAAGATATCAAGAAGGCTGTAGGTTACCTGGGCCTGATAGGAGCGTTTGAGGCGGTTCATGTTGTTCTGAACCTGCCGGAAGCGCATCAGTGGATCGCTGATCGCCACCGGTAAGGACACCAGTACAAGCCCGAACTGGTTGCCCAGGGTTTCGATCGGTTGCCGCAGTGGCCGCAGGTTAAAGGGCACGGCAACCCGGATTCCGCAGTCCGGTATGGTTTCTCCCCGCTCCATGAAATGGCGGGTGAGGGCGCCGGTCGCGGCGCTCATCAACACGTCATTGGTGGTTCCTCTGAGTATCCTGGCGCAGTCTTTGACGTCCACCACTGGTAACGGCTCTGCCCAGGCCACCTGTTTGCGCCCGCTGAGCGGACTTTTCAGGCCTGTTCGCGGCTCGAACGGGGCCAGTCCGAGTCTGGCCAGATCCAGAGCGATGGCCCCAGCGGTGCGGGCCAGTTTCGCCGGATAGCGAGGCTCTTTGAGAACAGACTGGATAAACAGTTGGCCCTGCTGAATGGCGGTGCGGGCGTTTCCGGCCAGTCGATGCAGCAACAGATTGGGGCTTCGCTGGTCCTCCCGAGGGCGTTGTTTGCCGGCGCGCAGGTCGTGAACGGTCGCGTTGGGTGTTGGATCGGTCAGCGACAACAGCACACGAACCAGGGAAATGCCATCTGCGATGCAGTGATGAATGCGTACCAGCAAGGCGCAGCCGCCATCGTAGCCATCGATATAATGCATCTGCCAGAGGGGGCGCTTGAGATCAAGCGGCGTACTGTTCATGTCGCTAACCAGAGTCTGCAGGTCGTTCTTGCTGCCTTTGCCGGGCAAAGCGAGCGCGTGCAGGTGGTTGTCGATATCAAACAGCGGGTCGTTCTGCCATTCCAGTCCATCGCCGCGATCAACCACCCGTTGGTGGAATCGGTGGAAGCTCAGGAAGCGCTGCTCCAGTAATCGTTTGAGTCGTGGCAAGGAGATGCTGTCTTCGAAGATCAGAACCGCTGAGATCATCATCGGATTCTCGACGCTTTCCATGCGGAACCAGGCCCGGTCAACCGCTGACATGGGCTCATGCTCACTGGTCATTCGATCCCCTTTTGACGCACCCGGTGTGTCCATACCGAAGTCGGTTGTTTGGTGGTTGGTGTCCGGACCGGACAAGGACCAGTATAGGGAGGTTGATGGATGGCTAAAAGAGGCGACAAAGGCGACGGCACACTTGTCGTCAGGAGACGTTGGCTTCGCGGATGATGCGCTGTTTCTGACGGTTCCAGTCGCGCTCTTTCTCGGTCGCGCGCTTGTCAAACTGCTTCTTGCCTTTCACCAGGGCAATCTCGCACTTTACCTTGTTCTTTTTCCAGTACAGGGCGAGAGGCACGCAGGTGTGCCCGGTCTGGCCTACCTGGCCGATCAGTTTGGCGATCTCTCTGGCGTGAAGCAGAAGCTTGCGGGTGCGAGTCGGGTCCGCTATGACATGAGTGGACGCCGTATTCAGCGGCATGATGTGCGCGCCAAGCAGAAAAGCTTCACCGTCTTTGAGAAGCACATAGGCGTCGGTTAGCTGACCCTTGCCGGCACGCAGCGACTTGACCTCCCAGCCAAGGAGCGCAAGGCCTGCCTCAAAGCGTTCCTCAATATGGTATTCGTGCTTTGCCTTTTTATTCAGCGCAATGGTGCTGGAGGGCGTACCCGGTTTTTTCTTGCTCATGGAATCCTGTTCTGGTGATGGGCGCAGATGAAAAACGGCAGTCAGTGTTCGGCGCGCCGGCAAAAGCCGCATTGTAGCGCAGGAGGCGCTGGCTGGCCATGTAACACGATGCATCCGGGATTAACCCGGTCCGGTGGTTTGGGCTACAATAACGGCCTCACCCTGGTCAGGAAGTTGGATGCCTACTCCCTACGAAACGGCGATCGGGTCGTGGACCGGCCGCTCAACGTTTTTCTGGGCAGCCACCGGCGCGACGGTTGGTCTCAGCAACCTCTGGAAGTTCCCGTATCTGGCTGGTGCCAACGGCGGCGGCCTGTTTGTGCTGCTGTATCTGGGGTGTCTGCTGCTGGTGACTCTGCCTCTGATGCTCGCCGAAACAGCCCTGGGACGAACCACCCGTAATGGCGTCGTGTTGGCGATGGACGGTGTGGCCCGTCACATCGGGCGGACTGTACACTGGACCTGGGTTGGACGCTTCAGCGTCCTGGCTGGTTTTCTGGTGTTGTCGTTTACCGCCGTGATCGGCGCGATCTGCCTGGCTTACGTTTTCTACAGCGCACTGGGGCTGTTCAGTGGCGCCTCAGAGCAGGATGTGGCCCTTACCCTGTCGAATCTGGTGGAGAATCCCAATGGCCAGCGCAGTTTCATGGTCTGGCATGTCAGCTTTCTGAGCCTGGTGGCGGTGGTGTCGATTCAGGGAGTCGTCGATGGTCTTGAGCGTGCGTTCCGGCTGGTTATGCCGATCCTGCTGATTCTGTTGCTAACGCTGTTTTTATACAGCTATCGGTTTGGTGACCTGGACGGTGCGGCGGACTTCATGTTGCGGTTTCACCCGCAGGACCTGAGCTGGCACAGTCTGCAACTGGCCCTGGTCCACGCGTTCTATACCCTGGGTCTGGGGATGGGTGTCTGGGTCATCTTTGGTGCCTACATGCCCTCTTTTACTCCGCTCAAACGTTCCGTGTTTGCAGTGGCGCTGATGGACACCCTGATTGCTATTGTCGCAGGTCTGACTATTTATGGGCTGGTCTTCAGTCGGATCTCCGGCGCGCCGAGTCAGGGGTTTGGCCTGGTGTTTCTGGATCTGCCTGCAAGCCTGTCAACCGCGCCCGGTGGTCAGTTTGTCACGACCGCGATGTTTGTCGCGATTTTACTGGTGGCCTGGACGACAGCACTGGCGCTGCTGGAGCCCGTCGTTGGCTGGTTTCAGGAGTGGGTAGGTGGCCCCCGTGGCTGGTCGGCGGCGATGATGGTCGTGGCCGCATGGGTCGTCGGGTTGGGCTCCCTGTTTTCGTTCAACAGTTGGTCGGACTGGACCCTCGCCGGGGGCACACTGTTTCGCTGGATTGAGATTCTGACCGGGGGGCTGCTGATTCCGCTGGTCAGTATCGCGCTCGCCGTCTTCGTTGGCTGGGTGTTGCGGGAGCGGCGGTCTTTGATAATGATCGGTCCTGCCCCCCAGTGGGTCGCGGGCCTCTGGTTCCGGGTCATCAAGCTGGTCTCGCCCCCGGTCATTCTGTTTATTGGCGGTCATTACGCGATGATTTCGGTGGGCGCACTCTGTGATAATGATCAACTGGCAGAATGGTGTCGCGGAACCTTCAACGGACCGATCGAGCATCCGGCGCTGCCCACTCCCCATGCCAGTGATTCTGGTCGGGAGTGGGGCGGGGCGGGCCCGCCGGGGTCGCCCGAAAGGGTGCGTCTGGCAAAGCCGGCTCCGAGCAGCCCGCGGCCGACGGCAGCGGGCTCGGGGGTCAATAAACCGGCGGAGTCGGAAAAAACCGATGCAGTACCGCCAGATGATGATATGGACGGCGGTAATTTACTTTAAGATAGCGTTTAGCAGCCCGTCGGACTTAAGGCTGCCAGTTTGCCATTTACAGGCTGAGGAAATCCCGTTTCGATGCCCCATCAGATTGATAAAAGTGCTCTGGTTATGCACTCCGCCGAACGGATGTTTGCGCTGGTGAATGATATTGCCCGGTATCCGGAGTTTCTGCCCTGGTGTTCGGCAGCGGAAGTTCATCAGGAAGCGGCGGACGAAGTAACGGCGTCGCTCGAAATTGCCCGGGGCGGCATTCGCCATCGTCTGACCACACTGAACCAGCTAGACGTGCCGGGTACCATTCACATGTCTCTGGTGGATGGCCCGTTTCAGAACCTGCGTGGTCGCTGGAGCTTTCAGGGCCTGAATGACAACGCCTGCAAAGTCGTGTTGTCGCTGGAGTTCGAATTTTCCGGCTCGCTGTCGCGCATGACGTTCGGTCCGGTTTTCAAGCAGGCAGCCAATACCATGGTGGACGCGTTTTGCCGCCGTGCAGATGAAGTGTACCGACCACAGGGAGTGATGACGTGAAGGTGGAAGTGGCCTATGCAAGGCCGGACAAACAGAAAATCATCGGCTTGACGGTGCCGGAGGGTACCACCGCGCTGGAGGCGGTGAGGCTGTCCGGAATTGTCGATGTATTTCCTGAGATCGATCCGGATACCGATGCTATGGGTGTGTTTGGCAAGGTCGTCAAGGTGCCGGCAAAGCACGTTCTCAGTGCAGGGGACCGCGTCGAGTTGTACCGGCCCCTGTTGATTGATCCCAAACAGGCGCGGCTGAACCGGGCCAGGAAATCCGGCGCCTGGAAAGACCGTCCGGCAGGCAGTTGTCATTCTGGTGCTCCGTCCGGTTGAGTCGTTAATCTGCTGTGCGCTTCCGGTGCCTCAGGGCGCATCAGGTTGACGGGTTAACCGGACCAAACATCATGTCTAGTAAGCTGGCGTTTTCTCTAGCAGATTCGCTTCGTAATGAGAGTACTGGTCCTGATCGTAATAGACGATGACGCGCTGTTCCTTGATGTCCCCGCCTCGACGCTGAAATGTATAGATGTAGTACTCTCGTGACGCATCAATCGGGTTGCGCATGATGGGTGTTCCCAATACCGAGTGGACCTGGTCGCGTGTCATGCCCTCACTGAGTTTCGCCAGGTCTTCCTGCGATAGAATATTGCCCTGCTGGACGTTGATTTTGTAAACGCCCGGAAATGCGCAGCCGGTCAAGAATATGGTAAGCAGAAGTGCCGCAAGTTTTTGCATCAGTAGGGGAAATCCTTTATCTTGAAATCGTCTGCCGGAGCAGGTTTGGCTTGGACTGACCGTTTAATCGGTCCTATCGTACCGGAAGCCAATGGTACACCAAAGAGCGAACTGCAACATGTCATCTGAAAATAACGAATTGCGCAAAGTTGGCCTCAAGGTCACCCTGCCACGGGTCAAGATATTCAACATCCTGGAGAACTCGGAAGAGCACCACCTCAGCGCGGAAGACGTTTATAAAAAGCTGTTGGAGCATGGTGATGATGTCGGCCTGGCGACCGTTTATCGGGTATTGACCCAGTTCGAGGCGGCTGGCCTGGTGCTGCGTCACAATTTCGAGGGCGGCCATGCAGTGTTCGAGATGGCCGGCGATGATCATCATGACCACATGGTCTGCACCCAGACCGGCGAAGTGGTGGAGTTTTTCGATTCAGTCATCGAGGAGCGGCAGAAGAAAATCGCCGCGGAGCACGGCTACGATATCGTTGACCACAGCCTCATTCTGTACGTCAAACCCAGCAACGCTTAAGTTCACTGCCACCGCTGTCCCATCTCTTCAGATCCTCTTGTATAAAAAAAGGGCAGATCGTTGTGATCTGCCCGTAAAACTCTCAGGGTCGAGAGGGGAATCGGGGTCATTACTCGTCAAGTCTGCAACGACTTGCCTACTATCAATGGTGGGTTGCCTGACCTTTACTGAACATTTCCCGGGCATGCGCGATAGTCTGTTCTGTCATGTCCACGCCACCCAGCATTCGGGCCACTTCACTGACTCGGCCGTTGTCGTCCAGGCTTTCGATGCGGGAGAATGTCGCGTCCTGTTCGGTAAACTTCGACACAAACAGGTGCTGATGGCATTGAGCTGCAACCTGCGGCAAATGGGTGACGCATAGCACCTGGCCGTTGCTGCCCAGTGCGCGAAGTAGTCGGCCGACCACTTCTGCCGTGCCGCCACCGATGCCTACATCCACTTCATCGAAAATCAGAGTGGGCGTTGTCGAAGTCTGTGCCACCACCACCTGAATGGCCAGACTGATGCGCGACAGTTCACCGCCGGATGCCACTTTGGCCAGGGGTCGGGCGGGCTGACCAGGGTTGGTGCTCACCAGGAATTCAATGTCCTCATGGCCATGGGCCGACGGCTCGGCGTTGTTCGTGGGACTCAGATGCGTGACAAACTGTACGGCGGGCATGCTGAGCTGCTGGAGTTCGCTGGCGATACGTTGGTCCAGGTTGGCTGCCGCTTTTTGGCGCCGCTCCGACAGTTCGTCGGCCAGCTCACGGTATACTGTTAATTGCTGGTCCAGGTCGGTCTCGAGCTGCTCCACGCTGCCCCCGTCATCGTCCAGAGTGGCGAGCTCTTCTGTCAGGCGCGTATGCAGTTCAGGCAGTTCCTCCGGTTGGATTCGATGCTTGCGGGCCATCTGGTAGATCGCGCTAAGTCGCCCTTCGATGTCGCTCAGTCGCTGGGGGTCTGCCTCATAATCTTCGACAAAATGGCGCAGATTGTCGCCGGCTTCGGTCACCTGAATGTGTGCCTCGTTCAGCATTTGCAGGGTGTCGGTCAACGCGGGCACGTTAACCGGCATCTGCTCGAGTTGGTTGATGGCGTGGCGCAACAGGCTGGCGGCACTGGTTTCATCTTCGGTGCAGAGCAAGGCTGCCTGCTGACTGCGCAGGCGAACGTCCTCAGCGTGGCTGAGTTGCTGTTGCTCTGTCTCGAGTACGGATTGTTCGTCATCATTCAGTGCCAGTCTGTCCAGTTCTTCAACCTGATAGCGCAGTAGCTGCAGCCTGGCTTCGGTTTCGTCGGCATTATGCCTTCGCTCATCAAGGCGGTTGCGGATGTTTTGCCAGGTTTTCCAGGCAGCATGAGTGTCTGCCACCAGGGATTCGGTGCCGGCGAACTCATCCAGCAGCTTCCGGTGGGTATCTTTCTGAAGCAGCGACTGGTGCTGGTGCTGACTATGAATGTCCATCAGTTGGCAGCCCAGTTCGCGCAGGTGCCCCAGGGGGCAGGGCTGTCCATTAATGTAGGCCCTGGAACGGCCGTCACGGCTGATCACCCGGCGCAGAATGCAGTCTGTATCGTCATCTAGTTCGTGGTTGCTCAGCCAGCGCAGAGCCTCCGGGATCCGTGACACGTCAAAAGTGGCAGTTATGTCGGCCCGTTTGGCGCCGTGACGGACGGAGCCGGCATCCGCCCTTCCGCCCATGACCAGCCCCAGAGCGTCCAGCACTATTGACTTGCCGGCTCCGGTTTCTCCAGTCAGCGCTGTCATTCCGCCCTGAAACTGGAGTTCGACGCGTTCGGCGATGGCGTAGTTGGCAACAATCAATTGGCTGAGCATGGTCTCTCCTTTCCCGGCGATAGGCCCTGTAACCGTCCGGTCGGGCAGCTGGGAACTGTTGGTATATACAGTAACTGTGAATATATACAGTATCAGATGGGGTTGCAAGTGTGCATTTGTGATGTGACGACGGTTGAAACCGGCCTGCCCGGCCCCATATCGCTGAGCAGGTTTTAACCACAGCCTGATGAATGAGTCGGGCTGGTCATGATTGAGCAGGAGTAGCCCATGAGCGCTGACGAAAATCGTAACGAACAGACGGATGAAAAGCTGAAAGACGAAGAGGTCGTTGAGTCGTCGGCTGACGCAACGGACGAGGCGGGTGCGCAGGAACCGGACGAGGCATCCGCGCTTCGTGAACAGGTCAAGGAGTATCAGGAGCAGGTATTGCGGTCCCAGGCGGAGATGCAGAACGTGCGCCGCCGGGCTGAAATTGATGTGGAGAAGGCTCACAAGTTTGCTCTGGAAAAGTTCGTCAAGGAACTGCTGCCGGTTGCGGACAGTCTGGAAAAGGCCGTTGAGACGACCGAGGCCAGCCAGGGCGAGGACGAGCGTCTGGCGTCGATCAGGGAAGGTGCGGAAATGACGCTTAATCTGTTCATGAACAGCCTGCGCAAATTCAACGTGGCCCAGTTGAATCCGGTGGGCGAGCCGTTCGATCCCCAGCACCACGAGGCCATGTCCATGGTGCCGGCTCCCGACGCCGAGCCGAACAGCGTGGTGGCGGTGGTGCAGAAAGGCTACACCCTGAACGACCGCCTGGTTCGCCCGGCCATGGTAGTGGTGGCCAAGGCCGAAGGGTCGCCAAAAATTGATGAGCAGGCTTGAAAACTGGAATCGGGCGCCAATATAGGCAGTTAACAGATGTGGATCCGGTGATTTACCCCCGGAACAGATGGATGATCAGCCAGAACGAACGAATTGGAGCGAATCAATGAGCAAGATTATTGGTATTGACCTGGGGACGACCAACTCCTGCGTTGCCATCATGGATGGCGACAAGGTCAAGGTTATCGAAAACGCCGAGGGCGATCGGACGACTCCCTCCATCATCGCCTACACTGAAGACGGCGAGACCCTGGTTGGTCAGTCGGCCAAACGCCAGGCGGTCACCAATCCGAACAACACCCTGTATGCCATCAAGCGTCTGATCGGTCGTCGGTTTGACGACAGTGTGGTGCAGAAAGATATCAAAATGGTGCCCTACAAAATTACCAAGGCTGATAACGGCGATGCCTGGGTTGAAGTGAAGGGTGAGAAGATGGCGCCACCGCAGGTGTCTGCGGAAGTGCTGAAGAAAATGAAGAAGACCGCCGAGGACTACCTGGGCGAGAAAGTGACCGAAGCGGTGATTACCGTGCCGGCCTACTTTAACGACAGCCAGCGTCAGGCTACCAAGGATGCTGGCAAGATCGCCGGCCTTGACGTCAAGCGGATCATCAACGAGCCGACGGCGGCAGCGCTGGCTTACGGCATGGACAAGAAAAGCGGTGATCGTACCGTGGCAGTCTATGACCTGGGTGGCGGTACTTTTGATATTTCCATTATCGAGATTGCGGACGTGGACGGCGAGCACCAGTTTGAAGTGCTCGCGACCAACGGCGACACCTTCCTCGGTGGTGAAGACTTTGACATGCGCCTGATCGAGTATCTGGCGGACCAGTTCAAGAAAGACAGTGGCATTGACCTGCGCGGTGACTCGCTGGCCATGCAGCGCCTGAAGGAAGCGGCCGAGAAAGCCAAGATCGAGCTTTCCAGCAGCCAGCAGACCGACGTCAACCTGCCATATGTAACGGCTGACGCCAGTGGGCCCAAGCACATGAATGTGAAAGTGACCCGCGCCAAGCTGGAGTCACTGGTGGAAGAACTGGTCGAGCGGAGTCTCGAACCCTGCAAGGTGGCACTGCAGGATTCTGGCATCAAACACTCCGAGATCGACGAAGTGATTCTGGTCGGTGGCCAGACCCGTATGCCATTGGTGCAGGAGAAGGTGAAAAACTTTTTCGGCAAGGAAGCGCGGAAAGACGTTAACCCGGACGAAGCGGTTGCTGTCGGTGCTGCCATCCAGGCTGCCGTTCTTTCCGGTGACGTGAAAGACGTGCTGCTGCTGGACGTAACCCCGCTGACTCTGGGTATCGAAACCATGGGTGGCGTGGCTACCCCGTTGATCGAGAAAAACACCACGATCCCGACCAAGAAGTCGCAGACTTTCTCGACAGCGGAGGACAATCAGACGGCTGTAACCATTCATGTGGTTCAGGGCGAGCGCAAGCAGGCCAGTCAGAACAAGTCCCTGGGGCGGTTCGACCTGGCCGATATTCCGCCGGCTCAACGCGGGGTGCCGCAGATTGAGGTGACCTTTGATATTGATGCCAACGGTATCCTCAATGTGTCGGCCAAAGACAAGGCGACCGGCAAGGAGCAGTCCATCGTGATCAAGGCCTCTTCCGGCCTGAATGACGACGAAATCGAAAAGATGGTGCAGGATGCCGAAGCCAACGCCGAGGAAGATCGCAAGTTCGAGGAGTTGGTGCAGGTCCGCAACCAGGGTGATGCGATGGTTCACGCTGTTCGCAAAACCCTGTCCGAAGCGGGCGACAAAGTCGGCGACAGCGAAAAAGAGTCTATTGAAACCTCTATCAAGGAACTCGAGGAAGCGCTGGCGGGCACCGATAAGGATGATATCGAAGCCAAGACCCAGAAGCTGACTGAAATCTCCTCGGAGCTGGCCCAGAAGATGTACTCCGAGCAGGCCGAAGGCGCGCAACAGGCTGGCGGGCAAGACGGAGCGAAGGCCTCCGGTACCAGTGATGATGCGGTCGATGCCGAGTTCGAAGAGGTCAAGGATGAGGACAAGCGGTAATCGGACCATGCCCGTTATGGCATGAAAGAACGCGGGGTAACCAGCCCCGCGTTTTTCCGTATCTGGATGCCGTCGTTCTGACAGTGAAGCGGCGGCCGTCCATATTGGATTCATTGCAGTATCTGCCTGGGTAGAGCTGCTTTTTTGTCTGGGTGGGCTGGTGAATCCGGCCCGGATAAAAACCAGAAAACACGGTTGCAAGCTCCCCGCCAGAGGGTGTTGAACACAGGGTTTCTAGCATGGCCAAGCGCGATTATTATGAGATTCTCGGGGTCTCCCGGGATGCGGATGACAAAGAGATCAAGCGGGCATATCGCAAGCTCGCGATGAAATATCATCCCGACCGGAACCCGGATGATGCCGACGCTGAAAACAAGTTCAAGGAGGCCAGTGAGGCCTATGATGTGCTGACGGATGCCAGCAAGCGTGGCGCCTACGACCAGTTTGGCCACGCGGGCGTTGACGGTCAGGCCGGAGGCGGCTTTGGCGGAGGTGGCGGAGGCAGCTTCTCTGACATCTTCGGGGACGTGTTTGGTGATATTTTCGGAGGTGGCGCCCGCGGCCGCAATATGCGGGGTGCTGACCTCCGCTACACCCTCGAACTGGATCTTGAAGAAGCTGTCAAGGGCACCAGTGTTAAAATCCAGGTGCCGGGACACGTTGAATGCGAGGTGTGTGATGGCTCCGGAGCCGAGAAAGGCTCTCGTCCGGAAGCTTGCAGTACCTGTAACGGCATGGGCCAGGTGCGCATGCAGCAGGGTTTCTTTACGGTGCAGCAGGCCTGCCCCACCTGTCGCGGTGCTGGCAAGGTTATCAAGAATCCCTGTAAGGTCTGCCATGGGGCCGGGCGAGTCGAGCAGCAGAAAACCCTGTCAGTAAAAGTTCCGCCGGGCGTTGATACCGGTGACCGTATCCGTTTGTCCGGTGAAGGCGAGATGGGCGCCGATGGCGGTATGCCGGGCGACCTGTACGTCCAGATTGCGGTTCGCGAACACTCGATTTTTACCCGGGATGGCCGGAACCTATACTGTGAGGTGCCTATCAGTATCGGTGACGCGGCATTGGGTGGCGAGCTGGAAGTGCCCACACTGGATGGTCGGGTCAAACTCAAGATTCCGGCGGAAACCCAGACCGGCAAGCTGTTCCGTCTGCGCAATAAAGGTGTCAGTCCGGTCCGCGGCGGCCCCGCAGGTGATCTGCTGTGCCGGGTTGTGGTGGAAACGCCAGTGAAACTGACCAAGCGTCAGAAAGAATTACTTGCGGAATTCCAGCAGACCATGGATGACAACAACGGCACTAATCACGCGCCGAAGAAGACATCCTGGTTTGAGGGTGTGAAAAGCTTTTTCGACGAGATGAAATTCTGAGGGTGCCATGATGCGGGTAGCGATAACGGGTGCGGCAGGACGGATGGGCAAGGTGCTGACCGAGGCCGTGCAGGACACGGATGGCCTGTCACTTGGCGCTGCCATCGTTCATCCGGACAGTTCCCTGGTGGGCGCAGACGCCGGTGAACTCGCTGGGGTGGGCCGGATGGGTGTGACCGTTGCGGGCAGCCTGGATGACGTCGCCGATGACTTCGACGTGCTCATCGATTTCACGTTTCCGGATCTGACGCTGGCGAACCTGGCCTTCTGCCAGCGCCATGACAAGCGGATGGTGATCGGCACAACGGGCCTGACCGAGGCCGAAAACCGGCAGCTTGCCCAGGCCTCGGAGTCGGTACCGGTGGTGTTTGCGCCCAATATGAGCGTGGGTGTCAATGTTGCCCTGAACCTCTTACGCACCGCAGCCAGTGTGTTGGGCGATGACTACGACGTGGAAATCATTGAAACCCACCACCGTCACAAAAAGGACGCGCCGTCCGGCACCGCCCTGCGAATGGGTGAAGTGGTGGCCGATGCCCTCGGTCGCAACCTGAAGGATTGCGCTGTTTACGGTCGAGAGGGCTTTACCGGCGAACGTTCGCGGACCGAGATCGGTTTTGAGACCATTCGCGGTGGCGACGTGGTCGGTGACCATACCGTTCTGTTTGCCGGCATCGGCGAGCGCATTGAGATTTCCCACAAAGCGAGCAGCCGCATGACGTTCGCCAGGGGCGCAATGCGAGCGGCGTTGTGGCTGGCGGGGAAACCGGCCGGTCTGTACGACATGCAGGATGTGCTTGCGCTGAAGTGACGGTGCGTTTAGCGATGGACAGAGACAGCCGTCTTTTTTATAATGAGGCGGTTTAACTGCACCAAGCGTAGCCTGAATAAAGCTGGCAACCATAAAGCGGGACGGAGCGAAAAATCTCCCTCTCGCTTTTTTGCGACCTGAATTTGCGCTTGCGTTCCTGTTCGTGACGTTGGAGTCCGCACGCCCTGAAGAGGGGGTTTGTGGGGGCTTGATTCGGAACTGACCATACGCCACTCGATGAGGATACAAGCCTTGAGTACACCTGCAATCCTTGCGCTCGCAGACGGAAGTCTTTTCCACGGTATCGCCATAGGCGCTGATGGCGAAACCAGCGGTGAGGTGGTATTCAATACCGCGATGACCGGGTATCAGGAAATTCTGACCGACCCATCCTATGCCCGCCAGATCGTAACCCTGACTTACCCCCACATTGGCAGCACCGGCGTAAATCCGGAGGACATCGAGTCTGACCGGGTTCAGGCGGCGGGACTGGTCATTCGCGATCTGCCGCTGATGGCCAGTAACTGGCGCAGCACCCAGTCACTGGACGACTACCTGCGGGACAGTAACGTCATTGGTATTGCGGGCATTGACACCCGCCGGCTTACCCGGATCTTGCGCGACAAGGGGTCACAGAATGGTGCCATCGTAGCCGGCGCCGGGGCGACACCTGAGCGGGCGCTGGCCCTGGCCAATGAGTTCCCCGGCTTGAAGGGCATGGATCTGGCGAAAGAAGTCAGCGCAACGGAGATCCGCACCTGGAGCCAGGGTGAGTGGGTGCTGGGCGAAGGCTATGCGAGTCAGGTTGACAGCCGGTTCAGAGTGGTGGCCTGGGATTACGGCATCAAGTACAACATTCTGCGCATGCTTACCAGTCGCGGCTGCGATGTCACCGTGGTCCCCGCCCAGACTCCGGCATCCGAGGTGCTGGCCATGGCGCCGGATGGCATCTTCCTGTCCAACGGGCCTGGCGATCCGGAACCTTGCGATTACGCGATCAGGGCCATCCAGGACGTTCTGGAAACCGATATCCCGGTGTTCGGGATCTGTCTGGGACACCAGTTGCTGGCACTGGCCAGTGGTGCGAGAACCCTGAAGATGGGACACGGTCACCACGGTGCCAACCATCCGGTACAGAATCTTGCCGACGGTACCGTGATGATTACCAGCCAGAACCATGGCTTCGCAGTGGATGAAACCAGCCTGCCGGACAATCTGCAGGCGACTCACAAGTCCCTGTTCGACAATACATTGCAGGGGATTCGCCGCACGGACAAGCCGGCGTTCAGCTTTCAGGGGCACCCGGAGGCGAGCCCGGGCCCGCACGATGTCGCGCCCCTGTTCAATGAGTTTATTCGCATGATGGAAGCGCGTGTGGCCTGACATCGGCCCGCTCCCGTGCCAGAGCCTCGGTTTGCGCTGGACGAAATCAAAAAGTTGCTGACAGGTATACAACGACATGCCAAAGCGTACAGACATCAAGACGATTCTGATCCTGGGGGCTGGCCCCATTGTTATCGGGCAGGCGTGTGAGTTTGACTACTCCGGCGCCCAGGCCTGCAAGGCGCTCCGGGAAGAAGGCTATCGGGTTATCCTGGTCAACTCGAATCCGGCCACGATCATGACTGATCCGGCGATGGCGGATGCCACCTACATCGAGCCAATCACCTGGCGAACCGTGGCCAAGATTATTGAAAAAGAGCAGCCCGACGCGCTGCTGCCCACCATGGGTGGCCAGACCGCCCTGAACTGCGCACTCGATCTGGAAAAGCACGGCGTACTGGCCGAGCACGGTGTGGAAATGATCGGCGCCAATGCCGACACCATCGACAAGGCGGAGGATCGTGACCGTTTTGACAAAGCCATGCGAGCCATCGGCCTCGAATGTCCGCGGGCCTCAATGGCACACTCCATGGAAGAGGCCTTTCAGGTACTCGACGGGATCGGCTTTCCCTGTATCATCCGTCCGTCCTTCACTATGGGTGGCTCCGGGGGCGGGATCGCCTACAACCGGGATGAGTTCGAAGAGATCTGTACCCGCGGCCTGGATCTGTCGCCGACCAATGAGCTGCTGATCGATGAATCCCTGATCGGCTGGAAGGAATACGAGATGGAAGTGGTCCGCGACAAGGCGGACAACTGCATCATTGTGTGTGCCATCGAGAACTTCGACGCCATGGGCGTCCACACCGGTGACTCCATTACCGTAGCGCCCGCCCAGACCCTGACCGACAAGGAATACCAGATCATGCGGAACGCCTCGCTGGCGGTGCTGCGTGAGATCGGCGTGGAAACCGGCGGGTCCAATGTCCAGTTCGGCATCAATCCGGATAACGGCCGGATGGTGGTGATCGAAATGAACCCGCGGGTCTCACGCTCCTCGGCGCTGGCCTCCAAGGCGACCGGTTTTCCGATTGCCAAGGTAGCCGCCAAGCTTGCCGTGGGCTACACCCTCGATGAACTGCAGAATGACATCACCGGCGGTATTACGCCGGCCTCGTTCGAGCCCAGTATTGATTATGTCGTCACCAAGATCCCCCGGTTCACCTTCGAAAAGTTCCCCCAGGCCGACGCCCGCCTGACCACCCAGATGAAATCGGTGGGTGAAGTTATGGCCATCGGCCGGACCTTCCAGGAGTCTCTGCAAAAGGCGCTTCGCGGTCTGGAAGTGGGCTCGGAAGGTTTCGAAGAGATGGTCGATCTGTCGACCGCAAATGGTCGTGACGAATTGATCCAGGAGCTGAATGTGCCCGGTGCCGAGCGCATCTGGTATATCGGTGATGCGTTTCGCAACGGCATGACGGTTGACGAGGTCTTCCGCCATACCAGGGTGGACCCCTGGTATCTGGTGCAGATTGAAGACCTGATCCGCGAAGAGACCACGCTGAAAAGCGCCGGCAAGGCTGACATCGACCGCGACACCCTGTTCCGCCTCAAGCGCAAGGGGTTCTCCGACGGTCGGCTTGCCAGGCTGCTGGGCATCTCCGAGGTGAGTCTGCGCAAACTGCGGCATGACCTGGACGTGCGTCCGGTTTACAAGCGTGTGGATACCTGCGCGGCCGAGTTCGCTTCCTCGACGGCCTATATGTACTCAACCTACGAGGAAGAATGCGAGGCGGCTGCTACCGATCGTGACAAGATCGTGGTGATCGGCGGCGGCCCCAACCGTATCGGTCAGGGCATCGAGTTCGATTATTGCTGTGTGCATGCGGCGCTCGCCATGCGCGAGGATGGTTACGAGACCATCATGATCAACTGTAACCCGGAGACGGTGTCCACGGATTACGATACGTCTGACCGGCTGTATTTCGAGCCGATCACTCTGGAAGACGTGCTGGAGATTGTTTACGTCGAAAAGCCCAAAGGCGTGATCGTCCAGTACGGTGGGCAGACGCCGCTCAAGCTGGCCCGGGGTCTGGAAGCCGCCGGAGTTCCGATTATCGGCACCAGCCCGGATGCGATCGACCGCGCCGAGGACCGCGAGCGGTTCCAGCAGATGATCGGTCGGCTCAATCTGCGGCAGCCCGAGAATGCCACCGTGCGCAGCCACGAGGAAGGTATCGTGGCGGCCCGTGAAATCGGCTATCCGCTGGTAGTGCGGCCGTCGTACGTGCTGGGTGGCCGCGCCATGGAAATTGTCTATGACGAGCAGGAGCTGGTGCGCTACATGCGCGATGCGGTGCTGGTCTCCAACGACAGTCCGGTGCTTCTTGATCATTTTCTCAACGCTGCCATTGAGGTGGATATTGACGCGGTCTGCGACGGCAAGGATGTGGTGATCGGCGGCATCATGCAGCATATCGAGCAGGCGGGCGTTCACTCCGGGGATTCGGCCTGTTCGCTGCCACCTTACTCTTTGCCGGCGGACGTGCAGGACGAAATGCGCGAGACTGTTCGGCGTATGGCCCTCGAACTGGATGTCGTGGGGCTGATGAACGTGCAGTTGGCCTGGCAGGACGGCCTGGTTTACGTCATCGAAGTAAACCCACGGGCTTCCCGGACGGTGCCGTTCGTGTCCAAGGCGATCGGCGTATCGCTGGCCAAGGTGGCGGCGCGCTGCATGGCCGGCAAGACCCTGGCAGAGCTGGGCTTTACCCGGGAGATTGTTCCGGTCCATTACGCGGTCAAGGAATCCGTTTTCCCGTTCAACAAGTTTCCGTCGGTGGACCCGATCCTGGGCCCGGAAATGAAGTCCACGGGTGAGGTCATGGGGCTTGGTGACAGTTTTGACGAAGCCTTTGCCAAGGCGGCGCTGGCCTCGGGCGAGCGTCTGCCCGATACCGGCACCGCCTTTATTTCCGTACGCGATGTGGACAAGGCCGGTGCTGTCAAGGTGGCCGGTGATCTGCTGGATGCCGGCTTCAAGCTGGTCGCCACGACCGGCACGGCGGAGTCTCTCCGGGCTGCCGGCATTGCTGTCGAACGGGTCAACAAAGTGCGTGAGGGACGTCCCCACATTGTGGATGCAATCAAGAATGGTCAGGTACAGTTGATCATCAACACCACCGAAGGGCGCAAGGCCATTTCCGACTCGGCGCAGATTCGCCAGTCCGCCCTGAGGCACAAAGTGACCTATACAACGACCCTGGCCGGCGGCGAAGCCTTCTGCCGGGCGATAAAATTCGGACCTGAGCGGACGGTACGCCGCCTTCAGGACTTACACGCAGGAAAGTAAACGTTATGACAACCCGAGTTCCCATGACTGTTCACGGCGAGACCAGCTTGCGCGAAGAGCTCAAGCAGTTGAAGTCCATTGAGCGCCCGCGGGTTATCGCGGCTATCGCAGAGGCCCGCGAGCACGGCGACCTGAAAGAGAATGCGGAATACCATGCTGCGCGCGAGCAGCAGAGCTTCATCGAGGGCCGGATTCAGGAAATTGAGTCCAAGCTGTCATCGGCGCAGGTGATCGATGTCACCACCATCGAGAACACCGGTAAGGTGATATTCGGGGTAACAGTGCGCCTGCTGAATGTCGATACTGACGAGCAGGTGTCCTACCAGATCTGCGGCGAAGACGAAGCGGACATCAAGGCCGGTAAGCTGTCGGTATCGTCACCGATTGCCCGCGCTCTGGTCGGTAGGTCCGAGGGTGATGTGGTTGCGATCCGGGTGCCGTCAGGCACCGTCGAGTATGAAATCGAGGAAGTTGAGCATCTGTAAGCGCTTTGCCTGATAAAAAAACCGGCGTCGAAGTACCGAGCCGGTTTTTTTATCGCTGAAGTCCCCCCGCGTTAGCGGGCTCGCTGCAGATTGGACAGTTTCGGGTTGGGTTTGGCTGCCCGGCGCATAATCACCGCGATTTTGCCGATGGTCTGCACCAGCTGTGCTCCGGAGGCCTCACAAAGCGCGGCGACCGCTTCCTGGCGTTGCTCCCGGTCCGGGCTGGCGATTTTGATCTTGATCAGTTCATGATCATCCAGTGCCCGCTCGAGCTCCTGCAACAATCCCTCTGTGAGCCCTTTGTCGCCGATAATAACGACCGGTTTAAGGTTGTGTGCAATGCCGCGATATTCACGACGTTGTTCAGGCGACAGACTCATAATGAAATCTCTTGATTGGGACAATTAACAAAACGTCGACAGCATCAGCGCTGATCTGATCGTATAATCAGCGCATTGTATCAGAGAATGACGCGTTCGCCGCAGATGCAACGACTGACCACAGGAGAGTTGACTTGGCGCGTTCAAAATCCAGCGACCGCTGGCTACGGGAACATTTCGATGATGCGTGGGTCAAACGGTCTCAGGCTGATGGTTACCGGTCCCGGGCCAGTTACAAGCTCATTGAGCTTGATAAAAAAGATCGACTGTTTCAGTCGGGCCAACTGGTTGTAGACCTGGGAGCGGCCCCCGGAGGCTGGTCGCAGGTGGCGGTTGAGCGGGTCGGGGAAAAAGGCGAGGTGATTGCCAGTGACATTCTGGGGATCAATCCGATCGCCGGGGTCACCTTTGTACAGGGAGACTTTACTGAACCGTCGGTGCTGGATGCGCTGCTAGATTTGTTGGGTGACCGCAAGGCAGACGTTGTAATCTCGGATATGGCGCCCAATATGAGTGGTATGGCAGCGGTGGATATCCCCAATGCCATGGGCCTGGTGGAACTGGCGCTGGATATGGCGCAACAGGTACTCCGCCCGGGCGGTGTTCTGGTCACCAAGGTGTTCCAGGGCGAGGGCTTTGACGCCCTGTTGGCTGACATGAAACAGTCATTCGACAGCGTCGTAAGCCGTAAGCCTGACTCATCCCGGTCCCGTTCACGGGAAGTCTATCAGGTCTGTAAGGGATTCCGCGGGTAAAGCGGTATTGCAGGGCTTGAGCAGACTGGGCTGTTTCTGGTCGACGGGCGTATAATTAGTGTAAGGTGTCGAGAAGGTCCGTCTGACACGCGACTTTTCAATTCACAGGTGACGATCCTTGAACGATATGGCAAAAAATCTGGTTCTTTGGCTGATAATAGCCGCTGTCCTGTTGATGGTGTTTCAGAATTTCTCACCAACAACCACCGGTCAGCAAGTTAACTACTCCCAGTTTGTGCAGATGGTACAGCAAGGGCAGGTGCAGAAGGTCACCATTGACGGTCTGCAGATTCAGGGCACGCGCAGCGACGGCTCACAGTTTGATACAGTGCGTCCCCAGGTGGCCGATAACAAGCTGATGGACGATCTGCTTGCCAACAATGTTGAAGTCACCGGCAAGGAGCCTGAGCGCCAGAGCCTGTGGACACAGCTGTTGGTGGCGGCATTCCCGATTCTGATCATCATCGCACTGTTCGTCTTTTTCATGCGCCAGATGCAAGGCGGTGGCGGGGGCAAGGGGCCAATGTCCTTTGGTAAGAGCAAGGCCCGTCTGATGAGCGAAGATCAGATCAAAACCACCTTTGCTGATGTGGCCGGGGTAGACGAGGCGAAAGAAGACGTCAAAGAGATAGTCGATTTCCTGCGTGATCCAAGCAAGTTCCAGCGGTTGGGTGGTCGCATTCCTCGCGGTGTGCTGATGGTCGGCCAGCCTGGTACGGGCAAGACGTTGCTTGCCAAGGCGATCGCGGGTGAAGCAAAAGTTCCCTTTTTCTCGATCTCCGGTTCCGATTTCGTCGAGATGTTTGTGGGCGTGGGTGCGTCCCGGGTTCGCGACATGTTTGAGCAGGCCAAGAAACAGAGCCCGTGCATAATATTTATCGATGAGATTGATGCGGTCGGTCGTCATCGTGGCGCTGGCATGGGCGGTGGTCACGATGAGCGTGAACAGACCCTGAACCAGTTGCTGGTTGAAATGGACGGCTTCGAAGGCAATGAAGGTGTGATCGTGATTGCGGCAACCAACCGCCCCGACGTGCTTGACCCGGCGTTGCTGAGACCCGGACGTTTTGATCGTCAGGTTGTGGTCGGTTTGCCTGACATCATCGGTCGGGAGCAGATTCTCAAGGTGCACATGAAGAATGTGCCGCTGGCGGACGGCGTGGAGCCTGGTTTCATTGCCCGCGGAACGCCCGGTTTCTCGGGCGCTGATCTGGCCAACCTCATCAACGAGGCAGCGTTGTTTGCGGCCCGTCGTAATCAGCGCCTGGTCTCCATGGAGGAGCTGGAGCTGGCCAAGGACAAAATCATGATGGGCGCCGAGCGTAAGTCCATGGTGATGAGTGAGAAAGAGAAACTGAATACCGCTTATCATGAATCCGGGCATGCGATTATCGGGCGACTGATGCCCGAGCACGATCCGGTATATAAAGTCAGTATTATTCCGCGCGGCCGGGCACTGGGTGTCACCATGTTTTTGCCGGAGGAAGACAAGTACAGCCACAGCAAGCGCTTTCTGATCAGCTCGATCTGCAGCCTGTTTGGTGGTCGTATAGCTGAGGAGCTGACGCTCGGTTTTGACGGTGTGACCACCGGAGCTTCCAACGACATCGAACGAGCGACCAGTCTGGCGCGTAATATGGTGACGCGTTGGGGGCTGTCGGAAAAGCTCGGCCCGCTGCAGTATGATACAGATAGCGAAGAGCCGTTTCTGGGACGCTCTGCAGGTCAGTCGAAGACCATTTATTCGCCGGAAACGGCTCAGCGAATCGACGAAGAGGTGCGAACGATCATCGATGAGTGCTACGAGAAAGCGCGCACGTTGCTGATCGAAAATCGCGACAAGCTGGACCTGATGGCCGAAACCCTGATGCGGTATGAAACCATCGACCGTTATCAGATCGACGACATCATGTCCGGCAAGACCCCGCGTCCGCCCAAGGGTTGGAATGACAGTGGTCACAGCGGGCCAAATGGTGGTGCGGCTGTCGGCGAGCCTGATAACAGCCATGCGCCCCTGGACCCGTCCGATGACGGTCGTGCCGGCGGCAGTGTCGGTCGCCCGGCGGGCGAGCACTGAGTTTTCGGGGCAGCCCATCGATGCTCTGGTTGTAGCCAGCGCGCCGTCCTTTACCGGGCGGCGCTTTTTTGTTTTTTGCTTTCTCCCCGAATTGGGTTAACGCCACTATGCAGATGGATTTTGCTGGTCGAACGCTGGATATGTCGCGGTCACATGTGATGGGTATCGTCAATGTGACCCCGGATTCCTTTTCCGACGGTGGTCAATACCATCAGCTCGATTCCGCCCTGGCGCATGCCCGTCGGCTGGTACAGGAGGGAGCCGGCTTTGTGGATATTGGCGGAGAATCAACTCGGCCGGGCGCAGTGCCTGTATCGGTGCAGGAGGAACTTGACCGAGTGTGTCCGGTAGTAGAGGCTATTGCGGCCGAACTGGATACGGTGATATCGGTCGATACCAGTACGCCGGAGGTCATCCTTGAAGTGGCTCGCCTGGGTGCGGGGCTGGTCAACGACGTTCGTGCGCTGCAGCGCGAAGGTGCGGTTGCAGCCGTCGTGGCAAGTGATATTCCGGTCTGCCTGATGCACATGCAGGGCCAGCCGGCCACTATGCAGGCTCGCCCCCGGTATCAGAATGTTCGGCGGGATGTGACGAGCTTTCTGATGGATCGGGTCCGGATCCTGGAAGGGGCCGGGCTGGCACCGTCAAAAATTCTGCTCGACCCCGGGTTCGGGTTTGGCAAGAGTCTCGACCACAATTTGCAACTGTTGAGATCGCTCGATCAAATGCGTGTGCTGGGCTATCCGTTACTGGTTGGCCTGTCACGCAAGAGTATGCTGGGAGCCATTACTGGCCGCGATGTGTCCGCACGGTTACCCGCGAGCCTGGCGGTGGCGACGATAGCCGCCATGCAGGGCGCGGCCATTATTCGTGCTCACGATGTCAGTGAAACCGTCGATGCGGTCAAAGTGGTGTCGGCACTTCTGGAGTCAGGGCAATGACTGAACGGCGATATTTTGGCACGGATGGCATTCGCGGTCGTGTGGGCGAGGCGCCCATTACGCCGGACTTTATGCTGCGGCTCGGCTGGGCGGCTGGCCAGGCGTTCAAACGGGATGGTCAGCGCAACAGCGTGCTGATTGGCAAGGACACCCGGCTGTCCGGCTATATGTTCGAGTCGGCCCTGGAGGCCGGACTCTCTGCAGCGGGTGTCGACGTCAAATTGCTGGGGCCGATGCCGACACCGGCAATAGCCTATCTGACCCGTACTTTTCGTGCCTCTGCAGGTATTGTCATCAGCGCTTCCCATAACCCCCATCAGGACAACGGTATCAAGTTCTTTTCGGCAGCCGGGACCAAGCTGGACGACGCCTTTGAGACCGACATCGAGCGTTGGCTTGACCGCCCCATTGAAGTGGTCGACTCAGCGGATCTTGGCAAGGCGTTCCGGGTTGATGATGCGCCGGGGCGGTACGTGGAATTCTGCAAGAGCACCGTCCCCAACGAGTTTTCCCTGGACGGCATGAAGATCGTGCTCGACTGCGCGCACGGGGCAACCTATTACGTGGCGCCCAAGGTCTTCAGCGAACTGGGGGCCAGAGTGTCGGTGATCGGCGGTGATCCCGACGGGCTTAACATTAATCTCAATGTGGGTTCTACCCATCTTGATGCCCTGAAAGCCGCGGTAAAAGACAGTAACGCCGATCTGGGTATCGCATTTGATGGCGATGGCGACCGGGTCTTGATGGTGGATCGGGACGGTACTGAGGTCGATGGCGATGAACTGTTGTTCGTGATTGCGGCCCAGCGGCATGCTGCAGGCAAGCTGAAAGGCGGCGTCGTGGGTACGCTGATGACCAATCTGGGTGTGGAACTGGCGTTCCAGGATCAGGGGATTCCTTTCGAGCGGGTCAAGGTGGGTGACCGCTATGTGATGGAGCGTCTGTTACTCAATGGCTGGTTGCTGGGCGGCGAAGGCTCCGGTCATCTGGTGATGCGCGACTGCACGTCGACGGGCGATGGTATCGTATCCGCGCTACAGGTCCTGCTGGCAGTGTGGCGGTCCGGCCGGTCGCTCACCGAGCTGCGCGGGGGCATGACGAAGTTGCCACAGGTGATGATCAATGTGCGCGTCGACCAGCGTTTTGACCCTTTGTCACGGACCGACGTGGCCAGTGCGGCGAAATCGGCGGAGAGCCGCCTTGGGACCGCGGGGCGTATTCTGCTGAGGGCATCCGGTACGGAACCTCTGATTCGGGTAATGGCGGAAGGTCAGGATGAGGCGCTCATTACGGTGGTGGCGCAGGAACTGGCCGATGTGGTGGCAGGCTCGCGGAGCTGAACCGGTTGTCGGGGGCAGAGGAGTCCTGTATAGTTCTGCCTCCCTTAAATCAAGGGGTTATTATGCGGCGCACGTTGGTTGCAGCAAACTGGAAGATGAATGGATCGAAAGATCTGGTCCAGTCACTGATTGGAGAGCTCAGAGAGCCGCTTTCTTCGCTTGATAATGGTGTGGGAGTTGTTATCATTCCCCCCGCTTTGTATGTCAGCGATGTCTCTGAGCGGTTGGCTGGCACGTCGCTGGCGTTGGGTGTGCAGAATATTGCGCGCTGGGACAGCGGGGCGTATACCGGTGAGATCGCGGCGGCCATGGTTGCCGATGCCGGCGCACGTTACACGCTGATCGGCCATTCGGAGCGCCGTCAACTCTTTGGTGAGACTGACGACGATGTGGCCGAGAAAGTGCAGCAAGCGCTGAACAGCAAACTGACCGTTATCCTCTGTGTCGGTGAAACGCTGGAAGAGCGCCAGGGTGGTCTTGCCGGGCAGGTTGTCCGGAATCAGATCAGTCGTGGTCTGGCCGGTGTGTCGGGGCAGGGCTGGCAGAGCGTGGTGATCGCGTATGAGCCGGTCTGGGCCATTGGTACCGGGAAGACAGCGACTTCAGACGACGCCCAGGCGATGCATCGAGAGATCCGCTCGTTACTCGCAGAGCTTGGTGCCCCGGCTGATGATGTGTCGCTGCTTTACGGGGGCAGCGTAAAACCGGATAATGCGGCCGCGCTGTTCGCACAGCCGGATATAGACGGTGGTCTTATTGGCGGCGCATCGTTGAACGCACAGGATTTTATTCGCATTTGCCAGTCCGCTTGAGACCGACGGTTTCGCGAGAAGGCAGGTGCAAATGGTTCAGGGCAGAGGTTTGAGAGAACAGTTATGGATTGGGTCGAAACACTGGTAGTCGTAGTGCATGTTGTGATTGCGGTGACGCTGGTGGGTCTCGTTTTGATCCAGCAGGGAAAAGGCGCTGATGCTGGCGCTGCGTTTGGTGGTGGTGCATCGCAGACCGTTTTCGGAAGCCAGGGTAGCGGGAATTTCCTGACTCGTGCGACGACGTTTCTGGCGATCGTATTTTTTGTGACAAGTTTTTCACTGGCGGTGTTCGCCAAGCATCGTGCAGAGGTTGCGGGTGAGACTGGTATTCCTTCCGTTCAGGAGTCTCCGGCCAAAACCGAACCAAAAGCGCCAGCTGAAAGCAAGCAGGCGCCTGCCGACAGCGGCGGTACTGATAACGCCGACAGCAGCAGCAAGAGCGGGGGCGACTCGTCGTCCCTTCCCGAGCTTGAGTAAGGTAATTGCCGAAGTGGTGGAACTGGTAGACACGCTATCTTGAGGGGGTAGTGGCGAAAGCCGTGCCGGTTCGAGTCCGGCCTTCGGCACCATGTTGAACGGCTTGGCGTACCCAGGCCGTTTTTTTGTGTCAGTTGCTGGTCAGTCCTTGACCAGTATGGTCGTCGTCCTTATACTCCGGCGATTATTGCAACCGCTTGTGAGGTGTGTGCGACGGTTGCAGACAGGCCAGGTGTCTGTCGGCAAAGGTATCCTGATGGGGCCTTTGTCAGTTCTTGCTACAAAAAGCCCTCAGTGCAGGCGATGTTGGTGTTCCGATAAACATGGGTGCACCGATTCCGACTGAGATTCAGGGGCTTTTTGATAAACGGGGGCCTGGCGCAGAGGGCCCTGATGCAAAAAAGGGCTGAGGTACAGCCCTTTTTTTGTTTGTACCGCCAACACAGAAATAGATGGAGACGTAAGCCACTTGTCAGCCAAGCTACAGCAACTGGAAACAATTCTTAAGCCGGTCGTGGAAGGCCTGGGCTACGAGTTATGGGGTATCGAATACCGCTCTCGAGGGCATCAGTCCCTGCTGCGGGTGTTCATTGACGATACCGATGTTGGTGTCGGCGTGGATGACTGTGAAAAGGTGAGCCGGCAGATCAGCGGTGTGCTGGACGTTGAAGATCCGATCCAGTCCGAATACACCCTGGAAGTCTCCTCACCGGGTATGGACCGACCGCTGTTCCGTTCTGAGCAGTTCAGTGCCTTCGTGGGCCATAAGGTCCAGATCCGCCTTCGCATGGCGTTCGAAGGACGTCGAAAATTTCAGGGCCTGCTCAAAGGCGTTGAAGGGCAGGATGTGATTGTCGAAGTGGACGATCACGAATATTTGCTGCCGTTCGACAGCATCGAGCGGGCAAACATCGTTCCGGTATTCGAGTAATCCGTTTGATTCCGAGCCAAATTGTTAAGGGCAGGGCTATCCAATGAGTAAAGAGATATTGCTGGTCGTTGAAGCCGTCTCGAACGAGAAGGGCGTAGACAAGGACGTAATTTTTGAGGCCATCGAGTTGGCTCTCGCCACTGCCGCCAAGAAACGTTATGACGACGAAGAAGCGGATATTCGTGTGTCCATTGATCGTCGCACTGGTGAATATGAGACGTTCCGGCGCTGGCTGGTGGTCGACAATGACGCTGTCCCGGCCCTTGGTAGTGAGTTGACCCTTCAGGAGGCTGAAGAAATCGATAAATTACTCGCGCCGGGCGACATCCACGAAGAAAAGGTGGAGTCGGTTGCGTTCGGTCGTATTGGCGCTCAGGCCGCCAAGCAGATTATTTTCCAGAAGGTTCGTGAGGCCGAGCGTTCCAAAATCGTGGACAGCTATCGTGATCGGGTGGGCGAACTGGTTTCCGGCACCGTCAAAAAAGTAACCCGTGATAACGTCATCGTTGACCTGGGCGCCAATGCTGAAGCATTGCTGCCCCGCGACCAGTTGATTCCCCGGGAGACGTTTCGCATGGGCGACCGGATCCGGTCGCTGCTGCTGGAAATCCGTACCGATCATCGCGGACCGCAGCTTATCCTCAGTCGGACCAGTCCGGTGATGCTGGTTGAACTGTTCCGTATCGAGGTGCCCGAGATCGCTGAAGAGTTGATCGAAATTCGGGGTGCCGCCCGGGACCCCGGTTCCCGGGCCAAGATTGCGGTCAAGACCAATGATCGCCGAATCGATCCGGTGGGGGCTTGCGTCGGAATGCGCGGTTCACGCGTCCAGGCGGTGTCCAATGAGCTAGGTGGAGAGCGTGTTGATATCGTGCTGTGGGATGATAACCCGGCGCAACTGGTCATTAATGCCATGGCGCCCGCGGAGGTTGCCTCCATCGTGATGGACGAGGATCGCCACACTATGGAAGTTGCGGTTGCCGAGGACAATCTGGCCCAGGCCATCGGCCGGAACGGTCAGAACGTGCGTCTGGCCAGTGAGCTGACAGGCTGGACTCTCAACGTGATGACTGAAGAGGAAGCCGGCGAGCGTCAGGAGCAGGAGCAGAGCAGATTGCTGGAGCACTTCACGGGCAATCTGGATGTCGACGATGAATTTGCCGCGATCCTTATCGAAGAAGGTTTCACCTCTATCGAGGAAGTGGCTTACGTGCCCATGGAAGAAATGCTGGCGATTGACGGCTTCGATGAAGAAACCGTTACCGAACTGCGTCGCCGCGCGAAGGACGTTTTGCTGAATCAGGCGCTGGCGAGCGAGGAAGCCCTTGAGGGCAGCGAGCCGGCCGAGGATTTGCTGACAATGGACGGTATGGACCGTGGGCTGGCGTTCAAGCTGGCCGGTATGGGTGTCCGTACGATGGAAGATCTTGCCGAGCAGTCAGTTGACGATTTGCTCGATATTGATGGAATGGAAGAAGAGCGTGCCGGTCAGCTTATCATGACCGCACGTGCCCCCTGGTTTCAGGACCAGGCTTAATCGGGAGGAGGACCAGTATGGCGGAAGTAACGGTAAAACAACTGGCCGATGATGTAGGCGCTCCCGTGGATCGTTTGCTGCGTCAGATGGTAGAAGCTGGCCTGAAAGCCCGCTCGGAAAATGACTCGGTAACCAGTGACGAAAAGCAGCAGTTGCTGGCATTTTTGCGGAAGAATCACGGCGAGTCTGACGCAGAACCACGAAAAATCACGCTGAAGCGCAAGACGACCACGCAGCTTAAAGCCGGAAGTGGCGCTGGTCGCGCCAAGACCGTCAGTGTGGAGGTTCGCAAGAAACGCACCTATATCAAACGGGCCGAAACCCAGCCCGAAGCCGAAACGGAGTCGCTCGCACCGGAAGAGCCGGTGACGGCGGCGCCGACCGCGGCTGCGGAGCCGGTTCAGCCGGCTGAGACCAAGGATGCCGGTGCGGACGCGGTGCCGGCAGAAGCTGCACCGGAAACACCGGAAGCGGCGAAGCCCGAGAGCAAGCCCGAAACTGCGGTGGAGTCGCCGTCGGATCTGATTGATCCCGATATGCCGATTCCGCCGCCGGACCCGGAGAATGCGAAGGACAAGGATCGCAAGCCTAAGAAGAAAAAGGAAAAGGCCCGTGAGCGCGTGGCCGACGAGCCGGATGACGGCAAGCCGAAGAAGAAATCGGCCGGTCACCGTGGTCCGCGCAATCGCCCGGTGGATGAGCCGGTGGTGATCTCGGAAGAGGAAGAGGAAACCACGCTGCGCAAACCCCTGCGTGCGAAAAAGAAACCCAAAGAGAAGCGACATGGCTTCGAGAGGCCGACCAAACCGATGGTGAGAGAAGTAGAGATTCCCGAAACCATCACAGTTGGCGACCTTGCCCAGCGTATGGCGGTCAAGGCGGCGGATGTGATCAAGACCCTGATGGGCATGGGCGTAATGGCAACCATCAATCAGCCCCTGGATCAGGAAACCGCAGTGCTGGTGACAGAAGATCTGGGCCACACTGCCAAGCCGGTCAGCGACGACGCATTTGAAGAGTCTGTACTGAGCGAAATTTCGTTTGAAGGTGAGACCGCCAGGCGCGCACCGGTGGTGAGCGTGATGGGTCACGTCGATCACGGTAAGACCTCCCTGCTCGACTATATCCGCCGCACCAAGGTGGCGTCTGGCGAGTCCGGTGGTATTACCCAGCACATCGGTGCCTACCACGTTGAGACGGGCCACGGCATGATCTCCTTCCTGGATACCCCGGGGCACGCGGCCTTTACCGCGATGCGGGCACGGGGTGCTCAGTGCACGGACATCGTTATCCTGGTGGTTGCCGCTGACGACGGCGTGATGCCGCAAACCAAGGAAGCGGTCCAGCATGCCCGCTCTGCCGGCGTGCCGCTGGTCGTTGCCATCAACAAGATGGATAAGGAAGAGGCGGATCCGGATCGTATCAAGACCGAACTGGCCGGGATGGAAGTCATTCCGGAAGACTGGGGCGGTGACGTCCAGTTCGTGCCGGTATCAGCCCATACCGGTGATGGCATCGACAATCTGCTCGAAGCGGTCCTGCTGCAATCTGAAATTCTGGAGCTGCAGGCGGTACCGAAGGCTCCTGCCAAGGGCGTGGTCATCGAGTCGAGCCTTGAGCGTGGCCGTGGTTCGGTTGCGACCGTTCTGGTTCAGAACGGTACCCTGAAACAGGGTGACATGGTTGTAGCCGGTGCCTACTTCGGTAAGGTCCGGGCGATGACCGACGAGACTGGCAAGCAGACCAGGGAAGCGGGCCCCTCTATCCCGGTGGAGATACTGGGCCTGAACGGGACGCCGGACGCCGGTGATGAATTCTTTGCTGTAGCTGACGAGCGCAAGGCCAAAGAACTGGCAGAGTTCCGTCAGGGACGTGAGCGTGAACAGCGGTTGCAACGTCAGCAGGCGGCGAAGCTCGAGAATCTGTTCGAGAACATGGGCAAGGACGAAGTCCGCACCCTGAATGTGGTTCTCAAGACGGACGTGCGCGGCTCGCTGGAAGCGATCACCAAGGCGCTCCAGGATCTGGGCAATGACGAAGTGCAGGTCAAGATCGTCTCCTCAGGTGTGGGGGGTATTGCCGAAACAGACGTCAGCCTGGCGATGGCAACCAATTCGGTAATCTTCGGCTTTAACGTGCGGGCCGATGTGGCTTCCAGGCGTCTGGTGGAACAGGAAGGTCTGGATCTTCGTTACTACAGCATCATCTACAACATGATTGATGATGTGCGTTCGGCGTTGACCGGCATGCTGGCGCCGGAGTTCCGCGAGGACATCATTGGTATCGCCGATGTACGTGATACCTTCCGGTCACCGAAGTTTGGCCAGGTGGCCGGCTGTATGGTGACTGAGGGTACTGTGTACCGTAACAAGCCCATTCGCGTGTTGCGTGACAACGTGGTGATCTTTGAAGGCGAGCTGGAATCACTCCGCCGCTTCAAGGACGACGTCCAGGAAGTCCGCAACGGTATGGAATGCGGTATCGGTGTTAAAGGTTATGACGTGAAGGTCGGTGACCAGATTGAGGTGTTTGACCGGGTTCGGGTTGAGCGCAAGCTGGAATCTGCCGGTTAAGCGTTCGCGATGACCAGGGCGCCTCTGGAATGCGTCTGATTCCGCCTGGAGAGCCGGCTTTCTGCCACTCCAGGCGTCTCAGGCCGTGTCCCGGGGGCGCGCTAACTGACGTTACAGGGTGCAGCCGTATCAGGCCTGCGCGCTGATCAGACAGGCTTTTTTATGCCCAAGGAATTCAGCCGTATTGATCGCATTGCCGATCAGATACAGCGTGAGCTGGCTCAGATGATCCAGCGAGAGATTAAAGACCCCCGCCTGGGGATGGTCACGATCAATGCCGTCAAGGTCAGTCGTGATATGGGTTATGCCGATATCTATGTATCGTTGCTGACCACCGAAGAGCTGACCGAGGAATCCGAGTCAGTGCAGGCGTCACTGGATGTGCTTCGCAAGGCGGCCGGTTTTCTGCGGGGTCAGCTTGGCCGCGCCATGAAGCTTCGTATGGTTCCGCACCTGCGGTTCCACTTCGACACTCTGCTCGGCAAGAGTCGCCGGATGGATGCGTTGATCAACGAAGCAGTGGGCAAGGCTCCGCCCGTGTCGCGGGCGGACGGTGATGACAAGTCGGAGCGGGAAGATTGAGCCGGCGTCGCAAAGGTCGGGATGTTAACGGTATTCTGGTGATCGACAAGCCGGCCGGTCTGACGTCCAACGGTATTTTGCAGCACGTAAAACGCCTCTACGGGGCCGCCAAAGCCGGGCATACCGGAGCGCTGGACCCGTTGGCGACCGGTGTACTGCCGCTGTGCTTCGGCGAGGCGACCAAGTTTTCTCAGCTGATGCTGGAAAGCGACAAAGCGTACATTGCTACTGCTCGCCTGGGTGTGGTGACTGAAACCGGGGACAGTGAAGGTCAGGTGGTAAGCGAAACCCCTGTGCCGGACGATCTCACGGCTGACAGCATTGAAGCAGTGCTGGGACCCTTCCGTGGCGACATCGAGCAGGTACCATCGATGTATTCGGCGCTCAAGCACAACGGGCGTCCGCTCTATGAATACGCCCGTGAAGGGATTGTCATTGATCGCCCCGCTCGTCCGGTGACGATTTATGAGCTGAACCTGCTGGCGGTTCGGAATGGCGAATTTGATATCGCGGTGAAATGTACCAAAGGCACCTACATCCGTTCTCTGGTTGAGGACATCGGCCAGGCTTTGGGCTGTGGCGCCCATGTCATTGCTTTGCGTCGGACTCTCGCTGCCGGGTTCACACTGGACGAGGCGCATCCGGTACCGATGCTGGAAACCATGCGCGAACAGGGCGAATCTCTGGATGGTTTACTGGTGGAACCGGACGCCGCCCTGGGCATGTTTCCACGGATTCAGCTAGCAACTGACCGGTTACGGTCGATATTGAACGGCCAACCCGTTAGAATGGCTGATGATCAGATAACCGGCCCGGTTCGCCTGTACGATCAGCAACAGTTCGTCGGGTTGGGCGAAGGTATTATGGACAACAGGGGCGTGACGATCGTGCCCCGTCGTCTGGTCAGGAACAGTTAACCACAGCCGGCAGGCTGTGGTGCTGGTAGCCGAGCTGCAGAGATGCGCGGTTCGGCCGTATATCCATGCATCGCACATAAAAGAGGTGAGTTATGGCATTGTCTGCCGCAGAGAAGTCACAGATCGTCAAGGATTTCCAGCAGGGTGACGCTGATACCGGTTCCCCGGAAGTGCAGGTTGCACTTCTGAGCGCCAACATCGACAAACTGCAGGATCACTTCAAGACCAACAAGCAGGATCACCATTCCCGCCGTGGTCTGATCAGAATGGTTAATCAGCGCCGTAAGCTGCTCGACTATCTGAAGAAGAGAAATGCTGATCGCTATCTTGAGCTGATCAAGCGCCTGGGTCTGCGTCGCTGATCCGGTTGGGTCTGTCGACACCCGGGAAAAGACCGCTCCGGCTGTTTTTTCCTGCAACCGGCGGGGCATGTCCCCGCTGGTTGTGCTTCTCGCCAAACGGCTCCTCCTGGCACAGATTTGACAGGAGGGCTGCTTAACAGGCTGTCTGTGTGCCATTGCGCAGGCCTTTCCGCCTGAGCATACACTGCCAGTAACACTGCATCCGGTTTCCCGATGGTTTCCAAAGGATACCTGTCGCAACTGAAAGTCAAACGATAGCAGGTTGTTGAAAACTCCCGGCCCGACTGTTTTCCGGGGTTTTGCAACAGCCTGTTAGCTTTCAGGCAGGTTCGCCCTTTGGTCCGGTCCGGCTTCCGGTCAGCCCGTTGAGGCAAGTTGCATGGGTGACTTGCCAGACTGAACTTACTATATAAACCAAGGAGTTACCGTGAATCCGGTAAAAAAGACATTTGAACTGGGCGGCAAGACCGTCACCCTCGAAACCGGACGGATTGCCCGTCAGGCCACCGGTTCCGTGCTGGTGACCATTGATGATATTTCAGTATTGGGTACGGTCGTGGCGGCGAAGGAAGCCAAGCCGGGTCAGCCGTTCTTTCCGCTGACTGTCAACTATTTTGAAAAAACTTATGCGGTCGGCAAAATCCCCGGCGGTTTTTTCAAACGCGAAGGGCGTCCTTCCGAAAAAGAAACCCTGACCTCGCGTCTGATCGACCGTCCGATTCGTCCGCTGTTTCCCAACGGCTTCATGAACGAAGTTCAGGTCGTCCTGACGGTCATGTCCTCCAACAAGAGTCAGGACCCGGACATTGCGGGCATGCTCGCGGCGTCTGCAGCGCTGGCCCTGTCCGGCGTCCCCTTCGACGGTCCGGTAGGTGCATCCCGTGTGGCGTTCAATAACGAGCGTGGTTATTTCCTCAACCCGACGTTCGAAGAGCTGGAAAGTTCACTGCTGGACATGGTGGTGGCCGGTACCGAAGACGCCGTGCTGATGGTCGAGTCCGAGGCTAAAGGCCTGACCGAGGACCAGATGCTGGGCGGTGTACTGTTTGCCCATCAGGAAATGCAGACAGCGGTTCAGGCGATCAAGGAACTGGCGGCAGAAGCCGGCAAGCCGCGTTGGGAATGGCAGCCGGCCACTGAAAATACGGCCCTGCTGGACGCCCTGAAGACCGAATTCTCCGGTGCTGTAGAATCCGCCTACGCCATTCAGGACAAGATGGAGCGTTATGCCCGTCTGAGCACTGTGAAGGCAGACGCCGTTGCCAGACTGGCCGGCGACGCGGAAGGTCAGCCCAGCGAAGAGGAAGTCAAAAAATACTTCGGCAAGCTGGAAAAGGGCATTGTCCGTAACCAGGTTCTGGAAGGTAAGCCGCGGATCGACGGTCGCGACAGCAAGACCGTACGTCCGATCCAGATCGAAGTGGGCGTTCTGCCCAGTACTCACGGGTCAGCACTGTTTACCCGTGGTGAAACCCAGGCGATTGTTACCACAACACTGGGTACGGCGCGCGACATGCAGATCATCGACGCACTTGAAGGTGAGCGCAAGGATCCGTTCCTTTTCCACTACAACTTCCCTCCGTACTCGGTAGGTGAGACTGGTCGTGTGGGTGCGCCAGGTCGCCGTGAAATCGGTCACGGCCGTCTGGCCAAGCGCGGCGTTGCTGCCGTCATGCCGACGATCGAAGAATTCCCGTACACCATTCGTGCGGTGTCCGAAATCACCGAATCCAACGGTTCCAGCTCCATGGCCTCGGTCTGTGGTTCCAGTCTGGCGCTGATGGATGCGGGTGTGCCGATCAAGTCGCCGGTCGCCGGTATTGCCATGGGTCTGGTCAAGGAAGGCGACAAGTTTGCGATTCTGACTGACATCCTGGGTGATGAGGATCACCTGGGTGATATGGATTTCAAGGTTGCCGGTACCTCTGAGGGCATCACTGCCCTGCAGATGGATATCAAGATCAACGGCATTACCGACGAGATCATGGAGTTGGCGCTGGAGCAGGCGCACGCTGCCCGACTGCACATTCTCGGCGAAATGGCCAAAGTGATTTCGGCTCCGCGCGCGGAACTGTCTGATCGTGCCCCGAGCATTACCACCATCAAGATCAATCCCGAGAAGATCCGTGATGTGATCGGTAAGGGTGGTTCGGTCATCCGTGGTATCTGTGAAGAGACCGGCGCCTCCATTGATCTGGACGACGACGGCAACGTGAAGATTTACGCCGATACCCAGATTGCCGCACAGGCTGCGATGAAGCGAGTGATGGAGATCACCGCCGAAATCGAAGTGGGTGCCATCTACAAGGGCAAGGTTGAACGCATTGTGGACTTCGGCGCCTTCGTCAACATCCTGCCGGGCAAGGACGGCCTGGTACACATTTCCCAGATCTCCGAGCGCCGTATCGAGAACGTCAGTGACGAACTCAACGAAGGTCAGGAAGTGCTGGTCAAGGTGCTGGATGTGGACAATCGTGGACGCGTCAAGCTGTCCATGAAGGAAGTGAAGGAAGGCGAGCAGCCGACCGATCTCGCGGCCATCTAGGCCGACTGACAAAAAAACCCGCCTCCGGTTACGGATGGCGGGTTTTTTTGTGCCTGAGGGCGTGGCG
>JASBRL010000021.1 GCA_030149475.1 Marinobacter sp.
CGGGCGCCAGGTCTGATTCCCGGGAACGGCCTCAAAGGTATTGTTGTAAGTGGTCGGGCCGCTGCCGCCCTCTTCTTCCAGCGCCTGGGGCTGGGTGCCGGTGTGGGTGACGGCGGTGATCAGCCAGTCCCGGTTGTGGGGTTCGTGACTGTGATCGGCGAGGTGAAACCGGGCGCCGGCGGTGAAGTCGGCCCGGTTGCTGGCACCGTGTGCGACCTTCGCGGTGTTGCGCAGGGCGTCCAGTCGGGCCTCGGTAAAGGGCTGGCCGCTGGCGTCGGCCTTGAACCGACCCGGGTAGTCGTAGTGTTCGTAATCCGTGCGCTGGGAGCCCCCCACCTCCGCCTGATGCTGATGCATCAATGCATAGGCGGGATTACTGAAGGTGTAGTCTTTGAGTGTGGCCCGGGCCACGGCGACCTGGTTCTGGACCCCGAAGCGATAGACGCAGGGCTGTCGGCTGGCTCCGCCGGCGCTGGCGTTGTAGCGGGCCTCGGCCAGGGTGGGTGCGTCCCGGTGATGGTCGGCGATCACCAGCGGCTGGGTGTCGCTGTCCCCATCGGTGCGCAGGTGCCAGCCTTCTTCGGCGGCCAGACGTGAGAGGAAGTCGTAATCGCTTTCCCGGTGCTGGACGCAGTATTCGCGTTCCTGCGTTGGGCGCTTGAGATTGAAGGTCGTATCGACGATGCCCCGCTCTTCCAGCAGCGCGGCGAGAATAGCCTGAGTAGCCTGCTTCTGGAAAATGCGGCTGTTGTGCATCAGCGACAGACGCCACAGGGGTGGCACGATCTGGAGGGTGTAACGGGTGCGGCGGTGGCCGGTGTCGCCCCGTTCGAAGGCCCGGACGATGCCCCGAACCCGACGCTGCAACTGGCCGTCCTGCCAGATGGACAGCTCGGCGGACTGGTCGAGGACATCGTCTGCCTCCACCCCGGCCAACGAGCTGGCCAGATTCAGGTCGAGGGTAAAGCTCCGGGACAGGCCCTCGTTGAGCTCGAAGTCGACAACGGCGAAGGTGTCGTCCGGCAACTGGCCCAAACGGATCGTAAACTGCAGACCGGTGGTCTGTAACATGATTTCATCCTTGAATAGTCATCCAACCGCGCCAGCAGCAGTCCTGCCGCTGACGGTCTTACGCTGACCAGCCCCTAGCCAACCTCGCCCGAGCCGCTACCAACCAGGGTACCACCGCAGGTAACGGTATGGCCGGTCAGGGCCACCGGTTTGCCATCCACCAGTACCGTCGGCTCGCAGCCGGCAACGGCTCGGGGGTGAGGCGAATGCTTGGGTTTGGAGTGAATCGCCAGCGGGTCGCCGACCCGCGCGATCGGCTTGCCGTCCATCAGCACCGTGGTACTGCCGGCAATCACCGGCGTGGGCGGAAATCCCTGGTGGTCCATGCCCAGGTCACCGAGTAAAACGACTTTCTTTCCCATGTAGACACCTTCCTTGTGGTCCGTCTGCGGTGGCCGAACGCTCAACCCTGTCCGACACCGGTCTGTCATCCTGTTCAGTAAAGGCTGCGGGGAATCCGGTAGCCAGCAAGCAAATGCTGGGTGAACGGATTGGTGTTACTGGCGGCGTGCAACCGGTAGCTCATCTCGCCGTCGTCCAGATCGAACTTCACGTCAACTGCACTGGCACTGACCCCGGTTATATCGGCCTTGTCGAGCAACCGGAACAGGGCCCAGGGTCCGTTCTCCGACAGGCTGCGGGGCGAACGATTGACCTCCGTGGGCACCAGGGTAACCCGGCTTTCCACGGCATCCCGCAGGGTGTTGGGCCATACCAGCGGAATACTTTGACGGGGTCCGTGGCTGAATTCAACCAGTTGACCGTCGACATTCATCACACTGCGGCGTTTATTCGATGACAGGTTCAGCGGTTCCATCGCAAACTCCACATCCAGACTGCCACTGCGGGTAAAGAAAGCCTGACGGATTCTGGCGGCCCGGGCCAGCGCGTCCATAACGTCCTGACGGACCAGGCTGGCCCGTGTGGTGAGCACAATGTGCTCCGGGTGGTCTTCCAGGAACAGCTTGAGGTTGTCCCGGTAGAACACATTCAGCGTGCCGTCAGGCCCGAAGAAGCGTTCAAAATCCTGCAGGGCAACATCACGACCAGCATTCTGCCGAAACGGATAGTGCCGCGCGATCGTCTGCTGGAACGGCTGATAGACATCGTGATACCACTGTCGCTCCAGCTCTGCGACGGCCTCGTTCAACACCACCCGCCAGCTTTCACTGGCCAGTTTGGCCAGCATCCGGTTAACGGGCTCGGGCTGATTACGGGCCAGTCTCTGCAGTGTGAAGATCGGATCAGCACCCTGCAGTGACATCCGGTCGCGGGCAGCGGCCAGCGCGGCTTTGCCGCGGTCGGGAGACTCCTGAATCGTGCGCAGGTAATTATGCAGGCTCTGGATCACCGTGAGAATCTGCGCCAGCGGCGTTGGTTCATCACCGGTTTTAACCAGCAGCGCGTTAAGACCTGAAAACTGACGCTGGATGTCCTGCTCCATGCGGTATTCCGGCGACCGCTCCAGCAGTTTGCGGGCCGCATCGGTCTGATCTTCCGGCGCGCGAATCAGTTGGGTGTTGTCGCGAACGGTACTGAGCAATCGGGTCAGCGGTTCGTGGCCGCCGGTCAGACTGTCCAGTATCCGCACACCCTGATTCAGGTCCTGAAAACTACGGATATCGAGTTGGCTCAGCGCCCCACGCCAGGTTTTCACGTAATCTTCGGCGTAGCGATCCTGCAACTGCACCTTGAGCCTGTCTTCGTCGGCGTCGCTGAAATCGATAGTGTCACGACGCCCGAGTACCCACGCGTCGATCAGCGCCAGTTCGGTCACCGAGCCGGATTTGCGGATGAAGTAGTGCTCCAGCCCGTCACGGGTCAACATGCCGGGGATGTCCCTATCCAGTTTGGCCACCGATGGCCCGGATGCCGGCACCGCCCTGCCAGCGCCGGCGTCTTTACCACCGTCGCCATCCACCGAGGTAAAGACCGTCTCGAACGCCGGCCCGGACGCCTGGGCGAGGTCCAGCGGTGCACTGAGATCGCGATTGGCGCGGCTTTGCAGATCCTGATAGACCCGGTCAGAGGTGGGTATACGGCCCAGTTCCTCTTGCGCCCACCGCACACTGCTGCTGAACGGTATCAGCGTCATGCGGGCGGTGTTGTCCCCCGCGGCCCGCATCGCGGCCAGGTCAGTGTGTGCCAGGGCATAGGCCAGATGACTCTGCAGTTGTTCCTGAACCTGACGCTCACCCGGGAACTGGCGCTGCCAGAATGTCGCCATGTAGTTCTCGACGATGGCGGCCCGCCGGCCACTGCCATCGTAGAGCATGCGCAAAACACGCAGGTGCTTGAGGCGCTCCGGGCCGTCATCCGGAGACTGGCTCATTTCATCCATCACACCCATCATCAGCGCCGGGACAAACTGATAGGCCAGCATATTAAGATAGGACTGCTCCACTTCCGGCCCGACCCGGTCACCCTGATACAGCCCCATATCGGCGATCAGAGGCCACTGATTCCGGTAGTCACCGAACGCCAGCGTGGCATCACGCAACTGGTCCAGTGGCTCCAGCAGATTGCGTCCGGTACGGTCCGGCTCACTGCCCACCGGGTGCCAGTTGTTGATAAAGTGCTCCGCCTCACTACGTACCTGCTGAGCTGCGTCGGCGTTCTTGATGAAATAGTGCTGCCAGCCAGCCGTCATTCCCAGGCCTGCGGCAATGGCAAAAACCGCAGCGGTCGCCACGCGGCGCCGGCGACGATGAACCACCCGGACGTTATCTCCGGCCAGACCGGCTTCCGGGTAGATAATGCCGGGGAACAGCTGTTCGGTGAAGTAATTGACCGACTGGCCCGCCCGTTGCGCGGGCTGGGTCGGACCTGCAAGGCCATAGGAGGCTGCCGCTGCGGCAACAAACGCGTCCTCCGGTACGCCTTCCTGATAGACAGAGGTAAAATAGGTACCCCGTACCAGCGCCGGCGTAGAGAATGCGTCCGCCGCGAGCAGTTCGGTCAGATGGGCCGAGAGAATCGGTCGCAATCCGGCCAGCTGGCGGGTAAAGGAATACAGGGCGGCACGCTCTTCACTGTCGCGGGTCGCTGCCAGACGTTCAGGAATCCGGGCGTTGAGTCGGGTAACCAGCTTGCCGTATTCGCTGTCGAACTGATTCAGCCAGTCATCCGGATCCTGCAGGCTGTCGAGGCTGAAGGTAAAGCCAAACGGCTGCTGACGCTCGCTCCTGGACAGCGTGCTGAAAAACGGCGCAAAGCCATGCAGCAGGTCCAGCTTGGTGAACTGGATATAAACCGGGAGCCGCGAACCCAGTTGTTCCATCAGCTCCCGCAAGCGGGTCCGCAACAGTAGCGACCGCTCCCGCCGCTGCTGTTCGTTGCTGGTGCTCAGTTGGGCCAGGTCGATCGCCAGAACCACACCGTTCAACGGTCGGCGTGAACGGTTCTTTTCCAGCCACTGGATAAAGTGCTGCCAGAGCCGGTTTGACAGCTCCGGGCCACCCCCGCCGGTCTTACCCTGACTGAGCAGTTCGCCATCCGGGTCGATCAGCACACCGTGGTCGCCAACCCACCACTCGAAGCCCAGCGGATTCTTCTCGGTGCGGGCCTGGCGGGTAACGTTGGTGAGTGTATAGGTCTGTCCGGACCGCTGGATGAGACTGGTCTTGCCGGCATCTTCCAGCCCCATCACCAGATACCAGGGCAGCCTGTAGATACTGTGACGGCCCGGCAGATTCGCTTTCAGGGCCGCCAGGCTGCGGTCCAGAAGGCGTTGCTGGCGACGTTCGTAGACCAGCACCGGGTCTTCTTCCTGGCGCTGTTCGTCCGCTTTGGCCAGATTGACCTTGCGCAGTTTGCGGGAAAGTGCCCATCCCCAGATGAGTACCAGCAGCAGAACCACGCCCAGTGTCACCATTGAACGCACCTGCCAGCTTGCCAGCGGGTAGTCACCGCGCACCTGCCACTGAGGCCCCAGCCACCAGACGGCGGCCAGAAACAACCCCAGTCCAAGCGCCAGGACAATGGGACCGGCACTCCGGATATAGGGCATAACCCGTCGACCGACGGCTACGATTTGTCGCAATAAGGTTTCCATACCTGTTCGTCCTGTCTGCTACTGTCTCACCCGGCCATCCGGGTACTGTCTTCCATGAGGCGCCTGGCGCTGCGCGGTGGAGCGGGTCTACCGCAAAGCGTCCGGGCCCAGTCGTTCAAGTCGTGCTATCAGGCCAGGCTCCCACTGCTCAAGTGGTCGTTCCCGCGCCTGTTCCCGCAGATCGCCGGCCTGCTGCCGGGCGAGAGCGTCCAATCCGGCTCGTCGCAGTAACTCCACGCTCATCAATCGCCAGTAGAACCGGTCCCTGGGTTCGCGAGCCTCGCCCAGGCCGTCATCCAGCATCTGCATGGCGGCGGCAAGCCCGGTCTGCTCCAACTGTTCGCAGGCCTGCTGGTAGGCCTGTTCCCAGGGTTGACCGGTTCCGGTTCCAGCCGCCGGAGCCGGTGTAGCCTGCAGCCATTCCGCCACCGCTGCCGGCAGGAAGGGGGACCCGTCGTTGAACGTCATGTCAGCCAGTCCCGGGAGGCGATCGACGAAGTCCCTGAGTGCATTGCGAATGGCTTCCGCACAGTCGCCATGCCCCAGAGTCTCCGCGGCTTCGGCGCTCAGCCGGTGACCTTCCAGCCAGAACGGACTCACCGACAGGCTTTGTTCGATTCGCTGCCACAGCGCCGGCTCGGCCCCACGCGTCAGGGCCTCCCGGTAATCAGCAACCCGGTCCGCACTGACCGCTGCCAGATCGGTGCGGGCACCGTCCCGGGTGGGCGGCACGGCGGTAATCGACTGCCAGATCGCATAGCGGCGCAGTTGGTATCCGAGCGGCTCCGCCGGACTTACCTCGGTCAGCAAATCAGCCACCTTCAACAGGCTCTGGCGAGTTGCCCGCTCATTGCCGGGATCAAAGCTGACGTTGCCCAGTGAGGCGGACGGCCGCGTCGAGGCCAGGGTATTTGCCGCCTTGTCCGAACGGTCCCCGTCGCTGGCGTCTGCCCCCGAACGACTGTCCGGAGCCGGCTCTTCGGCCTGACCCGCCACCGGCAGGCGCTCAATACTACGCTGCAGGCCGACAAGCCCCTCGTCGGGAATACCCAGAGGCTCCACCTGTGTTACCAGCTGCGCCAACAGATCCAGACAGAACTGCCGCCCGTCACCGACCCCACCATCAAACCTCAGACTGTCGATAGCCTTCGCCGCACGCTGCATGATCTGGCCAAAGAGCAGCCGGCGCGGGCGCTTCCCCTTCTCCCCGGGATACGGCCAGGCCTCGTTCCACCAGCTATCCAGTACCCGGTGCAGGAGATAGAGGGACAGGGCAAATCGCTCACCATTGCCACCGCGCTGCAGGCACAGCAGCAAAAAACCCAGGACCTTCAGGTCCTTTGACCGGTCCGCCAGCACTTGCAGGGCGTCCTGCTCGACCCGGGCCCATTCAATGCCGGTGTGTGCCAGCGAGCCCACTTTCATCACCTCGTTCTCGAGAAACTCGAGCGTCGGATCGTCAGCCAGGGCGACACCAACCGGGCTTTCCCCGGCCAGTTGGCCTAGCACCTGGTCAACGTAGGGGTGTTGCTCAACAGCTTGCATGCGCACTCCTTTCCGGTTGAGGCTGGTCGTTACCAGCCACAGGCTTTCCGCAGGGGCTTGAGTCGGGTGTTCAGGCCAGCCAGATCAAATACCAGCCCGTCCAGCCGGGATTCGGGCGAGGACACCTGCAATTGCAAGCCCCCGGCCAGACGCTTCACGGTTCGAATGGCAGGCAGCCCCCGACCGCCACTGACCACCAGCCCCTGGTCCCGGACCCGCCACAACTGCTGCTCACTTGCCCCGGCGGTAACGAAGGTCAACCGCACCCGGTCCCGTTTCAGAGCGTGCGGCAGCATCAGTTTCAGCTCGGTGATGTTGTTCTGGCACTGAACCGCCAGCAGCGGTCGTGGTGGCACGGCACCCAGAGCGGCGATCGTAACCAGCTGCCCGCCCCGGACGCCGGCATTCCGGTACAGCGCACCGTCCCCGGGTTGCCGCTGGCTCTCCAGGGCATAGGCCTGACGCCAGTCCGGTGATTGTCGGCCGGGCGCGGCCGCTACCGGGGCCGGATTCCGGTTCACCGGAGTATTGAAGACCCGATCGAAACAGGCCAGCCGGTCAAGGCGGGCCGACTCGCCCACACAGTCCCGTGCCGCCTTCAGTTGGGCCGGCTCCGCCACAACCGGCGCCGCCAGCACAAGCAGGAGGCTACTGACCAGAATCCGCCAACCGTTGGACAATGGCTGCGTCATGTCGCCTCCGAGACGTTAAACTTCTGGCACTTGTGAGCCAGTGTCCGCTTGGGTAACCCGAGACTTTCCGCAGCCAGGGCGCGATTACCGTGGAACTGGCGCAGGCGTGCACTGATGACCGCCGCCTCAAAGGCCTGGGCCGCGGATCGCAGATCGCTGATTTCATGAGTAGACGGCACCCCCGGCTGCAACGGTTGGGCATCGGCACCGGCCGGCTCAGTGGCGCAGCTATCCAGGGTGAGCACGTCCAGACGCAGGTCCTCGGGCTGAATATCATCCCCGACCGGTGTCTGCAGACACGCGAATTCGACAATGTTACGCAGCTCCCGGACATTGCCCGGGAAGCCATAGCCGGCCAGGAAACTCACCGCCTGGCTACTGATGCCCAGTGGCCCGACCCCCTCGCGGTCCTTGTACTCACGGATAAAGTGCCGGCACAGCACTTCCAGATCTTCCGGGCGATCCCGCAGGGGCACCACGCGCACCGGAAACTGGCTCAACCGGTAAAACAGGTCGCGCCGGAACAGGCCCTCCTGAATCCGCGATTGCAGCGGCTGATGCGTTGCCGCTACCAGCCGGAAGTCGGACCGCTGCTCCTGCTGTGCGCCCAGCGGACGAAAGCTGCGGGTTTCCAGTACACGCAGCAGTTTGGATTGCAGGGCCAGCGGCATATCGCCAATTTCGTCCAGAAACAGAGTACCGCCATCAGCCTGTGCCAACAGGCCGTCCTTGGCCCGGTCGGCGCCGGAGAAGGCCCCCCGGGTGTGGCCGAACAACTCGTTTTCCAGCAGGCTGTCGGGGATAGCCGCACAGTTCACTACCACAAACGGACCCGTCGCCCGGCCCGAGAAACGATGAATACCCCGGGCCACCAGATCCTTGCCGCAGCCGGTTTCACCCTGAACCAGTACCGACAGCTGACTGCCCGCTGCACGAACCACCTGCGCGCGCAGGTCCGCCATTCCCCGTGACGGGCCGACCAGAGTGTCCGCGAGCGCTTCGCTGCGGTGGCGAATGGACTCGGCGTCGTGCAGGTTATCCAGGGAGCGTTTGAGCATGCGGCGCTGCCAGCGCTGATCGTTACTCCGCAGCTGGCCCGACCACTGGTGCGCAAGCAGGGTCAGCAAACCCTGGAACAGCGGCTGTTCCGCCACGGTTTGCCAGATCCCGGGATGTCCGCACAGCACCAACACGCCCAGCACCCGTTGATCACTTGCCAGCACCGGGGCGATCCACAGGGATTCGGGCTGACCGCTGCGCTCAAACAGCGCCTGAAAGCCCGGGTGATCCAGCCGGCAACTGGCCGGCCGGGACACTTCCCGGGCTGCCTTCTGGCGCAGCACATGCGCAAAAGGATGACTGAAATCGCTGCAGTCAAACTCACTGTCCTCGGCCAGTGCCGGACAGTGCAGCGTCCGTCCACTCAGGTCGAGTTCCAGAAACCAGCTCTGCTCGACGCCAAACACCCGCCTTAGCTGGCTCTGCGCGCATCGCAGCAGGGCCGGTCGGTCCACCTGCTGTACCAGTTCCAGCGCCAATTCAATTCCGGTGTGCAGTTCCATCTGCATCCGTCCCATGACTTCATCCCTGTCTTTGTGATAACCCGTACCGGCCTGACGTCAGTGAACCGTTCCGGTAAAGCGGTCTCCGGACACGCCCAACCGAACCTCGTTCACCGTTTCCCGGGCGGCCATTTTTTCCAGTAGCGCCAGCGACACCGGAGGCAACAATTGTCCCTCAATGATGGATTCCAGCATCCGCGCGCCGTTTTCACTACGGGTGGCGCGAGCGCGGATTGCCGCGGTCAGCCCGTCCTCCAGAACGACCCGGGTCTGATACCGTTCGCCTATCTGCGCTGCCAGCCGCGCCAGCTTGTCGTCGACGATGCGATTCAGCGTGCCCTCATCCAGTGGCAGATAAGGCACAACTTCCATTCGGGCCAGCAAGGCCGGTTTGAAGAACTGCGCCAGTTCCGGGTATAACGCTTCCTCAATCGTCTCAGGGGAATCCGCATGCCTGACGATGGTCTGGTAACCAAGATTGGAGGTGAGGAAAAACACCACATTCTTGCAGTCGATCAACCGGCCCTCGCCGTCGGCAAGCTCGCCCTTGTCGAAGGCCTGATAGAACAGGTTGAGCACTTCCGGATGGGCTTTCTCCACCTCGTCCAGCAGCACCACGGAATAGGGCTTCTGACGGATGGCCTCGGTCAGCAGACCGCCTTCGCCGAAGCCGATGTAGCCCGGCGGTGAACCGATCAGCCTCGAAACCGTGTGCTTTTCCTGGTATTCGGACATATTAATGGTGGTCAGGAATTGACGACCGCCGTACAGCAGCTCGGCCAGTTGCACCACCGTTTCGGTCTTGCCCACGCCACTGGGTCCGGCCAGCAGGAACGCCCCCATCGGTCTGCCCGGGCGGCGCAAATCGGCGCGGGCGGTCAGCAGATGCTGATGCAGTGCGCTAATCGCTGCATCCTGTCCTTTGATGTGGCTTTGCAGATGCTCGGGCAGGCGGGTGATTTTCTGCAGTTCATCGGCGGTCATGCGATTGACCGGAATGCCGGTCCAGTCGGCAATCACTTCCGCGATCTGACGGGCGTCCACCCGCGCATGAACCAGTGGTGCGTCTTGCTGCAGGCCTGCCAGTTCCTGCTCCAGGGCACCCGCCCGGGCCCGCAGTTCGTCCGGTTCGCTGATCGGTTCTGCCTGTTCGTCCGTGTCTTCGGCCAGCAGCTGCTCCCGCACCTGAATCAACTGTGACACCAGATCCCGCTGGGTTTGCCAGCGCTGCTCAAGGGCTTCGGCCTCCTCCGTCAGGGCGCCTATCTGTGTTTCCAGCCCTGGACGTCGCTCCCTGTCGTCCGGCTGACCGAGCTGATGTTCCCGCGCAAGCAATGTCTGCTCCATGCGCAACTGATGCAGCTCGCTGCGAACGTGACTCAGTCGCCGGGGCGGCGTGCTCAGATTCAGGCTGACCCGGGCACTGGCCGTGTCCAGCACGTCAATGGCCTTGTCGGGCAACTGGCGGCCGGCCAGATAGCGGGCCGACAGTTCGGCGGCGGCCTTGAGCGCACTGTCCGCGATCAACACCTGGTGGGCCTGTTCATAAATCGGCCGCAGGCCCCGGAGAATATGCACAGACTGGGCCGGAGTAGGCTCACTCAGTGCAACCGGCTGAAAACGACGGCTCAGCGCCGGGTCTTTCTCCACGTACTTTTTGTACTCACGCCAGGTGGTTGCCGCAATCGTTCGCAATTCACCCCGCGCCAGCGCCGGTTTCAGCAGATTGGCGGCATCGGACCCGCCTTCACTGTTGCCAGCACCGATCAGGGTATGGGCCTCGTCGATAAACAGAATAATCGGTGTTGCCGATCCCCTGACCGCCTCGATCACCCCTTTCAGCCGCTTTTCAAACTCGCCTTTCACCGAGGCTCCCGCCTGCAAGGCGCCCATATCCAGCGCCCACAGTTCAACACCGCGCAAGCGCTCGGGGACATCCCCGGCCACAATACGCAGGGCCAGCCCTTCGACCACGGCACTTTTACCGACTCCGGCGTCCCCCACCACAATCGGGTTGTTCTTGCGGCGACGACAGAGAATGTCGATCATCTGGTCAATTTCCGGGTCACGGCATACCACCGGGTCCAGCTTTTCCTCCCGGGCCTGGGCCGTCACATCGGCGGCGTAACGCTTGAGCGGATCAAGATCCGCCGGTCCCGCGTCGGCGTTCCCGGGGGCGGACCCGGCAACCGGCTGCTCCACCGAGCCGGTCGTCAGCGCGCTGAACTGTTTGCGTAACTGCTCGCGATTGAGCGCTTCGAGTGGCTGACTCACCGTTGGCATCAGATAGCGATCCGCGTTGAGCAACAGCGCCAGCAAAATCGTCCCCGAGCGCAGCGCCGGCTGCTCCAGCTCCGCCGACGCCAGCAACCAGGCATCCTGCAGCAGCTCCACCAGCAACGGCGAGAAGGACGGATAGGGTTCGGCCGTCCGGACCTCGCCCGCCAGGCTGGCACCAATCACCGGCTGCAGCACCAGATAATCGATATCCGCCTGCGCCAGGATCTGCCGGACATCCGAAAACGGCGTGTCCAGTAGCTTGAACAGCAGGTGAGCCGGAGTGATTTCGGCCCCCTGGCGGCTGATGCATAACGCCGCTGACGATTCCAGCGCCTGACGACATACCTCATTCAGGCGCCCGATGAGCGCCGGTAGTTCTACCCGAATCACAGTGATCTCCTTATTTCGGGAGTTGTTCCAGTACGCTGAGCACATCCCTGATACGTTCGTCCAGCGCCATTGAATAAAGACTGTAAACCGTGCCCATTGCCATCAGGAAAAGACTGGCAATCCCCCACAACGGCAGCCCGTTGCGGAACCGGTTACGGGCCGGAGTCACGTTGTCCATGGGGGTGGTAAGGGCCTCCGTATCCGGTTCCTGCCTGAGAGACTGAAGCTGGTCATACAGACCACGGATAATCTGTTCGTATTCGTCCCGGCCGTTGGTCATCACCTTGTAACGGCCTTCGAACCCGAGGCACAGACACAGATGAATAAACGCCAGCATGTCTGCGTATCGCTCCGGCTCCTGTTCCATGCGGGAAAGAATGGCGAACACCTTTTCACCGCCCCAGGTTTCATTGTGAAACCGTGACAACAGCGACTGTTGTGACCACACGCTGTGGGCACCCCACTCGGTCCCCAGGACAGCCTCGTCAATAAACGCGCACAGCACGTAGCGGTAGGCCACGACCGCAGGACGTTCATAACCCTGCTCGATCAGCTCCCGGTCGATGGCGGACACCTCGTCCACCACCTGTTGATACAGTTCCGGCACGCGGTCAAATCGGGCCAGCCGGCGGACGCGGATCACCAACCCCAGCAGCGGCGTAGCGGCATCGATCAGCCGATTGTCCTCCAGCCCCCGTAACTGAAACCCGTCCAGTGCCTGCTCGTCGGTGAATGATGATTCGGGCTGACTGAACAGCAGTTCTCCGAAATTCTGTGTCTGATCCTGTGCATCCAGAACCTGCGCGTCAGCCATGATTTAGCTCCTGATAGCCCAGAACTGCATTTCGATTCCCGGAAAGTCGCCGGCCACGTGAAAGGCAAAACCACTGGCGTTGTCCAGCATCTGCCAGGCCTGACTCTGGTCGTCCAGGCGGAAGTAGCTGAAGCCGGCGTGATAGGGCAACTGACGCGGAGCGACCGGTAACGGCGTCAGCGGTACTCCCGGCAGTTGCAGGCTGATGAGATCGCGGATCTTTTCCACCGACGCCACCTTGCACTGTTGGGTAAACTGTTTGCGCAGATCGTCCATGGGCATGTCTGCCTTGACCGCGAGGATAAACTCCGCCTGCCCGATCAGCTGGGTGTCCTGAATCGGTGCCACCGTCAGGCCGTACTGGCGCTGTTGCAACTGTATCGCCAGGGCCCGGGGCTCAAGAACCGTGCTCAGGGACTGGCGCAGTACCTGCATCAGGGGGAAAAACGATGCTTCCGGCAGATCGTGATCGTAGGCGGGGTATTCCCGGGGCAAGCGGTTTTCATCGGTGAACGTCACCAGCTCTCCACACAGTTCCAGCAGCGCCTCGTAGAGCCTCTCCGGGTGCAACTGACGCAGCCGGGCAAGATGCAAAAACCGCGGATGAGCCCGGTTCAACATCTGCAGCAGCATGAAATCAGCGACGTCGGCAACCCCGCCCTGCCCAGGCGCGCCAACGCGTTCGGCTATATTTTTCGCACGTTCGCGCATTAAACCCGCCATTTCTCCAACAAACCGCTGCAATTTCGGCGCAGCTCGAACGCTGAGCATGGTTGGCACAAACCCGGGGTCCATGACCAGACTGCCGTCCGGACGCTTTTCCAGAATCCGGCCCAATGCCAGGGCAGCGTATGCACTGCGGTCATCCCGTTCGAGCATCAGCCGGGGGGCTACTTTGGCGACATCAATGGTGTGGGCGTCGCCATCCACGGAATGCAGATCCCGCACCTCGGCGCCCTGGGCGCGAAATCGCCCCGACACCGCTGCGTCCGGCCACTCCACCTCCGCCAGGCTGTCGCTGCCCAGCGGCAAAGCCAGGTACACCACCTGATTGGCCACCGACGCATCGGTAATTTCCAGAGGCTCGGGCATAACATCCTCCCGGGGCAGGCTGAACCGGGTGCCATCCGGAAACAGCCCCCCGGCCCGGACCAGGCCGATCCGGCCGAAACTGAGGTATTCGGCGTTCAGTTCCAGATCGCTGAAACCGTACAGGAAATCGGATACGGCCAGCGCCCGCTCGTTGATCTGATGTTCCAGGTATCGCTGCTGTTGCTGAAAATGCTGGGGCTTGATGAACAGGCCATCACTCCAGACAACGCGGTTGTGCATAGCCATAATCAGTCGTCCGCCTTCTTCAGAACCACATCCCGGTCGCGCAGATTGACCAGCAAATGATAGTGCCCGCCGACCGGGTCCACCTTGACCACTTTCTTCCACTGCGACTGGTTGGGGTAGGCGTAGAAGGCAATGATCCCGATGAAACGGGTCTCGTCGCCGATCTCATAGGACTCGACAAACTTGAACTGGCCGGGCACCAGTGTGTAGTCACTGTGCTTGACGTAGTTTTCGCCCAGCGACTCCTCCACGTCCGCCAGCAACTGATCGAAGTCGGCGGCCATCAGTCGCGAACTGTCGCGCATTTCAATGACCTGAAAGGCGATCGGCGTGGGCGCCATGGCCTCGTTGGGGTTTACATCCGGCTCGGCCAGCATGGTCAGGTCAATGCGGCTGGGCAGATCCTCCGGATAGCCCACCGGAATATCCGGGTCCCACATGACCTTGGCGGTTTTGGTCACCGCCTTGTAGGGGGTGCTGCATCCTGCAAGCACCAGAACGGCAATCAGCAAACTCCATTTGCTTGACTTCACAACGTTGACTCCCTCTGTAATTGACGCAAGTGTTGATCGTAGGCCTGCTCGAAGACCTCCTGGAACAGGCGTTCGAACCCCTGCTGACGACTGGAATTGAGTTCGGCGTAGTAATGCTGGTACATCTGCCAGGCCCAGGCAGGTTCATCCTCACCGGTCTGCAGGCCCCGGCGGTATCCGTGAAACCGCCGCAGCAACGCAGCCGGCGAAAAGGCCTGCAGAATTGCATCCAGCGCTTCCCGGGTGGCCGTCTGCGTAGCCTGCTGGTGATGCTGCAGTCCCTGCAGGCTCTCGCTTACAGCGGCTGGTGCTGACAGATGCACCGGGCTGCGCTCGCTGGCAAACAGGGTCTCGATGGTGGCCTCCCGCCCCTGTCCCAGCCGTAGCGGATTGTCTTCGATGGGCTGGAGCCGGGTGCGCAGCGCCTGGTGTCGGCTGTCTTCGCTCTGGTGCAGCGCAAGCAAACCGTCGATGGTCGCGCGCAGGGTCTGTCCGGCTTCTTCCATAAACAGGCGCATGTCGTCGCTGTCCCGAAAATTCAGCCCGGTCGCCAGACCGCGGAGCAGCGGCGCTCCGCCGATGTGTGTGCGACTGGCGGTTTCACGGTCAGCGGGTGCACAGTCATCACGGTTTTCAATGCGGGTATGCGTCGACACCTGGTTGCCTCTTCCATGCACGACCGGCAGCCCCAGCGCGGCATCCCGGTTGTCTCTGTATTCATCGGTCACGCCGGGCCCCGGACGAAACCAGTCAGCTTTGTCCGCGAGCAGATCCTCATGATCGCCCGCTCCCGAGGTCTCATTGTTGGCGGGCGTGGGCCGGAAACCATCCAGCGGATCATCGCTGATACGCTCCGCCGGGGCGGGTGCGAGTCCGGTGAGTGGCTCCGGCTGATGAGGGTCAACGGTTGGCGAGCGTCGCTTCAGATCAGCCTCATCACCATCAACGAGCTGGTTCCAATCGTCTGTGATCAGGCCATCGCGGGTCGCCTGTTCCGGTTCATCACCGACCAGAACGGCCTGAATCCGGTAGCGGCCAATGCTGATCACATCGCCCGCGGTCAGCCGTGCCCGACGACCCCGCCCCACCGGCTGACTGGCACTGTTGATGTAGGTACGGCCGGAGCGATCAATCAGGCAGAAGGCACCGTCCACCAGGCGGATTTCCGCATGCCCGCCCACGGCGCCGGTGCGATGGGCGGACAATTGCCAGGTGTCATTACGGGCACTGCCGATGGAGCCACCCCGTTCACCGAAAACGTGCTCAGTGGTCTGTCCGCTGGCAACGTCGGTGGGATTGCTGATGGTCAGTTTCAGCCCCTGTGCAGTCAAAACGGTCATACAATTCCCCTGCTATCGCCGAATCTGGATACGGACGCCCTCGATAGGCGCTCCGGCGGTCGGATTAACAAATGAGTTCCAGCCCAGGCGGGTGTCTTCACCCAGTTTCATTGGACGCACCTCGTCCGCCCGCATCACCAGTTCCAGGTCGTAGGCAAGTTGTTCGCGCATGGTGAACTCGACGAGCTTCACCAGCCGCTGGTGCTCTTGTCCGTTGGGCAGAAAGTCGGCAAACCGGCTGCGGCCAAGGCCCCGTAACCGAAGAATGAATTTTCCGCTGCGGTCCCGAATGGCAGAGCCAACCAACGTGTTGTCCCCGAGCTGGGCGTTGGGACCTCCCAGGCAGGTCTGTTGGTCCGCCGGAATCTCAACCTTACGAAGCACCCAGGGCTCGATTTCAACGTCCTCCAGATCAAAGCAGTGCGCCACAATACCGCTGACCACGTCCGGGGACCGGCTGCGACCCGCCATGAGACCGGCGTAGGCAAGCATTTTTGACCAGTTGATGGGCGTCTCGCCGCGCAGCCGCTCATCGCCCAGGCCCACCAGCGCGAAGATATGATTGGAAAACCCATCGCTGGCCACCGGCCGGAAGCGCACGTAATAACGGTATTTGCGCCAGACCCGATGAAACAGAGTGACCAGCCGGTGGTTGAAGAAGTCGAGAAAATAGCGCCGGATGCCCAGGTTCTGGCCCTGCTCCCAGGCGAGATCCTCCAGGTAGTAACCGGGCAACGGCGACTGGGAACCGTGCAGTCCGAGAAAGCTGACTTCCATCTGATAGGGCGCACGATCATGCTCCGGTGACAACGCCGACAGCACGTCACTCCCGGGGAAGCCGAGGCTTGCCGTCGAGGAGAACCGGATTCGTTCCCGTTGCGGCTCCCGGTCCGTATGGCGCTCGAGATCATCACCGTGGTGCCGGTGAATCAGGTCCACCAACTGAAAGAAGCTGTAGCGTTTCGCATCACCCAGAACGGGCTGCAGAGCGGCTACATCAGGGGCTGCTGCCCTTGTTGTAACGTCCATGTGTACCGTTCCTGATTGTCTGTATTCACCACATCCAGTAGGTGAAATGCATTAATGCTGGCATACAGGCCAAAGAACTGACTCAGCACTGTGCCAAAAAGATAGAGGTCGCCTTCCGAGGCAAACGCCTGCTGATCCAGCCGCAGGACGGACTGAATGCCTCTTACCGGAAGACCCCGAACCATGCGGTCGACCGGCCTGGTTTCGATCGTTTCAATACCGGCCAGCCGCTTCTGCGATATCCGTTCTGCCTGCCGGTCCACCAGCGCCCGGAAGTCATACACCCGCAACACCGTGCGCAGGGAATCCACATCCAGCAGCGACAGGTAATTAAGGGACAGGTTGGAAATCAGCGTCCACAGCAGACTGCCATCGAGTGTTGGCCGCAGCGTTGCCGTTGGCCGCGTGATATTCCGGAATGAGGCAAAAGCCGGTGTGGATTCCGTGGCCATGCAGATATCGCCCACCGCCAGTTGCAGTGGCAGTTGGCGATTGGTGCAGGTCAGGGTCAGTGAAATGGCCTCATGCCGGTTCAGACACCGTGCTTCGTCCCCGCGCACAAAGGCAATGCTGTGATCGAAGCCATCTCCGCGCACACTCTCCCGGACCCCCACCCGGTAGTAGAGGGCCATCCGGTGACGGTCCCGTTCGATCTCGTGCTGGAAACTTTCGAAGGCCGTATAGACCCGGGGTTCACCCTGACCCCGGCCGGCGACGCTCGCCAACCAGCCTTCAACGTGGTCCACACTGAACACTTCGTAGTGATCGGCGGCGCGCCCCGAGGGCAGGACCCGGTACTCGGTCTGGCGACCATTCAGATCCACCGGGTCCGCCTCATGGGCGAAGAGGTTGATGGCCGGGGTGCAGTAGAGCTGAAGGCTCTCGGCCAGGACCTTGGCGTCCGGGGGCAGAATGCGGTTGAAGCGAAAGCGCAGGCTGATTTCGTCCGCCTGCACCGCAGGCAACCGGTTGCCCAGACCGCCCACGTCCACAAACCGGAATGCCTCAGGAAAGCTCAGGTATTCCTGCAGAATGCGATAACCGGGATAGGCATTCTTGGGATACGGCAACAGCGCCTCGTCGCTGGCAAATCCGACCGGTCGCAGATTCTGCGCAGGCAGCGCGTGCGCCTGGCCATCGACTACCAGTTCCAGCGACGTCAGATAATGGTTGAGCCACAGATACAGGGTCTGCGCAGTGTGCTGATCACCCCCCAGGTAAAACCGCAGGCTATCAATCCCCAGCGCCGACAGCGGTTGATCCGTATGCAGGGCCAGATCCACGGATACGGTGGAAACCTCCCGTGAGTGCTCGGCCGCCACGTCCGCGATGCTCAGCGGGTAAACCGCTACGTCGCGGCAGGTGCGGAAACGGCACTGGGTTTTACGGGTCAGGCTGCCCACCGCCCGGCTCTTGATCTCCGTGTGCCGCTTGACGACCTGGCGCTCACTGATCGCGTGCAGCTGCGGATCAAAGCGAATGATCGTGGCGCTGGGTACCGGCCGCAGGTAATTGGGCCACAGCATGTTCAGCAGCGAATGGGTGAGTTCGGGAAACTCGTCTTCCACCTTCTCCCGCAACTTGCCGGTGAGAAACGCGAAACCTTCCAGCAGGCGCTCCACATCCGGATCGGTGCTCTGCTCGGACAGGAATCGGGTCAGTTGCGGATGCGCCTCCGCAAACTCCCGGCCCTGAAGCCGCAGAAAGCTCAGTTCGTCTCGATAGAATCGGTTTAACTTCACGACGTTACACCACGCGATAATAGCGTTTGTCGTCCAACAGAAGGTCAATCGTGGTCTTGTCTTCGACAGACGCAACCCGCAGATGGACCGTCACCTGGAAACGCAGTTGTAAGGGATCCGGCCCTTGCGGCAATGCGACCACATCCACACGATTAACGCGGGGTTCGAAGCGCTCAATGCACTGACGGATCGCACTGCGAATCCGGATGCTCAGATCATGGGTACCCAGGGTGGCGTCGTTGAAATCCACCAATCCGAGGCCGGGCGCGCTGGCACTGTTCCCCGGATGGGTATTCAGCAGCCGCACCAGATGGCGTTTGATGGAGTCGACAACGTGCGCGACTTCCCCCATACCGGTGCCAGCGGGCTGGGCGGCCTGTTCAAGACGCTCGAACAGACTGCCCCCGCGAACCTGAACACCGTCGTGATCGGTATCCGGAGCCACGGATTATTCCTTGTCCAGACGACCGACCAGCGACAGCTCGAAGTTGGCACCCATGTATTTGAAATGCGGACGCACCGCCAGCGAGACCTGATACCAGCCGGGATCACCTTCCACTTCGGAGACGGTAATCTGGGCCGCGCGCAGGGGACGACGGCTGCGGACATCCGCGGGCGGGTTTTCCTGATCCGCCACATATTGGCGAATCCAGGTATTGAGCTCACGCTCAAGATCCTGGCGCTCTTTCCAGGAGCCAATCTGCTCCCGTTGCAGCACCTTGATGTAGTGCGCCAGCCGGTTAACGATGAACATATAGGGCAATTGGGTGCCCAGCTTATAGTTGGTCTCGGCCTCCTTGCCTTCCCGGGTATTGGGAAACTGCCGGGGTTTCTGGACCGAATTGGCCGAGAAGAAGGCGGCGTTATCGCTGCCTTTACGCATAGTCAGAGAGATAAAGCCCTCGTCCGCCATTTCGTACTCACGACGATCCGTCACCAGTACCTCGGTGGGAATCTTCGCTTCCAGCTGGCCAAAGGATTCGAACAGGTGCACCGGCAGATCTTCCACCGCACCGCCACTCTGCGGCCCGATAATGTTCGGGCACCAGCGGTATCTGGCAAAGCTGTCGGTCAGTCGGGTGGCCAGCAGGTAAGCGGTGTTGCCCCACAGATAGTGATCGTGGTCGGCACTGACCTCTTCCTTGTAATTGAAACTGCGAACCGGGTTTTCCACCGGATCATAAGGCGTGCGCAGCAGGAAGCGCGGTGCCGTCAGGCCCAGATAGCGGGCATCTTCCGACTCCCGCAGGGAGCGCCACTTGGCATAGCGCGGCCCTTCGAACACAGCTTTCAGCTCCTTGATGGCAGGCAGCTCCTGGAAACTGTCGACGCCAAAAAACGTCGGCGCCACGGAGGACAGGAAAGGCGCGTGAGCCATGGCACCCACCGACGACACATACTGCAGCAGTTTCATGTCGGGGGTGGACGGCGTAAACGCGTAATTGCCCACCACGGCGCCCACCGGTTCACCACCGAACTGGCCGTATCCGGTGGCATAAATATGCTTGTAGAAGCCAGTCTGGGTCACGTCCGGTGCGAACTCGAAATCCTCGAGCAATTCGGTCTTGGTGGCGTGGAGAATGTCTACTTTGATGTTTTCCCGGAAGTCGGTCCGGTCAACCATCAGCTTCAGCCCGCGCCAGGACGATTCCAGCTCCTGTAGTTCAGGCGCATGCAGGATTTCATCCATTTGCGCGCTGATTTTGCGGTCCAGCTCAACCACCATCCGGTCCACCAGTGCCTTGTTGACCGGCTGACCTTTTTCTTCGTTTTTCAGCAGATTGGCGATAAAGGTAGCAACCCCGCGGCGAGCAACATCGTAGCCCTCGTCCGCCGGTGCCATGCGACTGTTCGCCATGACCTGGTCGAGCAGTGATCCTTCACTTACAGATTCAGAGTCAGCAGATTGCTGCACAGCCGTATCAGACATACCACATCCCTTCAGTACGTTTTAATCATCATTGGAAAGCCGAGCGCCATTCGACGCCCTGAGCCGGGGCGTTGCTTCAGTCAGCGTCGCCGGTGGCCAGATCCAGTTCCTGCAACAGCCTTTTCCGGGCATCATCGCTGTCCAGCAACTCCTGCATCTTGGACCGGAATGAAGGCACGTTCCCGAGCGGGCCTTTCAGCGCCACCAGAGCCTCGCGCAGCTCGATCAGCTTGCGCAGCTCAGGCACCTGACGGGCCACACTGTCGGGGGAGAAATCGTCGAGGGTCTGGAATTCGAGGTTGACCGGCAAGGCATCGGCTTCTTCGTCAAGCTTGTTGGCGACGGAGGCGGAGAGACTCAAACCGGCTTCCTTCATCACCGACTGGAAGTTGTTCTTGTCGACAGAAACAGTCTTGCGGTCTTCGAGAGGGGTTTCTTCGGGTTGTCCCTTGAAGTCACCAACGACAAACATTTTCAGCGGCAGTTCCATTTCTGCCTGCTGATCACCGGTGGCGGGGACATACTTGATATTGATGCGCTCTTTGGGCGCGACGGAACCGTCCTTAGACATGGTCTGACTCCTTGAAAGTCCGTTTACAAACACTACAGTCCGTTGCATGTACCGTCCTGGTACGCTACGGGCAAAACTCTACACACAAAATCATGGCCCCTCAAGCAATAAATCGCCGGAAACGTAAGCAGTCGTCACATTCGGGCAACCCATTGCCCCCGGCATCAGCGCGGATTGCAGCATAAACGTCCGCCTCGGTGGTCGGTTCAGCCAATGACGATCGTCGGGGTCGAAGATATACTGCGCTGACGCTCCAGACACCCCATGGAGCCCAATCAGAGCTGACAAGGATGCATTATGAGTGACCTGAAAACCCGGTTTGACGAGGCCGTACACTATATCCAGACCGCCGAGGGCGATTTCAGGCCCTCCAACGATCTCAAGCTTGAATTCTACGGTCTGTACAAACAGGCCACTGAGGGCGATGTTTCAGGCAAACGCCCTGGCATGATGGATTTTGTTGGCCGCGCCAAATACGATGCCTGGGCTGAGCTGAAAGGCACCACTTCGGACGAGGCCATGCAGCGTTATATTGATCGCCTGGACGCCATGAAGCGAAGTTGAACCGAGCAGACATCAAACTCGGCCCAGCGGGACCGGGCGCCCGAAAAATTCAGGCCGTGGAAAATGATATTCAAGAGATTGTCACACGACGGGTGCACTATAGTAACAACAGCACGGCAGGAAGGATCACAACCATGCACATCACAGACGCTTTGGAACAGAGCCAGCCCGGGTTGGTGAACAGGGTGACTGAGGCCATCCGCAAGCACCGGCTCAATCAGCGCACTGAGCAGACCTATCTGCACTGGATTACGCGCTTCGTGCTGTTCAACGGCCTGAAAGCCGCCGGCGAGCTGGAAGCTGAAGATCAGCAGCTGTTTCTGGTTTATCTGCGCGACCGTGTTCTGGTTTCTCGCGCACGCCTGAACCAGGCCCGCCAGGCCCTGAGTTTTTTCTACGAGGATGTGTTGCAGCAGTACCCGTCAACACGGGCGATCGCCTGACGCTCGGGGGTTCGCCTCAAGATGGCATCAGCGGCCCTGAACGCTGGTATTGAACGTATCGTAGGTGCGGTTAGTGGGCGGCCTGATCACGTAGGTGTTGCCAAAGGTCTGTCCTGGTACCATTTTCGGGGTGCTGAAGCGGAACTCCACGGGAATTTCGGAGCGTCCCAGGTCAGTACGGCGATCACCTGGCTGAAGTCCCAATGGATCCTGATAGAACTCTTCCTTTGCTGACCGGACCGATTTGACCGCCACGCCCATTCGTGGAGATTCCAGACCACCTTCAATGGCGGTGTCGGCCAGCGAGTCCTCACCCATGGGGCTGAACGGCGTGGTCGCCAGAGTCGTCCGCTCCTGATAATCAAAGGCCGCCGTTGGCTGGTCACCGTTCGGGGCTGGCTGTTCAGCCTGTGCCAGGGCGCTCGCTGGCGCCATCAGTAACAGCAGCAGGGTTGCCTGCCTCCAGGCGGTGATTTCTTGCCTGTTGTCCATAAGGTTCATCCGTTCCCATCAGCGACGGCGCTGTTCGCGTGGTGCCACAACGCCATGACAACTTTTGGTCAGTTTATCGACAATTAAAGCAAAGATTTTACCCGGACGCCAAATTTGTGACGGCGTTCACTGGTCAATACGGGTCATAATGAATGCCGGTAATGGTGACTTCAGATACCCCCTCAGGCGCACGAATCCCGACCTCATCATCCCGGCGTTTCCCCAACAGGGCACGGGCCATGGGCGAGTCGATACTCAGCAAACCCCGGGACAGATCAAATTCATCCGGCCCGACCAGTCGATATCGATGGCTTTCCCCGGCGTCGTTTTCGATAGTCACCCAGGCGCCGAAAAACACCCGGGTGGTATCCTCAGGAAGACGGTCAACCACCGTCAGCTCATCGAGCCGCTGGCTCAGAAAACGCACCCTCCGGTCAATTTCCCTCAGTTGTTTCTTGCCGTAGATGTACTCCGCGTTTTCCGAGCGATCACCCAGCGCGGCCGCCTCCCGCACAGCCTGAGTCACTTCCGGCCGCTTCTGCTTCCACAGGTATTGCAACTCGTCCCGCAACTGACGTTCTCCGGCGGGGGTGATGTAACGGGCCCGGCCACGACGAGGCCGGCTGGCTGGATCAGACATGATGGACGCACTCCTGAGCACTGGACGTGAGACCCCGAAACCGTCCTGCGGTGTCGGCGCAGGCCAGGACTCTGGCAGCACCTGGTCGCCGTCAGCGTTGACACACGCCACTGCACGGCTGGCCTCCGGGTGGGAACAGGTTTCAGGGTTCCAAAAAAAACCCCGCGAAGGCGGGGTAAGGCTAGCGCTGTGCTGGAGGAAGAAGCAAGCTCTGAACGCAATGCGACTCAGAAACCGGTCAGGCTTAAACGCTCGCTTCATGACCTTCATAGTCTATTTTACACAGCTGGTGTTACCCGGAGGTGGCTTGCTGATTACGTTTATGTCAGACACCCGTCACCCCACCGGAAAATTAGGTTGTCCACTCTAGTGAGCAGACTTATTGTGAATCATTCAACCGGACATTGTCCGATAGCCTTTGCTGATGGATGCGACTCATGGACACACAAAAAACACTGATCAACACCGCGCTGACCGGGCTGGATCATCTGGGCTACCGCCTTGATCAACTTGCTATTACCGCCCGGCTCAATCGTCATAACGCGGCGGCATTTCTGATGGCCGGGCAACACCACCTGGAAGGGGAATGGGACAGCCTGCAGGCCCGTTTTGATCGCCGCAAAGCCGGTCTCGACGCGATGAGGCAGTCACTGGAAGCGCGCATTGAATTGATCAGAAAACCATTGCGGAGGCTGCGCGGCAAGGTCTGAACCAGCGCAGACTCCTTTTGATAGCAACACGTGTTAGCAAGACGTGATAGCAAGACGCTTATGCGCTGCGGGTCGTTCCGGAAGCGTCGCTCTCAGCGTGCGGTCCCTCGGGTGAGTCCGTGATGGGTGTTTCGTCACCCCCAGCCGGCAAAGCTTTCACGGTTGTTGTCTTGATGCGTTTTTTATCCGGCTGCAAGCCTGGCAGACGGACCTGAACGGTCAGACCGGGATGATCTTGTCCAGGATGATGATCACTGAGCTGGATTGCTCCCTGATGAATTTCGGTGACGGCGCTCACCAGGCTCAGGCCCAGTCCGTTGCCCGGCAGTGAGCGACTTTTGCCAACCCGATAAAACCGCTGGAAAACCTGGTCTTTTTCACTGTCGGGAATACCAATACCGCTGTCACTCACCTCCAGAATCGCATCCGGGCCGTCAAACCGGACCCTGACTGCAATTTCGCCCTCTTCCGGCGTGTATTTGATGGCATTGTCGATCAGATTGCTCACCATTTGGAACAGCAGGTCCCGATCGCCCTCGATCATGACCTCTTCATCCATCGACTGCTCAAAATACTGGTGCTTGTCTTCAGCAAGTGCTTCGTAGAGTTCACAGGCATCACTGACCAGTAGATCCAGCGATATCGCTTTCATATCGGCACTGTTACCCCGGGTTTCCAGTCGGGCAATCCGCAACAGGGCGTTGAATGTGGCCAGCAACTGGTCGGCCTCGGCAACCGCGCGCCCAGCCTGCTCCCGGGCTTCGTCGTTATCAACAGCCATCAGGGTGGATTCAAGCTGGTTCCGCAGCCGGGTGAGTGGCGTCCTCAAATCGTGGGCAATGCTGTCGGAGACATGACGAATGCCCTCCATCAGGTAGACAATCCGGTCCAGCATGCGATTCAGGTTGTCGGCCAGTTGGTCAAAGTCGTCCTGGGTACCCCGGGTCGGTATACGGAGTGACAGGTGCCCGTTCATGATCTTGCGTGAGGTATTGTTGATCACTTCGATACGGCGAGTGGTACTGCGGCTCATCAAGAACCCGCCCAGCAAGGCCAGGGCCAGGGTAATCCCCATACCCCAGTTGATGGCGGTTTCAATCAGTTTCTTGAGCGTGGTGAGATCGTCCACGTCCCGGCCGACCAGCAGGCGCAGTCCGCCCTGGACTTCAAACACCCGGGCCCGCGCCTGGCGCTTGGGACCGGACCAGCCAACCTTCTCATTGAGGGTGAAGTTGATCCAGCCACTGTTCGACCGGGCCTTTTCCGGCCACGACTTGAGATTACCGGCGAGTTTGACGTAATCGTCCGTGGTGAACAGGTACAGGGACTTGGCGTTCGGGTCCCGGGAAACCCGCTCCCGAATCAGGGTAATCAGTCCGTTGATGCCTCGCCCGCGGTATTGCTCGGCAAGACCGGCGATCTCCGCTTCGATGGTTTCATCGGTCTGGGCGGTCATGAAACCGGCCGTTCGCCAGTATATGAACGCCAGCAACAGAAACACCGAGGTGGCGAAGACCACCATATAAAGGAGCGCGAGTTGAAACGTTGACGTTTTGAGCTGACTAAGCAGTTTCACGCAGCATATACCCAGCGCCCCGGATGGTCTGCAGGAGTGGCGTCTCGAACTCTTTATCGATCTTGGCCCGCAATCGACTGATATGAACATCGATGACGTTGGTCTGGGGATCAAAATGATAGTCCCAGACTTTTTCCAGCAACATGGTCCGTGTGACCACCTGACCCGCGTTACGCATCAGATATTCCAGTAACCGGAATTCCCGGGGCTGAACGTCGATGTTGTGACCGGCACGCTTGACGGTTCGCGCCAGCAGATCCATCTCCAGATCGGCAACCTTGAGCACTGTTTCGGTTTCCGCTGCCTGGCGATTTCGACGCACCAGTGATTCGATGCGGGCAAGCAGTTCAGTAAACGAAAACGGCTTGGTGAGGTAGTCATCGCCACCACCCCGCAGCCCCTCAACGCGGTCATCGACATCACCCAGCGCGCTGAGAATCAGCACCGGCACCTGATTGCCGGTCGCCCTTACGGTCTTGATGATCGCCAGACCGTCCATGCCCGGAAGCATACGATCGACAATCAGAATGTCGTATTCCTCACTGGCAGCCAGCATCAGACCGTCTTTACCGTCAGCGGCGTGATCAACCACAAAGTCGGATTCTTTTAGTCCTTTGACAAGATAGGTTGCAACATCCTGATCGTCTTCAATAACCAGCGCTTTCACCGGTAACCCTCCCAGTTGACGATTGATCCGAGTTAATCTGTTGGCCCAGCGTACGGCCCCGACAGGCTGGCGGCCAGTTACGATCTTGTAAGAGGGTGTCGCCGTTGGCGACGGTAAGCCCGCAGCACCGCCGAATTCCGCCAACGGGCTCCCTCCATGATTGTGGTCAGGGGATGATATTCCCTATTCCCTGATCGCAGGATCGGCGCCGGTCAGGCGTGCGCCATTGATATGCTCCAGTTCCAGCAGCAAGCCACTGTGATCCACCTCGGCATGACCGTTTACCACCAACGATCTGTACTCATTGTAGACCTGTTGTGCCAGGGGCAGGGTAAGATGTTCAGCTCGGGCCTCATCCAGAATCATCCGCAGATCCTTGAGCTGGATACGCGCCGGTGCTCCCGGCGCAAAATCCCGGTCAATCATACGCTGGCCATGCTGCTCCAGAATCCGGCTGCTGGCGAAACCGCCCATCAGTGCTTCCCTGACTGCAACCGGGTCCGCACCGCCTTTCGCGGCCAGCAGCAGGGCTTCCGAAACGGCGCCGATGGTAATGCCGACGATGGCCTGGTTGGCGAGCTTGGCAAGCTGACCAGCCCCGACCGGACCAATCCTCAGCGGGCGCCCCATCACGGATAACACGTCCAGCGCCCGCGCCAGATCAGCAGCGTCACCACCAACCATGATGCTCAGTGAACCCGACTCGGCGCCTCGCGTACCGCCCGACACCGGGGCATCCAGGTAGCCGATTCCGGCATTCGCGGCCAGTTGTCCGTGCCCACGAGCCAGGGTCGGTGGCACAGAGCTCATATCTATCAACAGACTGCCTGAGGGCATGGCATCAAGCGTCTTCTGATCCACCAGGACCGATTCAACCGCATCGCCATTTTCCAGCATGGTGATCACCACATCGGCGTCGCGCACCGCAGCCGTCGGCTCCTCTGCAATATCCGCCTGTCCGGAAAATACCTCTGCCTTGGCCCGGGTACGATTCCACAGCACCATGGAATAGCCGGCACCCAGGAGATTGCGCACCATCGGCGCACCCATCAGGCCAACGCCCAGAAACGCGATGCGGGGACGAACCGCTGTCATGTCAGACTCCTTTTACGAACGGTCAGGTACAAGCGGTCAGCTGAGCCGGACAACCTCGCGCTGATCGAGTAGGAGGGGGAGTTACCTCCCCCGTCCTCTCACACCACCGGGCATACGGTTCCGTACCACGGCGGTTCATGGTTGGCTCGGAAGCCGAGTCATCGTATCCAACAAGCTTACCAGAGACAGACGGTCGAACACCTT
>JASBRL010000026.1 GCA_030149475.1 Marinobacter sp.
AAGGAAAAACCGGCCTGAGCCGCTATAATGGCCGGGACAGTGCAGGCGGTCCTGGTAAAAATCGCATGGAGGCCCGTTTTTTGTTGACCAAACAGCACAATGACCAAGTGCCATGATGGCCATCGGGGCAAGCACCACTAACCGGATAAACGACGCCAGCCAGCGCCAGCGCCGTGATCTGACAAGGTTACAACGAGCGGTTGTTGAAACCGGTATCGGCTTTGCGCAGAGGGTCCGAACGGAAGCTGGTATCCAGCTCCTGAATGGTCCCGCCCTGGCTCAGGAATGCCTCAATATCCGCAGCCAGTTGCGCGCGCACACGCGCCCGCCCGGCAATCGAATGGGTGTCATCCCCATCAAACGCCCAGCTGCCAGACCGTTCCAGATTGCTTTCGTCGAATTCACTCATGGCCCTTCTCCCATCAGCGAAAACACATCAACGAGCGCGACCAGCCCCGACGGGGCGGCAGGCCCTGTTTCGACGGCCACACCACAAGCAGAGCCGTCTTGGCGTCTTTATAATCCTGTTTCATTGACAGTGCCATTTCCGGGCAACACTTTTTTTGTAAACTTTTGTAATCATCTCAACGGAAGGGAATAACTCACGCTTCAATCGGGCAAACACGCGGTTGACACAACAAATGAATAATGATTCACTTATTTTAGGAGTCGCAATGGCTTACCGAGAAACAGAAAAAATGCGGAACCGTAAAGCGCAGGCGCGCCAACACATTCTCGACTGCGCCTACCGCTGCGTTATCGAGGGCGGCTTTCGCAGCGCTCAGATAACCCATGTCGCCAAGGCCGCGGAAGTGGCTACGGGAACCATCTACCGGCACTTCGAGTCGAAAGAGGAGTTGTTCGCGGAAATTTTCCGCACCGCCACTCAGCGAGAGGTCAATAAAGTTGCCGAGGCGCTGGCCACGGTCGACTCGGCGGTAATCAGGCTGGAGGCCGCATTGCGCCAGTTTGCGGAGCGTGCCCTGCGGGGACCGACCATGGCCTGGTCGCTGATAGCTGAACCGGTAGATCCGCGGGTAGAAGCAGAACGCCTGCTCTACAGGAAAGCTTACGCCGAACACTTTGAACAGGCCATTCGCGACGGAATTGAAGAGGGGTCAATCCCGCCCCAGAATGCCCGCCAGAGCAGTACCTGCCTGGTGGGCGCCATTGCCGAGAGCCTGGTCGGACCATTGTCACCCACCCAGGCTGACGGTGAGCGGGAACCAGACCCGGACCAACAGTCTGAGCTGGTCGAATCCATTGTCTGCTTTTGCATACAGGGGTTGACCGGCATCCGGAGGTAATATGAACGCGCGTCAGCCTGCACCCACTACCGATCATCCTGCAACCGATCCTTACCTTGCCGAAACCCACGAGGTCTTCAACCAGCCCCCGGCCCTGCAGGATTACAACCTGTTTCTGCAGGACGCCGCGCTTCAGGAGGGCGTTCATCGTGAAGGCGCCAATTGGGCCATTCCGGAACTCACCGAATTAGGTGCCCTTGCCGGTGCCGCAGACACCATCGAGTTGGGATTTCAGGCCAACGAAAACAGACCGGTCCTGCACACCCATGATCGCTTCGGTCATCGAATTGACCAGGTCAACTTTCATCCTGCCTATCATCAGCTGATGGCCATCGCCATGAAATACGGATTGCACAGCAGTCCCTGGTCCGATCCGAAGCCGGGCGCCCACGTCGCCAGAGCGGCGGGCTATTACATGCACTCCCAGGTGGAGGCGGGACACGGCTGTCCGATTACAATGACCTTCGCCGCCATTCCGTCGATCCGCCGGCAACCCGAGTTGGCGTCCGTGTGGGAACCCAAAATCCTGGCCACCGAATATGACCCGCGCAATATTCCGGACAGCCAGAAACGGTCGGTCACCATCGGCATGGCAATGACCGAGAAACAGGGCGGCACGGATGTACGGGCCAACACCACATGCGCCTATCCGACAGGGGCGCGGGGCTCCGCCCAACCCTACGAACTGGTCGGCCACAAGTGGTTTGTGTCGGCACCGATGTGCGACGCCTTTCTGGTGCTGGCCCAGACCGACCAAGGCCTGTCCTGTTTCCTGATGCCTCGCTGGCGGCCCGATGGCACCAGGAACCCCTGGCAGATCCAGCGCCTCAAGAACAAAATGGGCAACGCTTCCAATGCCTCCAGCGAAGTGGAGTTGCGGGGGGCTCTGGCCTGGATGGTCGGGGAAGAGGGACGCGGCGTGCCAACCATCATCGAGATGGTCGCTATGACCCGTTTCGACTGCATGATCGGCAGTTCCGGCGGCTTGCGCCAGGCCTCGGCCCAGGCGCTGCACCATTGCCGCCACCGCTCGGTGTTCGGCAACCGCCTCAATGACCAGCCGTTGATGCAGAACGTACTCGCCGACCTGTCCCTCGAGAGTGAGGCCGCCCTGGCCTATACCCTGCGGGTAGGCCGAGCTCTGGATAATCAGCATCTGGAGCACGAGCGACTGCTGGCCAGGCTGGCCACCCCGGTCGGCAAGTACTGGATCTGCAAGCGGGTGCCCAATCACGCCTACGAAGCCATGGAGTGCATCGGCGGCAGCGGGGTGATGGAAGACTGCATCATGCCCCGACTGCTCCGGGAATCGCCGGTCAATGCCATCTGGGAGGGCAGCGGCAATGTCCAGTGCCTCGATACCCTGCGGGCTCTGCGGACCGACCCGGACGCTCTTGATGCGTTCTTTACCGAGGTCGGCGAGGCCATGGGCGGTGACCGTCGCTTTGACCAGTTTCTGGCGCAGTTGCAGAATGATTTTGCCAGCACCCGTGACCTGGAATACAACGCCCGCAATCTGGTTGACCGCCTGGCATTGACCCTGCAGGCGTCGCTGCTGATCCGCCATTCCAGCCCGGCGGTTGCTGATGGGTTCTGCGCCTCCCGGCTGCAGTCCAGTGGAGGCCTGAATATCGGCAATCTCCCCAGCGGCACCGACGCCCGGTCGATTATCCAGCGGGCAACGCCTGTAGTAGACTGACCATTCAGTGGTTTCCTGACCGCCAGAGCACGGGACGGCTCACTCTGAGCACCGGCTCCCGGTTCTGGCGCTCGTATTTCACAGGCGAATAACACGATGTCCGATGCCCTGCGACGATTGCTGAACACCCCGACCGAGCGACCGGTCATCACCCCTCATGTCGGGATTCTGACCCTTCACTTTCAGTTGTACGGCTGCGGCGACCTCAAGGCCAAACGCAAGGTGTTCACGCCCTTGCGGGCCGTCTGGGGCCGCGAACCCGATCTGGCGGTTGCCGAAACCGCCGATCAGGATGCGCTCGATTGCGCAACCTGGACCATTGCCGCCCTCGGCGGTTCCTCCAGCCAACTCCAGCAGCGGCTTGATCAGATTGAAAAGGCGATCGCCGAGCGGATTGATGCGCCCGTGATGGATATCCAGCGGGAAATCCTCTGACAGTGGCACCCGCCTGTCTGACGCCGTATACTACGCGACCCTACAAGGACGCGAACCGACTGGCACAGTGCCAACCAGCCTGTGATATGCCAGACTGACCGGAAGATGATCCAGCTTCCGCTTGTACCCGACGGGCATCAGGACCGGGCCCCGGGTGTTACCACTGATGGTGTGTGGCGCGTATGACCGGCAAGAAAAAATCCGCTCAGGCATCGGTTGAGGCAATGTATCGGGTATTTACAATACCTGAGGCTCCCGAATCCACCCTCAGCCGGATTGACCAGGATATCTCCCGCAACCTGGCTGGCTTCCTGCAAGGACATATCGTAGCGGTTGAGCGGGACCTGAGCGACGTCGAGAAAAACTTTTCGGAATCCGCCGTGCCCGAAAAGCCGGTCTTTGTGTCAGAGCAGGCACAGTTCCTGCTCGACAAGCTTGTCGCCAATTCGGTTCACACGGCTTCCCCCAGTTTTATTGGCCACATGACGTCGGCCCTGCCGTATTTCATGCTGCCGCTGTCCAAAATCATGATCGCCCTGAATCAGAACCTGGTGAAGACCGAGACATCCAAGGCCTTCACGCCTCTGGAACGCCAGGTGCTGGGAATGATCCATCGACTGGTGTACCAGCAAGACAGCGCTTTTTACCGGCGCTGGATGCATGATCCCCGTCATGCGCTCGGGGTCATGTGTTCCGGCGGGACCATCGCCAATCTGACCGCACTCTGGGTCGCCCGCAACCGTGCCTTTCCTGCCGAAGGCAGCTTCCGCGGGCTGCATCAGGAAGGGTTGTTTCGCGCGCTGCGTTATTACGGCCATGAAGGCGCCGCCATCCTGGTTTCACGCCGTGGCCACTACTCCCTGAGAAAGGCCGCCGACGTGCTGGGACTGGGCCGCGATGCACTGATTGCCGTCGACACTGACGACGAAAACAGGATCAATACCGACGCCCTGCGGGACAAATGTCTGGCGCTGCAGAAGCAGAAAATCAAAATTATGGCGATTTGCGGCATTGCCGGCACCACCGAAACCGGCAACGTCGACCCGCTGGATACGATGGCAGACATTGCCCGGGAATTCGGCGCTCATTTTCATGTGGACGGGGCCTGGGGCGGCCCCACACTGTTCTCTCGCACCTACAAAGGCTTGCTCAAAGGCATTGAACAGGCCGATTCGGTCACCTTTGATGCGCACAAGCAGCTGTATGTGCCCATGGGCGCCGGCCTGGTGGTGTTCCGCGACCCGACTCTGGCCAGCGCGGTGGAGCACCACGCGCAGTACATCATCCGCAAGGGCTCCAGAGACCTGGGCAGTAACACACTGGAAGGATCGCGGCCGGGCATGGCCATGCTGATTCATTCAGGCCTGAAGATTCTCGCCCGCGAGGGATATGAAATCCTGATTGACCAGGGCATTGACAAGGCCCGCAGCTTTGCGACGATGATCGAAGCGGCGCCGGATTTCGAGCTGATCACCCGACCCGAGCTGAACATCCTCACCTACCGCTACTGCCCTGAACGGGTCCAGCAGGCGCTGGCGGTGGCGAACGCCCGCGAGGCAGAACGTCTGAACACCGGCCTCAACCGGCTGACGAAGTTCCTGCAAAAAGCACAGCGGGAGCGGGGTAAGGCGTTTGTGTCTCGAACCCGACTCGAACCGGTACGTTATGACCGATTCCCCTGCATTGTCTTCCGGGTGGTGCTGGCCAACCCACTGACCACACACGACATATTGCAGGATATTCTGGCCGAGCAGCGCTTTCTGGCGACAGAAGACGCGATTGCCGACGAAATGGCCATTCTGAACAGGACGGCCGAATCCATTCTCGGCGCTCAACAGCGTCTTGATCGCCGCGCCTGAATCAGCAGCCCCGGGTCAGGGCTCAGTAGAGTGCTTCCTCGTCGTCCAGCACATCGTGCAGAATTTCCAGAAACATCTTGTCCGCCTCACTCCAGCTTTCCGGAATACGAACGGTCGTATTGGCGCTGATCTCCCTGGCAATCAGCTCGTCCGCGTTGGGCTGATCACGATACTTTCGGGCGATTTCGACGGATTTGACGGCAATGGTCGGATCGCTCATCACTTTCTTGATAAAGACCCGCAGTTCGTCGATGATTTTGGCCTGACGGCTCTCGGATGCTGTGCTCATCTGTCACTCCCGGGTAAACGGCGGATTTGATAGAACGAACGAGGCCTGGCGCCCCTGTCATCCTGACCATATTACCACGGATCGTCCCGCTGTAACGGCCAGAAGGGGTGCAGTTCTCCACGCCAGACAGTCGGCTACGCCGCTGAAAATTGCTGGTGGCGTCACAGTGCTCAATTTATAACCTGTAAACACGCCTGATGTTGACGCATACTCCCCGTAGAGCCGTCAATGGGGGAGTCACTGGTCCCTGAACGCCTTCCTTCAAAACCCTGAAAATCGCCGCGGGTAAACATGACCCAGCTCATCCAGGCCAGACACCAGTCTGCCGACGAAGACGAAGAAGCTCGTGTCGCAGCCGTGCTCCACTGGCTATCGCTGATGGCCATTGCCTTTCTGGTCGGCATCGGGCTGAAATCCTGGTTCGCAGGACATACCACCCACGGTACGGTGTTGTGGGTTTTCGCCGGACTGGTGAGCCTGAACAGGCTGAGCTATCGGCAGACACGCAACCATCAACTGAACAAAACCGGCCTGATTACCATCGTCGGCATGCTGTTCGCTTACCTGATTGCCTCTGGTGGTGAAAGTAATACCGGACCGCTCTGGTTTTACGTGTTTCCACCCCTGCTGTTCTATCTGACCGATCCCAGGACCGGTACCGCGTTAATGATGTACCTGATGCTGTTCGCCATGCTGGTCTTCCAGTTCCCCGATCTTCCGTTCGTCACCACCACCTACGGCCTGGACTTCAAGATCCGTTTTTTCGCCACGATCCTGTTTGAATCAATCTTCTGTTTTGTCCTCGAGTCCAGTCGCCGCAAAGCCCGCCTGGCACTGGTCAATCTCGCGATCATGCACGAACAGGCCGCCCGGACAGATGAACTGACGGGCCTGGCCAACCGCCGGGAAATGCACCATCACCTGACCCTCGAACTGTCACGCTATCAGCGCTCGGGGCATCACTTTTCAGTTATCCTGATCGATCTGGACCTGTTCAAACGGATTAACGACACGTTCAGCCACGACGCCGGCGACACGGTGCTACGCCAATTCGCACAACTGATGCAGACCATGGTCCGGCAGTCGGATGCCTGCGCCCGCTGGGGGGGAGAGGAGTTTCTGGTATTGCTGCCCGATACGTCACTGCTGCAGGCGCTGACCCTGGCCGAACGGCTGCGGGACGAGGTTGCCGGCACGCCCTTCAGCTTCCGGGACCAGTCTCTGCCAGTCACCATCAGCGCCGGCGTCTGCTCTATCACCCAGGCACGGTCTATCGAACAGTTGCTGAAACTGGCGGATGAGCATCTGTATGAGGCCAAAGCCAACGGACGCAACCGTATCGCTCCCCGGGTCCGCAGCAAACGATCCGCAACCGGCGACAGTAAGTCTCTGGGGACCGCTTGAGCACTGGTGCCCGTACCCGCTACCATTGGCACCTCATAAACGACAGCGAGTCAGATAGCGATGGCCAGGTTGAGCATTCTGGTGGGCAGTGTCTACGGTGGCGCGCTGATGACCGCCCGCCATCTCGAACAGCAACTGGCCAGCGATGGCCACCAGATTACCGTAGTCGAGGATCCGACGCTTGCAGACCTCACGCAGACCGATGATCCGGTCCTGATCTGCACGTCCACCACCGGTCAAGGTGAACTGCCGCCGAACCTGCTGCCATTCTATATTGACCTGCGGGAGCAGTTACCCATGCAGACCGGACGGCTTTTCGGTGTCGTTGTACTGGGCGACAACTCCTACGGCGACACCTTTTGCGGTGCCGGCGACCTGGTCAGCGAAGCATTGTACGAAGTGGCTGCCCGGAAGGTCGGTGACTCCCTGCGTATTGATGCACTGGAAACCACCGAGCCGGAGCAGGTGGCACTGCCCTGGGTCCGGGAATGGCTCGCCTGTGTGGAAACTCACGAGGGCTGACGCTGACGAATCAGTGCTTCCTGGGTTGTTGAGGCCACCAACACCCCCTCACGATTGAAGATATTACCACGATTGAACCCGCGGCCACCGAACGCGCTGGGGCTATCCTTGTCATACAGTAACCAGTCATCCATACGGAACTCCCGATGGAACCAGATTGCATGATCAAGACTGGCGACCTGCATATCCTTGGTCATGAAGGTAACACCATGTGGATTCAGCGAGGTACCCAGAAAACTGAAGTCCGAGGCATAAGCCAGCAGACACCGGTGCAGCACCGGGTCATCCGGCAGGCTTCCCCGGGCCCGCATCCAGCTCTGCTTGACCGGCGGTCGCACTTCCGGAGCCAGCGGATTCACCGGGTTCACCGGCCTGATCTCGATCGGACGCTCTCTCGTCATCGACTTGTGGAGGGTCTCCGGAACGTGGGGCTTGAGCGTCTCGTTCTGCTCCTGCTCAGACTGAAGGGTTTCGACGGCCGGCGCTGCCGGCATATCAATCTGGTGGTCAAACCCGGCTTCCCCGACCTGAAACGAAACCGAGCCGGTCAGAATTTCCTTGCCGTCCTGCCGGGCGATTACCCGACGAACCGAAAACGAGCCGCCATCGCGCACCCGCTGAACTTCGTAATCGATCGGCAGGCGGTGGTTACCCGGACGCAGGAAATAGGCGTGCATGGAATGCGGCAGTCGGGACTCGACGGTGCGGCTGGCCGCCATCAACCCCTGGCCCAGAACCTGCCCGCCGAACACGTTGGGAAACCCGAGGTTTTCGCTTTCGCCCTGAAAATGATCGTCTCCGATCGGGGCCAGATCGAGCAACTCGACCAGTTTTCTGGTGACATCCAGCATGTTTTCTCCCGTTAACCACGTTAGGGACCGTTTGCACTACGGCCGATCGGTTGCCGCTGCGCATCGGCCCGGCGGCCAGACAGTCGGCGTTATCACCCGGTCAGGAAACAAACGGTATTCAAAGAGCGATGTTCTACCCCAGAGCCAGGCTCAACGCAACGGGCAGATCAGCCAATCGGGCCGGATATGGGCCAGCGCAAACCGCCTGACCCGGTCGGCCTGCCTGGCCATCCTGCTGGTCCACGCCATGGTGGCCCAGGCGGCGGGCAGGGCACTGGACTGGTCCTATCATCCAGACGTTCTCTGGCGCTCCGGTGCCGGGCCCGCAACGGCGCAGGTCCGCTCGCCACTGACATCATCCTGTACACCGTCCCCGGTGGTGCTGCCGCCGGCACGCTGGACAGACTCGGGTGACAGCGATCCCCGGGGCTGGCACCTCAAACAACCCAACGTCGGTACCGGCCGCATTGAGGCCTTTACCGACTCCCGTACCGCCGTCAGGCTGGCCGAGCAGCAACAGGACTCGGCACTGACCAGCTCCCGCGCACCGCTACCAGGGTCCGAAGACCTGCCCGGCGTGCTTCGGGGTCTTAATTACCGCATCGATTTCGGAGTCGAATACCGGTTCTGACAGACAGTGTCCCGTCATTCAACGAAGCAACGAGGCCTCAGGGGTGAATCGGTGGCACTTCCTTCGCCAGCAACTGCTTCTCAAGCGCATAATCACCCGTCACTGCAAACCCCAGCGTTTCACCGTCCGGACTTTTGAATAACGCACGAACATTGTTGCCTTCGCGTTCCACCTCCCATTCGCCGCTGGCGTTGGCGGGGGGCGGGCAGACCGCCGTCGGGCAGCATGGCGTTTTGACCATAACCGGCATCGTTCCGTAGCGGACTTCCGTGCGCTCGCCCATCAGGGTTTTGGCAAGCGCCCGGGCACAGGCCATCAGCGGTAACACATACAGCAACACGTGGCCGTCTACCTCAGCGCAATCACCCAGTGCGTAAATATCAGGCAGGCTGGTTTCCAGCGCCCGATTCACCACGATGCCGCGGCCGGTTTCCAGCCCGGCCGACCGGGCCAGTTCGATTCGCGGCCGCAACCCCACAGCGGAAATAACAATATCCGCGTCCACAAGCTCGCCACTGGACAGCGTGAGCCGAACCCCGTCACCCTGCCGATCAATCCGGTCAACCACGGCCTCCAGATGGAACCGCGCGCCCGCCTCACTCAGTGCGTCCACAACCGCATTGGCCGCCTCCGGTGGCAACAGACCTGGCATGGCGGTATCGGAAGGTGCAATAACATCAACCTCGTAGTCGCCATTAAGCAGATCATTGGCAAATTCACACCCGATCAGGCCTGCGCCCATAATGGCCACCCGCTTGCGACCGGACAGCGCCTGGCGGAAGGCGCGGTAATCCATCAGGTCATTGATCGAATACACATGGGGGTGCCCGTCACCCGGGATCGACAGGCGAATCACGTCCGCGCCCCAGGCCAGCACCAGCCTTGAATAGGCCAGTCGCTCTTCACCGATCAGTAACTCATGGCGTTCTGCATCAATACCGGTCACCACAGTATGGGTCCGCAACTCGATGTTCAGTTGCTCGACCATGCCGCCTGAGGTTGCCTGGGCGAGTTCATCGGCGTCCTTACCTTTGGTAAACCCGGTTGAAAGCATTGGCTTGGAGTAACTGAAGCCATCATCGGCCGTCACCATCAACAACTGCGTTGTTTTATCCTGCTTACGAATTTCCCGGGCCAGCGAATAACCGGACAGCCCGGTGCCGATAATGATGATCGGGGCATCTGAACTCATAACCTGTGCTCCTGAGGGATGGGCTAGCCTATCTCAATCATTTCGAAATCTTCTTTGCCCACACCGCAGTCCGGGCATACCCAGTCCTCGGGAACATCTTCCCAGACGGTTCCCGGCTCGATGCCGTCTTCCGGCCAGCCTTCAGCTTCGTCATAAATCCAGCCACATACCACACACTGCCACTTTTTCATGATTTCCTCCGCAGACCTCACTTGGGCCGAATGTTAATTGTCAGGCAATTTTGCATGCAAGCCGCCATTGTAGTGAGTGAACCAATAATGGGCCGCCTATAATACGCATTGTTCCCTTCCTGACCAATGCCAGAGGGGTCCGCAAGCGCCAAACGGCTTGTCAGGTTTTTGGCGGGAGCCCTCCCTTCCCCGTGCCGGCTTAGGTATAATGCGCCGTTTTACGACAGGATCAGATCACTATGACCGACACCGTCGCCGAAATGAACCAGGTGCTTGCAGAAGCCGATTGTCTGGTAGATGAGCAGCGGGTTTTGCGCGCCATCCAGACGATGGCGACCGCTATCGGGGAACGCCTTCAGGATCGCAATCCCATGGTGCTGTGCGTCATGAACGGCGGACTGATACTGACCGGTCACCTGCTTACCCGGCTCAGATTTCCGGTGCAGGCCGAGTACCTGCATGCAACCCGGTATCGCCAGGAGACAACCGGGGGGATTCTCGAATGGAAACTTCGGCCAGATGCCAACATGCAGGGCCGGACGATCCTGATCGTCGACGATATCCTGGATGAAGGTACGACCCTTGATGCCATCGCCGACTACTGCCGGGCTCAGGGTGCCGCAGAGGTACTGACGGCCGTGCTGGTCGACAAACAGCATGATCGCAAATGCCGTGCAGACCTGCAGGCCGATTTCACCGGCCTCAAGGTAGAAGATCGATTCCTGTTCGGCTTTGGCATGGACTACAAAGGCTACTGGCGGAATGCGCCGGGGATTTATGCGGTCAAGGGCCTTTAATGTGCCGACTGCCCGTTACGGCGCCACCCCTCCGACCGACTGGTACCCTTCACTGACCGCAGCCTGCCTGCACAGTCGTCGTCCGGGCGATCATGCCCGCCACTGGCTTCAGGTGGAGGGGTCTCTGACCCGCGCTCTGCAACTCCGGTGTCAGCAACGCCTTCATGTGGACGTGCTCGCGGAAGGGTACGGGCGACCTACCCGGGAGGAAGCCCTGACGCTTGGCGTTCCCCTGCGCCAGCGGGTCTGGATCCGTGAAGTCCGGCTGTGTGGTGACGGCCAGCCCTGGGTACTGGCCCGAACGGTCATACCGCGCCGGACGCTCGCGGGCAAAGCCCGCCGTCTGCGTCATCTGGGCAACCGCCCCCTGGGCGCCTTCCTCTTCAGTCACCCCGACTGGCAGCGCGGGGCCTTCCAGATCGGCCTGTGTGCGGTTCGCGACGCACGGCGGGAACCGGCAGTCGCCCGTCGCTCACGATTTCACTGTGGGGATCATGAGCTACTGGTCGGCGAATACTTTCTGCCCGCCCTGTTGCAGCAACCCACCACCGGTCTCTGACAACGCAGGCCATCAAAACGTCCATGCAAGGGCCACCCCGGATCGCTATAATCTACCCCTGACGGGCAGAGCGGCCGGTACTGCCCAGGCCGACCCGTGCTGATGATCGCCATGAACTCCGAATCAAAGAGCCCGCTATGAATCCAGCCATACTGCCCGAACACGTTCGTACCCGGCTACGTGACTATGTCCGTCTGCTCCGACTCGACCGACCGATTGGCAGCCTGCTGTTACTCTGGCCGACCTACTGGGCGCTCTGGCTGGCAGCCGACGGTTTTCCCGATGTGGCCAATCTGATCATTTTTACGCTGGGCGTCTTCCTGATGAGAGCGGCCGGTTGCGCCATCAACGATTTTGCCGACCGACGGGTCGATGGCCACGTCAAACGCACCCGTGACCGACCATTGCCCTCCGGACGGGTCGCGCCAGCGGAAGCGGTTGCCCTGTTCCTGATCCTCTCCCTGATGGCCTTCATCATGGTCGTTCTGTTCACCAACACACTGACGCTGTATCTGTCCTTCGGCGGCCTGGTGCTCGCCTTCATTTACCCGTTCATGAAGCGCTACACGCACCTGCCCCAGTTATTTCTGGCAGCCGCCTTTTCCTGGGCAATCCCCATGGCATGGGCAGCACAGGCGGGTGAGGTCACTCAGCTGACCTGGCTGTTGTTTGTGGCCAACGTCCTGTGGACCGTCGCCTACGACACACTTTACGCCATGGTGGACCGGGACGACGACATCAGAATCGGCATCAAATCGACAGCAATCCTGTTTGGCGACGCGGACCGTGTCATCGTCGCCATACTGCAGGCGCTGGTCATTCTGGTGTTGATCATGGTGGGACACCGGGCCGGACTCGGGCTCGTTTTTTACCTGGCCCTGGTGGCCATGGCCTGCCTGTTTGTGTATCAGCAACACCTGGCACGCTACCGGGAAAGGACAGCCTGCTTCCAGGCTTTCCTGAATAATAACCCGGCAGGCTTTGTCGTGTTTGCCGGCCTGCTGATCGACACATTCCTGCGAAACCAGTAAGACCTGATGATGGCGGGAAGACTGTCACAATATTGTAACTTTATCCCGGTGTAATGAGTCAGCAACAAACACCGGTCCGATACAGGTACTACTCATGTCTGGAAAAACTGTCCTGATTGTTGATGACGAAGCCTCCATTCGGGAAATGATTGCGGTTGCGTTGGAAATGGCCGACTACCAGTGCCTGGAGGCGGCGGACGCCCGCGAAGCCCATGCGCTGATTGTTGACAGGCAACCAGACCTGATTCTGCTCGACTGGATGCTGCCCGGAACCAGCGGCGTCGAACTGGCTCGACGCCTGAAAAAGGAAGAGGTCACCGCCGAGATTCCGATCATTATGCTCACAGCCAAGGTCGAGGAAGACAACAAGATCCAGGGGCTGGAGGTCGGGGCCGATGACTACATCACCAAGCCGTTCTCACCCCGGGAGTTGGTGGCTCGCCTGAAAGCGGTTCTGCGCCGGGCAACTCCGGCCGGCGTCGAGACGCCCATTGAGGTGGACGGTCTGACTCTTGACCCTATTGGCCACAGGGTATCTTCCGCGTCCGGCGCGCTGACCATGGGGCCTACCGAATACCGCTTGCTGCAATTCTTTATGACGCACCAGGAACGGGTTTATACTCGCTCCCAGCTTCTGGACCAGGTCTGGGGCGGCAACGTGTATGTCGAAGAGCGTACCGTTGACGTTCATATACGTCGCTTGCGCAAAGCGCTGGGCGATCGCTATGACCACCTGATACAAACGGTACGGGGCACTGGCTACCGCTTCTCGACACAGGCGGTTTAGCACCAGGCCCTGGCCTCTTCGCCGACGGATGATGTCATGCAGCTCAATTGGTCGCGTTATCTGCGCCTGACCGTGGTCTTTCTGGTTGCCTGCAGTGCCCTTGGTCTGTTTTTCGGCCACCCTTTGTGGGGCTTATTGGCTGGTCTGGTGTGCTTTGTCGGCTGGACACTGCGACAGATTCACAAACTCAGTCACTGGCTGAGTAATCCCGGCGGCAGTCTGGAGACCCCCGAAAGCACCGGGTTCTGGGGTGAGTTGTTTGATGCCCTGCATCGCCAGCAAAAACACCAGTTGCTGACCCGTGACCGCCTGCAGGCGCAAATAAACCGGGTACAGGAATCCACCAATGCCATGCGCGACGGCGTGATCATGACCGACACTGACGGCGCGCTGGTCTGGTGGAACGAGTCGGCAGAATACCTGCTGGGGCTCAGGCGTGGTTCGGACCGGGGACAACTGATCTACAACCTTATTCGCAAACCGGCCTTCAAGGCCTATTTCGATGCCCGGGATTACCGGGAGCCACTTGACCTGCATTCGCCCGCCAGACCCCACCTGCGTCTGCAGATCCAGATCAGCCTGTTCGGTGATAATGAACGTCTGATCGTTGCCAAGGATGTAACGCGCCTATTCCAGCTGGAACAGATGCGGCGGGATTTCGTTGGCAATGTCTCCCATGAAATGCGGACACCGCTGACCGTGATCAGCGGCTATCTCGAAACCATGGTCGACAATGCCGGGCAGTTCCCGGCCAAATGGCAGCGGGCTATCACCACCATGGCCCGACAGTCGTCACGGATGGAGGCGCTGATTACCGATCTGATCCTGCTGTCCCGCCTGGAAACCGGCGAAAAAATGCTGGACGACGCGGTGACCGACATCAAGGTGCTGGTCACCCAGATCTGCCACGATGCCCGGGCACTCAGCGGGGATCAGAATCATCAATTTACCCTGGAACTTGGCGACCGGTGCTATCTGCGTGGAGACCGGAGCCAGCTTCGCAGTGCCTTCTCCAACCTGATTTTCAACGCCGTGAAATACACACCGGCTGGCGGCCACATCACCGTCCGCTGGCACACAGACAGCCAGGGCGCACATCTTTCCGTACAGGACACCGGAATCGGTATTAATCCGGTTCACATCCCACGACTGACCGAGCGCTTCTACCGGGCCGACCCGAGCCGCCATCAGGAAACCGGAGGAACCGGTCTGGGGCTGGCCATCGTCAAGCACGTCCTGCTCAACCATGACGGCCGCCTCGACATTCACAGTCAGTATGGCAATGGCAGCGAATTCATTTGTCACTTTCCCCGAGAGCGAATCGCCGAGCAAGCTCCGGAAACTGCACCCGCAGCACCCTGAGCGGACCTTCAGCCAGCCTTGAAACGGGCAATGAATCGCGACAGATCTTCCATCTTTTGTGGGTCTTCATCGACAAACCGGATAATCAGACTGACAAAATCCGTATCCTGCCTTTTATCCACAGCCTGCAACTGATGCACGTAGCCGTTGAGTCGCGCCACCTGCCCTTCCCCGAACTCTATATCCACCACAGCCTGATCGAGAATGCCGGGAAAAGCCTGATCCCTTTTGGCGATGACCCGCACTTCAGTGAGGTTGATATCCTTGACCACCGATCGCAACAGACTGTCGGAGAAACGAACCGCGGCAACGCTGCGTAAGGTCTTGCTTGCCTGTCTGGCCGAACCGCTCTGAGCCGGTTCGTCCGCACGTTTCCGGGTCAGTAAGTTGGCGGACTCCTTGAACGCATCGGCCGGGCCGTCCATCGACTTGCCCATGCGATCCATGGCTTTTTTCAGCGTCGGCCCCATGACCTTGATGATTTTGCGGCTCAGGCCGTCCGGGCTGAACGGTTTGCCCAGATATTCGGATACGCCTTCCTGAACCGCCTCGATCACGTGGGATTTATCCCCGCGACTGGTGATCATGATGAAGGGAATCTTCTGGTAGTGGCTTTGCTGGCGCATCCACTGCAACAGCTGCAGACCCGACATTTCGGGCATTTCCCAGTCGCACAGAATAAGGTCAAAGGCGTTGCGTGACATCAGGCCCTGAGCCTTTTTACCGTTGGACGCCTCGGTCATTTCAATCACAGGAAAACGCTGGCGAATCGTGCGCTTTACCAGATCCCGAACAAAACTGGCATCGTCCACTACCAGTGCT
>JASBRL010000028.1 GCA_030149475.1 Marinobacter sp.
TCAAGGCGAGGCTTCGCAGGAAGGCTGGTTGCCTTTCAAGAAGGCTCAACGCGGAGTCCGGCTTTCAGGGAGAGCCCCTGCGGGCAAGCGTTGAGAGGCTCATTGGCCGCGTTACGACTCTTGGCAAGGACGTCGGCCATTACCGGCGAGTCGCGCCTCGCCACTGAGCCTCTCAACACTTGCAGAATCGTCAATAGACTTGATCAGAGGTTCCCTAAGTCTATTGGCCGTTCTCCCCAGATTATCACCCGGGGCCCGGGTTACGGCAGCACCCTGAGACTATATTCGTCATTGATCCGCTGAATGTAGGCAGAGCCCCGGGCCGCCGTGCGTCCCGCAGACGGCGGACAACAACTTATTACAAAAAAACCGGCTTCTGGCCTACCCCACAACGCCATCTGTTTCTAAACTGTCCGACATGTTTTTGTGGCGGCGCTTTCCGCATACCTGAGGGAGTTCGGCGTATCCGGTTCCTGTTGTCTCATCTGTTCAGCTTGCGTCTTGTCGTTGCTGGTATGGCACTGTTGATCATACTCGGCGGCGCCTCCCTGCCCGGCCTGTCAACTCTCGACAATGCACTCCTGAATCTTGTGCTTGAGGCGAAAAGTCCCGCCACCGGTGCTATTCACGCAGTATCGCCCGATCAGCCTGTCGGGCAGGTACTGGACCAGCATGGCATCGTAACGCCGGGCTGGTCTTGGTTAGCGCTCGACGGACTGCTGGTCGCCGGTGCCCTGTTCCTGACTGTCGCCATGCCCAGCCTCGGCACCGTGCTGACATCCCTGACGGTTGCCCTGGGTTGTGCCGCGCTGGTGATGGCCCAGGCCCTGCTGGCCGTTTATCAGAACCTGTGGCTTCCGCTGGGCACCGTTACCCTGTTTTTGCTGGCCGGCCTTGTAATCATGCTCTTCTGGATGCAACCCTACCGGGAGATTCACCTGCTGCGCAGCAATGCGTGCCAGGCGCGATTGCACCTTGCTCGCAACCTGTTACAACAGGGGCAGACTGACGAGGCCCGGATCGCGCTCACCGACTGCCCGGAACACCCGGAAAAACTTGGCCTGCTGTACGACATCGGCATCCAGCAGGAGCGCAAACGTCAGTACGACAGCGCGGTGCATACCTTCACCCGGATTCTCACCCATAGCCGCCAGTACCGGGATGTGAAAGATCGTCTGCAGACTCTTGCCCAGCTGGTGTCCGGTGCACCGGTTCCGGTCGGTGGAAGTTTTGAGGCCACGCGAACACTGGTGATGCCCGATCAGGTGGTGAGTAAACCGACCCTGGGGCGCTATGAGATAGAGCGGGAACTGGGCCGCGGTGCCATGGGCGTGGTGTACCTCGGTAAAGACCCGAAAATTGCCCGGACCGTTGCGGTCAAGACCCTCAGCTACGACCAGTTTGAAACGTCACGGCTGGAGGATCTGAAAGAGCGATTTTTTCGCGAAGCCGAAGCCGCGGGGCGACTCAGCCATCCGGATATTGTGACGGTTTATGACGTCGGTGAAGAAGCCGATCTGGCCTTCATCGCCATGGACTATGCCGACGGCAAACCCCTGAGCGCATTCGGCAAACCCAAATCCCTGTTACAGGTTCGGGTCGTTCTGGAATTAATCGCCAGAGTAGCGGAAGCGCTCGATTATGCCCATGGCCAGAAAGTGATTCACCGGGACATCAAGCCTGGCAACATCATTTACAACAGGCAGTCAGATGTCCTGAAAATCACCGATTTCGGCATTGCCAAACTGGCGGACGATTCGCGCACCCGCACTGGCAGCGTCATGGGCAGCCCGCTGTATATGTCCCCGGAACAACTCAAAGGCCAGAAAGTGACCGGCGCTTCGGATATTTACAGTCTGGGCGTGACCCTGTACAAGCTCATTTCGGGAGAAACCCCCTATCAGGGTGATACCCTGGCAAACCTGACGTATCAGATTCTCAACAAACGGCCCAAAAGTATCCGTGAGTACTGCCCGGACCTGCCGGATTCGGTAGTCCGACTGATCAACAAGTCGCTTCAGCGCGAGCCATCGAAGCGCTTTGCCAGCGCCTCAGCCATGGCCGAGGCGTTAAGACGGGCAGCCGCTCGCGAATCCACGCGGGAGGTATCGTGATGGCCCTGCAGGCAACCGGCCTGACCCATGAAGGCTGCAAACGGCCCACCAATCAGGACAGCATTGCCTGGCAGGTCAACCTGACCGGAACCGGTACACTGGGTGTGCTGGCCGATGGCATGGGCGGGTATGAAGGCGGTGAGATTGCCAGCCGTTTAGCGGTCGACACGGTGATGGCCTGCCTCGCGCCCGAACTCAATCAGCCGTATCTGGACGACAAAACCATTGCAGAATCGATCCAGGCGGCCATTGTCCTTGCCGGAACACAGATTCGGCGGGCCCGCGACAGCGACCCGGTCCTGAGCAAGATGGGGACAACGCTTGTGCTGGCCTGGGTGAGCGGTCATCGGGCGCATATTGCGCATCTCGGGGATTCCCGCTGTTATCTGCTGTCAGATCAGCACCTGACCTGCCAGACCCGCGATGACACCGTGGTACAGAATATGATCGAGGATGGTTCGATCAACGAAGCCGATGCGCCCCGGGTTCCTTTCAGAAACGTGCTGACGCGGGCACTGGGCTCGTCGGACGATGCGCCGGCTACCCTGACCAGCGTGACGCTGAAGAAAGGTGATCGGCTTATTCTCTGTTCCGACGGTCTCACAGACGCGGTACCGGACGACACCTGGCAGGGCCTGATGGCAAACGGCCGGTCACTTGAGGAACAGGCCCGACAGCTGCTGGACACCAGCCTCGTCAACGAAGCGTCGGACAATGTATCTGTGGTTCTTATTCAACTGGGCGAGTGAGCGCCCAACGCACCGAGGAGTTTTAACATGGCCGTGCTGTCACAACTGGTGGATAACGTGGTGGTTAACACCTTTGAACTGAGTGCCCCCGCCACCCGCATCGGACGCCGGCCGGACAACGACCTGCAGATTGACGAAATCTCTGTAAGCGGTCATCACGCGCGGATTGATGCAGAGCCTAACGCCTACCTCGAAGGCACCATCGATTACTACATTACGGATGAAGACAGTACCAACGGCACATTCATCAACGATGTCCGCATCGACGAACGCCAGCGACTGAACAGCTATGACATGGTTCGTATTGGCTGGAACCTGTTCCGGTTCGTTGACGAGGAAGAAAACAGTCTTGAGAAAACCGCGTATATTCTTGAAGAATAAAGAAAATTGTCGTTTTTCGGGACAGCGGTAACGCGTTACGGGAACAGGGCAGCGTCACCCCCGCATGATACAGGGCAGCCTGACCCGGCGGGGGGACCCGGCGCCCGGCCGCAGGCCGGGCACTAATCGAAATCCAGACCGCGCCGATAGATGAAGTCGAACGAAAAGCTTTTGCTCTTGGTTCGACGTTCGAGGATGTCGGCCAGCTTGTCCAGTCGCTCCGGAACCGCCATCATTTTATCCTGAGCCTCCCGGCCCGCGGCGTCGTCCGGGGTCAGGTCGGCAATACCCCACGCGTCCAGACACTCTGAAACCACTTTCCGGTAGTCTCGCGGGCCATAAATGTTTGATCGTCTGACCACCTCCGCCATGTCGACGTAGCCCGCGATGTTGTGACCGGGCATGGCCAGGCGAGGCATCACCTTCAATGCCGACTCCATGGCCCGGGTAGAATCAATTTCCAGCAGACCGCGGAAGGCATCCCGATAGAACCGGAAATGACGCTGTTCATCGGCCGCAATGTGGCCAAGAATCCGCTGAATGGTCGGCTCATATCTGGCCGCGAGCTTGCCGGTGTTGGCGTGAGCTGATTGCGTCGCCCGCTCCTGAAGGCTGGTGTACGCCAGAAGCTGGTAGGGATCGTAATGCCACTGCGGATCAAAACCGGCTTCGAGATACTGGTACTGGAGGTCTTCAAACGCCCGCATATCGAACAGTCGGGCGTCACGCACGTAGTTGTGCAACACAGCGCCGTGGCGGTCTTCCTCGGCGGTCCACATGAAGTTCCAGCGGGACCAGGCGTTTTCACTACCCATGTAAACGGCCAGCAACCGATGGAAGTGTGGCAGGCCTTCCTCGGTGAGCAGATTCAGCGCCAGCGAGACCCTTACCGCATCGGGCATACCCCGTACGCGATCGGGCAGATCGGCCAGGTCTTTCTCCTGGGCGTCGGTCATTTGCTCACTGGCGGGCATGAAGTCACTGGGCATCCACAGACGCCGGTCCTCCAGATGCCGGGCCATAAGCTTTTCAACCAGCGGCTCCAGCGATGTGATGGCCTCTGCTTTGGCCGTGCGCTCTGCGGTTTGCTCTGTCGTCACGGTAATGGCAAGTACTCCCTTGAACGGACACAGTGTCAGGCTGGGATCGCAAACGCCAGAAGCGTCTCAGGGCGACCGCGTCTATTTCACCAACCTCTACAAATTAACACCTCTCGTTGCCACCGGACAAGGTTATCTGCCACTCATGTCAGGGCCGGCAGTAGGTAGCTGGCTCACTATCGCCAGTCGATCAGGGCACACCGGCGTGTCGACCCGGCCGGAAAACCGCCACAGCAGATTTGGCAGCCAGCCCGCACTGATGAGCTATGCTTGCGATAGCTGGCCGGACCTACCGGCCCGCGTACCATTCGCTCATAACCTTTGGAGAAACTGTGATGACTGGTATTACTGCCCTGTTGCTGTTTATTGGCTGGACTCTGATCCTGGCACTCTCCTATGCCGGTTTCCGGGTGCCACCCATACTGCTCGGCAAGAAGCCGGCCAACCACTGGGAACGGGGAAAACCGGTAGACGATCCGGCCATTCTGGTACGCGCCAAAGGCGCGCATCTGAATTGCCTGGAAAATATTCCGTTGTTTGCGGCGCTGGTCCTGGTCGGCGTTGTGACAGATCAAAGCGCTGTGGTGGACAGCGTCGCAGGCGTGTTCATTTTTGCCCGCTTCGGGCAGAGCATTGTGCACCTGATCGGCACCAGCCTGCCGTTGATTCTCCTCCGTGCAACGCTGTTTGTGGTGCAGGTTGCGATCATGCTTTACCTGACCGCAGTACTGCTTTCCTGAACGACGGGGATAGATACGAGGTTACAGGTTATTCATGGACCCTTGAGATAGGGTCGTCATGAACGCACTGTATTCGGGGTAACGCAACCGATAAAGGAGGCGCCATGGATACCCGTCGCTTTGGCAACACCGACATTAACGTAACCCCAGTAGGCCTGGGCACCTGGGCAATTGGTGGCTGGATGTGGGGTGGAACCGATGAAGCCCGGTCCATCGACACCATCCACGCGGCCATCGACAAGGGCGTGGGGCTGGTGGATACCGCACCGGTCTACGGCTTTGGCCGTTCTGAAGAAATCGTGGGTAAGGCACTCGCCGGGGGGCGGCGCGACAAAGTCGCGTTGGCAACCAAGGTGGCCATGAACTGGTCCTCAGACCACAGCAAAGTCTGGCGCGAGGCCACATCGGCTCGCATCGAACGCGAGGTAGAGGATTCGCTACGGCGATTGCAGACGGACCGGATCGACATCTACCAGATTCACTGGCCCGACCCGCAAACGCCCATGGAAGAAACCGCCCGGGCCATGGAGAACCTGCTGAAAGCCGGCAAAATCCGCGCAATCGGAGCAAGCAACTTCAGCCCCGAGCAGATGGACGAATTCCGCAAGAGTGTGCCACTGCACAGCCTCCAGCCGCCCTACAATCTTTTCGAACGGGAGATTGAACAGGAGATTCTGCCGTATTGCCGGGCGAACAATGTGGCCACGATCACGTATGGCGGCCTCTGCCGCGGTTTGCTGTCCGGCAAGATGCTCAAGGACAGTCAATTTGAAGGCGATGACCTTCGCAACAACGACCCCAAGTTCCAGCAGGACCGCTTCGGTCAATATCTGGACGCTGTCAACGAGCTGGACACATTCGCCCGCGAGCGCTACCAGAAAGACGTGTTGGCGCTGGCATTACGCTGGCTGATTGATCAGCCCGGTGTCACCACGGCGCTGTGGGGCGCCCGCCGGCCTGACCAGCTGGATCCCATCGGCAATATCGAAGGCTGGTCACTCGACGCCGACGCCATGCAGACCATTGACAACATCCTGAACCGGTGCATCAAAGATCCGGTCGGACCGGAGTTCATGGCGCCACCGGCGCGGGAGCAAGCTGCCTGAAACGACTCCGTTGGCGGCACGGGCTGAGCTGGATACACCGGCACGTCATGCCGGTCGTTGTGCTGGGGTTGCTGGCCACACTGGTCGGCGGCTTCACCGTGCTCGTGCCCGTCGCCCCGACTGACCAGAGCAACGTCTGCCGTATTTTTCAGTCACAACCACAGTGGTACGACTACGCCCGGGCGTCCGAACAGCGCTGGGGCACCCCCATTGCCATCCAGATGGCGTTCGTCCATTACGAATCGTCCTTTCGAAGTCATGTCCGCCCGCCCCGGACCCGTTTGTTTGGTATCATCCCCTGGGTCCGCCCATCGTCCGCCTACGGCTATGCCCAGGCCCAGGACCCTGCCTGGCAGGACTATCTGGACGCCACCGGTGACGGTCTGTTTGTCCAGCGAACCCGGCTTCAGCACGCGCTGGATTTTATTGGCTGGTACAACCATCTGAGTCATGATCAGCTAGGCATTGATCTGGACGATGCACGCCGCCTATACCTGGCCTACCACGAGGGGCGGACAGGGTTTCTTGAGCGCAGCTACCTGAACAAACCCGCCGTTTCATCGCTGGCGAAGCGGGTCGCTGCCCGGGCCGCCCGCTATGATCAGCAGCTCGCCGAGTGCGAGAGCAAACTCCGCTGTCGTCATTTTTACCAGTTTCGCCCGTTCTGCGATTAATGGGGGGCGCCG
>JASBRL010000049.1 GCA_030149475.1 Marinobacter sp.
CCCGCAGGGGCTCTCCCTGAAAGCCGGACTCCGCGTTGAGCCTTCTTGAAAGGCAACCAGCCTTCCTGCGAAGCCTCGCCTTGATTCCGGCTTTCAGGGAGAGCCAGAATTGCCAATAGACTTGATCAGAGGTTCCCTAACGTGATCTGCGTCACAGTTTCCGTTCATCCGTCCATCCGTCCATCCGTCCATCCGTCCTGTCCGGGCCGGAAGACCTTCAGGTGGCCATCGCCCTGACCGGAGGCACCCCCAGGCGGGGAATCTCCTGCTTGGGGCAATGATCCATAACGACGGTCAGTCCGGCAGCTTCCGCCTTCTCCGCACCCTCCTGATTGATCACTCCGATCTGCAGCCAGATCACGGGTATGCCGAGCTCAATGGCGCTGTCGATGACCGGTCCGGTGCGCCCGGAGGCGAGAAACAGGTCCGCCATATCAACGGGATCGGGAATTGAGGCGAGATCCCGGTAGACGGTCTCGCCCAGCAAGCGCTGGCCGGCCAGTCGCGGATTGACCGGGATCACCCGGTAGCCCCGGCCCTGTAAAAACGACATAACATCGTGGCTTGGGCGATGAGTCTTTTCACTGGCCCCTAGCAGTGCGATGGTGCGTACGGTTGCAAGAATGTGACGAAGAGCGTCGGGGCGGTTGACGGGCATGGTTACATCCTGTCCGGTGAGTTCAGTGACTCACTCAATATCACTGAACGTCTGTCAGATCAACCGCTGTCAGGGCATGGTGTTGTCGGGAAGGCAACACGCCATTGTCCGGAACCGGATGCCGGGCGCTGGACGTCCGTGTCCGGCTCACTCCGGGCGATGGGCCTCTAACGCAACAGACACCGATTCCGCATAACGAAGGGCATGGGGTTTGTCAATTTCAACCCGCGCCCAAGCCACTGCATTGTGCTCCATGACAATACCGAGAATTTCGTGGGTCATCCGCTCCAGCAGCGCGAACCGGTTGCCTTCGACATGGGCAATAATCTGCTTGGTGATGGTGCGGTAATTCAGCGCGGACTCGATCTCATTGTAACTCACTGCGGCCGTGGCATCGTATGTCAGGCAGACATTGATCAGCACATCCTGCTGGTTGCGGATTTCTTCTTCTTTGATGCCAATGTAGGTTCGCAGCAGCAGATCCTTGATACGAACCGTCGCCTGATGGTTTACCACCGGTGACTTCATGGGTGCTCCTATCGCCTCTGGATCAGGTTGAGAAACTCGGCACGGGTAGCCGACAACTGCCGGAAAGACCCCAGCATCATGGATGTTTTCATCACCGAATTCTGCTTTTCCACGCCACGCATCATCATACACATATGCTTGGCTTCGATGACCACGGCAACACCCTTGGCTCCGGTCACCTGTTCGATAGCGTCGGCGATCTGCCGGGTCAGGTTTTCCTGAATCTGCATGCGGCGGGCATACATATCCACAATGCGGGCGAATTTGGACAGGCCCAGCACTCTGCCTTGCGGAATGTAGGCAATGTGGCATTTGCCGATGAAGGGGAGTAAATGGTGCTCGCACATGCTATACAGTTCGATATCCTGCACCACCACCATTTCATCCATGGTGGAGTCGAACACGGCGCCGTTGACCAGGTCATCCAGACTCTGCTGATAGCCCCTGGTGAGAAACTGCATGGCCTTGGCCGCCCGCTCAGGCGTGTCGCGAAGGCCGTCTCGCTGGGTATCCTCACCCAGCTTCTGGATGATGCCGCGGTAATGATTGGCGAGCTCGGTGAGCTTTTCCGTCATGGTGTATTCCATTCTGCGTCGTGGTTTGTTCGGTCGAACCGCAAAGTGTGATCCAATTCCAGCGCTGACACCAGAGGGCTCTGTGTCTTTGTTCGGATCATTGCTGCGTCGCACAGTGAACCCGGTTCGGTCCCGTGCGGCGGTCGACCTGATACACTATACGGACACGCCTTCGAAGAGGACCAGTGCCCAGGCGTGCTGCAGTGGGTAGACGTCATTGCGCAGATTCAGTCACGGAGACGGCCTATGGAGCGGGTAGTTCCCTGCGGTGCAGCGGACACCGGTATTGGAACGGACAGCACGCTGGAACAATGGCAAAAAGGTGGCAAATGGTTCAACTATGGCCATTACGCCATTTTCAGCCGGATGGCTGGTCAGGGCGATGGGCTGGTGTTGCTGCACGGATTTCCCACTGCCAGTTGGGATTGGAGCCGGCTTTGGCCGCTGCTCGCCAATCAGCCCTTTCAACTGCTGACACTTGACATGCTGGGTTTTGGTTTTTCTGACAAGCCGCAGAATTATCGCTACAGCATTGAGGATCAAGCCGATTTACAGCAGGGCTGGATTGAAGGGTTGGGACTGAAACATGTACACCTGCTGGCTCATGATTATGGTTGCAGTGTTGCCCAGGAGTTGCTGGCACGGGAACAGGAAGGTTTGCTGCGATTCCACATAGACAGTGTGGTGTTTCTCAACGGTGCGCTGTTCCCGGAGGTTCATCGTCCGTTACTGATCCAGAAGCTGCTGTCGGGCCCCTTGGGCAGCCTGGTCAGCCGTGGCCTGACCCGGCGGACATTCGACTCCAGTTTCTGCCGACTGTTTTCGGAACAGCGGCGTCCGTCTCCGCAGGAGCTGGATAATTTCTGGGGACTGCTGACGTACAACAACGGACGCGGGATTCTGCATCGACTGATTCAGTACATGGAGGAACGACGCTGCCACCGGAATCGGTGGGTCAATGCGTTGATCGAGGCTGACCAGCCGATGCGGCTGATTTCCGGCACCGCTGATCCGGTCTCGGGTGTCGCCATGGCCATGCGTTACCGGGAGCTTGTCCCGGCCGCGGATGTGGTCAGTTTGCGTGGGGTCGGGCACTACCCTCATTACGAAAGTCCGGTCGAGGTTTACCAGGCAGTCCGGGCTTTTTACAAGCAATTCTGACCCGGCGCTTTCAGGATGTGCGGGCTTTGTCATCTGAGCCCGGAGCAGGCCGGGGGAACGCGAGTCCGCCTTCAACGTAGTCAACAAAATGATTGAACAGGGTTGCGTCGTCCGGGCGGATATCGCCGAATGGCGTGTCGGCCAGTAAATCAATCTCGGCAGCACCGTGAATCAGATTGACGAATGAAAAGGCCAGACGAATCCGTAATGTAGTGCGATCTACGTCCGGCAGCGCCCGATGTAGCTGGCGCTCGATCTGCTCCACTTCAAGACGAAAGTGGCGTTTCAGCAGCAAGGCAATGTCACGGGTATTATCGGCGTGCAGGTGCGCCATGAACCTCAGTGCCGAAGGGCCCCAACTGATCTTCCCGGAGAGCAGCGACAGGTAGGGCAGCGACATGGCGCAGACGACCTCCCGCAGAGTCGGTTGCGAGGCCCGCTCGACCGCGGCGATGCCGGCCTCGAACCGCGGCCGGAGATGACTGGTAATCATTGCCAGAACGGCCTCGATAACGCCGAGGCGGTTGCCAAAGTGATAGTGGGCAGCGGCGGAATTGCGAGTGCCGGACTCGGCGCTGATCGTGCGCAGGGAGACCCCTTTCAGCCCCCGCTGGGCATACAGATCCAGAGCAGTGAGGAGAATTTTCTCACGGGTGGACTCGCCATTGGCAGTTCGGGACATAAAACCGGACTCGCTGTGCATTTCGCGCAGTATAACGCACGCCGGGCGATACTGCGGCCCTCTTGTTGTCGCAGCATCAGAGTCGCTGCCGACGTACCAGTGCGTAGACCAGCAGGAACAGCGCAAAAGCCGTGACGACGATGGATGGTCCCGCCGGAGAGTCGACTTCCCAGGACAGGGTCAGGCCGCCGGTGACAGCGACCAGCCCGGCGACGACGGCCAGTACCACCATGCGTTCGGGGCTGCTGGCCAGTCGCCGGGCGGTAGCCGCGGGAATAATCAGCAGGGCGGTAATCAACAGTACCCCCACGATTTTCATGGCGATGGCGATAACCAGTGAAAACATCAGCATTAATGTTAGCCGGAGGCGCTCAACCGGGACACCTTCCACCCGGGCCAGTTCTTCATGGATGGTGCTCATCAGCAGGCCACGCCAGAGCCGGAACAGCAGTCCCAGTACCACCACTACCCCGCCGTAAATCCACATCAAGTCCCGGCGGGTCATGGCCAGCAGATCGCCAAACAGGTAAGCGTTCAGGTCAACCCTGACATCGGGCATAAAACTCAGCGTGACCAGACCGATCGCCAGAGCACTGTGAGCGAGGATGCCCAGCAGGGTGTCCGTGGCCAGACTGCGGTTACGGGCCAGAACGACCAGCACCAGAGCGAGCCCGACGCAGGTCAGGGCAATGCCCAGATTGAGCGGCAGGTGAAACAGGAATCCCAGGGCTACCCCGAGCAGTGCGGAGTGCGCCAGGGTATCGCCAAAATAGGCCATGCGACGCCAGACCACAAAGCAACCCAGCGGACCGGCGACCAGGGCGATGCCGAGCCCCCCGAGCATCGCCCGCCAGAAAAAATCGCCAAGAATGACGTCAACGAGGTTCATGGGCGCAGGCGTCCGGGTGATGATCAGCAGGGGCCTGACCGGCGGTCGCAGGACGAATGATATCACCGTGCAGATTGTGCTGATGCGTGTGCTGGTGGTGATAGACTGCCAGGCTTTCGGCCACCGGCCGGCCGAAGACGTCGACAAAGGCGGGATCACGGGAAATGTCTTCCGGATAGCCGCTGCAGCACACATGCTGGTTCAGGCAAATCACCCGGTCAGTCGCCGCCATCACCAGGTGCAGGTCATGGGAAATCATGATCACGCCGCAGTGCAGGCGGTCGCGAAGACTGCGGATTAACTCATACAGCGCAGCCTGACCGTTAATGTCGACTCCCTGGGCCGGCTCGTCCAGGGCCAGCAGATCCGGCTGGCGGGCGAGCGCACGGGCGAGCAGCAACCGCTGCAGTTCTCCGCCGGACAGATGATGAACCGATGCATCGAGCAAATGGGCGACGCCGGTCTCAGCGAGGGCAGTCTGGTACTCGGACTGCGGTTTGCCGGTCAGTGCCATGAAACGCTTGACCGTCAGCGGTAGCGTGGGCTGCAGGTCCAGGCGTTGTGGGACATAACCAATGCGAAGATCTGGCTGACGCCAGAGAGTGCCGCCCGAAATCGGCTGCAGTCCGGTGATGGCTTTGATCAGTGTGGTTTTCCCGGCACCGTTCGGACCGATGACGGTGACGATATCGCCCCGGCACAGAGTCAGGCTCACCCGATCGACCGCCGGCGAGCCCTGAAAGGTTACCGTTACATCGTCGAGCCTGATCAGTGGTTCAGTCATGGTTTCCGCTTAGCTGGCAGGCCGGGCAGAGTCCGATGACTTCGACGACCGTGTCTTCCGCGACAAATGCCTCGTCAGCGCTGGCCTGGCCCACCGCGAGTGCGACCTCCGGGGCGGTCAGTTCCAGAACATTGCGGCAGTTGCGGCAAATCAGGAATTGGCCGCAGTGCTGCTCCCCGGCGTGGGTGCACCCGAGGAAGGCATTGAGTGACGTAATGCGATGCACCAGGCCCTGACGCTGCAGGAAGTCCAGTGCCCGGTAGACGGTGGGCGGGGCAGCCCTGTGACCCTCTTCCGCCAGCATCGCCAGCAGGTCGTAGGCGCCCAGTGCCTTGTGGGAACGCCAGATCAGCTCCAGTACCTGCTCACGCGTGGGCGTCAGGCGCGCATTATTGGCCCGGCACAGAGTGCGTGCGTCCGCGAGGGCCTGACGGATACAGGCTGAATGGTTGTGGGTACGATACGGGAGTGCGCTGGCTGACATGACCGTTTCCGCGGGCCGGAAAAGGTAATATTATAACATTCAATGCGGGCGCCGTCAGCTGCTACCCGACGGTCTCCAGAGCCAGCGATTCCAGGTACTCGAGGCTGGGAATATAGGCCGTGTGACCTTCAACATCGACGGCCATCAGATCCGCCGGCCCCCTGGGCGCTTCAATGGTCTGCATCTGGGTTTCAGCCAGCCTGGCCTGGCTGGGAATTCCCTGTGTGACGAGGGCGAGGAAGGGCAACCGGGCATGGTGCTCGCCGATGGTATTGAGCACGACAATGCGTCCGCGGGTGTTGGCTGGCAGCGCTGGCTGTCCGCCGTTGGCGGCATCGTAGGAGATTACCGGCAGCGTCTGGCCCCGCCAGTTGAGGGTGCCGACCAGCCATCCCGGTTGGTGATCGCCCGATACCGGTTCGGCGCCTGCGTAATCAACAACTTCGGCGATGGATACGTTCGGCAGAAGCAACTGGCGATCGGTCATCGGGATCATAACGCAGGGCAGGAGTTGACTGGTGTCATTCATGATTTATATCCTCAGGCCGAATCGCGCTGCTGTTTGCCTTTAAGCAGGCAGGATTCTTCAATCGTCTTGACGAGTTCGCGGGCAAGTTGTTCCGGAGTGCCGGTAAAACTGGCGCAGCCGGTGTCGGCGATGGAATCCGGCATGGCACTGTTGCCACAGCTTTCGCTGCTCTGAACCCAGATCCGGCTGCCATAGGCCCGCAATAAGGGGGCCGCGATGGCGCCGTCGTTACCCATACCGGAAAACAGGATAGCATGGCATCGTTGTCGGTAATGATCGCCTATATTCAACAGCACCTGATCGATAGACGGACCGTAGGGCCCGGGCCAGGGCGTGTCTTTTTCGGTGAGATACCCGTCTGAATCCAGCGTCCATTCGCGCTCAACCGGCAACAGGATGACATCGCCGTTATTGATCGCCCTACCGGTGCAGGCGGTGGTCAGCCGATAGTGGGCGTGCCGCCCCAGTACCCGGCTCAGCACGTCGGTAAAGTGACTGTCAATGTGCTGCGCGTAAACAAAGCCGACCGGCAGCCCCGCCGGTAAATGATCGAGAAACGCCTTGACCGCCGCCGGACCGCCCAGCGAGGCACCCAGAACCCAGACTTCGTCGGCCGGCTGTCCGGCAACCGCAGGCGTAATCCATCGGGGCAGGTCCAGCGAACGCTGCGGCTCTGTCGCTGCGGCGAGCTGATCCAGGGAGTCCCTGGTATCCAGTTGCTCCAGTGCCCCGAGTTGCTGTTCGAGCTTGTCCTGCAGCCGGCGCTCCCAGCGAAAGTAATCGGTACCTCCCGGTTTGGGGGCGTGATCAACGCCGAACAGAATGGGTGCATCGCTGTGTTCAAGCAGGTAGTCGAGTAACGCCGGATGATCGGACTCATCCTCCAGGGTGATCAGCCATAACTGCATATCCGGGATCTCGGTGTAGCCCAGCAGGCGTTCCGGGTTACCGGAGAAGCCCGCATCGAGGCCAAACTTCGACGCGGCCTCCTGCAGGCGATGGCGCTGAAGGACGCTGTCCGAGACAATTCCTACCGCGCTGGCCATCAGCTGTGTCCGGTGAGGCGGCGGATAGTGTCCAGAAGCTCGGTTTCCTGGAAGGGCTTGCCAAGATATTCGTTAACACCAATCGCCAGCGCCCGCTCGCGGTGTTTTTCCCCGGTCCGCGAGGTGATCATACAGATAGGTGTGTCGAGCAGCGTGTCGTCGTGGCGGACAAAGCTGGCGACCTCGAAACCATCCATGCGCGGCATTTCGATATCCAGCAGGATGATGTCCGGTTTGTGGTCCTGCAACTGCGCGACTGCATCCAGGCCATCCTTTGCGGTGACCACTTCCATCCCGTTACGCTCCAGCAGCCGGGAGGTCACCTTGCGCACGGTCACCGAATCATCCACCACCATCACGATGGTTGGCCGGTCTTCCTGCTGCTGGCGCTCCTGGGCGTTCTGCAGGTCTGACAGACGCTGACGCTCGGACAGAATGTCGGAACGGATCATCGCCGGCAGATCCAGAATCACCACCACGTTGCCGTCACCCAGAATGGTGGCGCCGGAAACGCCCCGGACCGAATTGAACTGGGGACCCAGGGATTTAACCACGATCTCCCGGCTGCCCATCAGACTGTCGACCTGCAGCGCCATGGGCTGCTCGGAACCGCGAACCAGAATCACCGGCAGTGGCAGGGCCTGTCCCTGTAGCTTGGGGTGATGGTCGCTGTGGAGAAGGCCCCCGAGATACTGCAACCGGTATTGTTGGCCAGCGTATTCGTACAGGGGGGCATCCGGCTGGTAGTACTCTTCCAGTTCGTAGGTGCTGACCCGGACAATCCCCTCAATGGTGTTGAGAGGAATAGCGTAGAAGTCTTCGCCTGTGGAGACCATCAGGGCGCGGTTGACCGATACGGTAAAGGGCAGGCGCACCGTAAAGGTGGTGCCCTGGCCGAATTGCGAGTCGATGTCCAGGCTGCCGCCGAGCTGTTTGATCTCACTGGCGACGACATCCATACCGACACCGCGGCCCGAAATCTGGGTGACCTTGGCTGCCGTCGAAAAGCCGGGCTGCAGAATGAACTGCAGGATTTCCCGATCGCTCAGGTCCTCGTCCTCCCTGAGCATGCCCTGGCGGATTGCCTTGTCGCGAATAACGTGGATCGGAATGCCAGCGCCGTCATCGATCATTCGCAGAACGACTTCCCCACCTTCGCGGGTCAGTGACAGGGTCACTTCGCCGGTCTCGGGCTTGCCGGACTGCTTTCGGTCGGCGGGTTTCTCGATGCCATGGTCGAGCGCGTTGCGGAGCATGTGTTCCAGAGGCGCAATCATGCGTTCGAGGATGTTACGGTCCATTTCGCCTTCGGCATTGCGGACGTCAAACTCCACTTTCTTGCCAAGTTCGCCACTGATCTGCCGGACAATCCGCCGCAGGCGCGGCACCATCGAGGCAAACGGAATCATGCGGGTCTTCATCAGACCTTCCTGCAGTTCCGTGTTGATGCGGGACTGCTGGACCAGCAGGGTTTCGGTATCGCGCACCCGGTCCGACATGGTTTCACGCAAGTCCGCCAGGTCCGACGAGGATTCGCTCAGAGCCCGCGAAAGCTGCTGGATGGACGAGTATCGATCCATTTCCAGCGGGTCAAAATCATCGCCGTAATCCGGACCATGCTCGCGTTCGGCACGGAACAGGATCTGTGCCTCGGTTTCGATGTCCATCCGCCGAAGCTGCTCACGCAAACGCTCAATAGTGGCCGCCATTTCGTCGATGGTATGGCTGAAATCACTGGTCTGCTGCTCGAGGCGTCCCCGGGTAATACTGGTTTCACCCGCCAGGTTGACCAGGTCATCCAGCAGCGGAGCAGATACCCGAATGGTTTCCTGGGCCGCGCGGCCGACTTCGGGCTGCCGCTGCTTGCGGGGCCTGGTCTTGGCAGCCGGCTCGGTTTCCGGCACGGCCGGTGAACCTGACGGGGCTTTCGCCACTGGCTCTGCCTTGTCCGGCGAGGGTGGGGCAGGCACTGGAGCCGCTTTTGCGTCGCCCTCGAATCGTTGCCGGACATCGTTGACCAGGCGGATGATGTGGTCGTGATCTGTCGTGATATCGACCCACGCCACGTCGTCAGGAGCATTGCCGCCCAGATCGATCAGCCGGGTTTCCAGGGCATGGGCCCGGTCGCCCAGATCCGCCAGTTGTGCCAGTCGAGCGCCCCCCTTCAGGGTATGGAGAGCGCGCTGGGCCTCCTGGTTAAAATGTGTGCTGGCGGGCTCTTTGCGCCAGTCGGCCAGCAATTGTTCCAGTTGATCAAGAATTTCGGTCGCTTCCTCGAGGAATATATCCAGAACCTCGAGATCAACCGGCTCTTCCGAGGCCGGCGTGGATGCCGGCCCGCTCTCCAGCGAGAGCGAGTCGTCGGCCGCCTCCCGTGTTGCGGTGAGTGCTTCAATCAGCGCGGTGTCAGCGTGCGGCGTCTGACCCTCCTCCAGCGCCGTCAGCATTTGCCTGAGCGCGTTGTTCGCCCGCTCACTGAGGGCTAGCAGTGCAGGCTGATTGCCGCCGCCGGCAATCAGTGGTTCCAGGCTGTCTGACCAGGCCTCTGCCAGATCGGCGACGGCATCAATATCCGCGAGACGGGCCCCGCCCTTGAGGGTATTCAGTTCCTGCTGAATCCGTGTGACGTCGGCCAGTTCAGCCGGACCCTCGCGCCATTGAGCCAGACACTCCGCGAGCGCGCCTTGTATCTCCAGACCCTCATCGAGAAAAATACCAATCAGGTCATTGTCGCGAAGATCGGCGTCAACCGGACGCGGTAGCTGCTCCGTGACCGTTTCGGTCGCAGTCCCCGGCGAGGTGGTGGCGACGGCGGCGCCACCGGACAGAAACGCGGTGACCTCGGCCACCAGGTCCTCGGCTGGCGGACACGGCTTCTGGGTGGCGACCTGTTCCACCATCCGGGCCAGTCGGTCGTGGCAGGCAAACAGCAGGTCGTTCATGGTGTCGGATGCGGCGAGTTCGCCCAGCGCCACTTTTTCGAAGAGGTCTTCCAGGACGTGGGTCAGGTCACCAATCGCGCTGACGCCGGCCATGCGCGCTCCACCCTTGAGGGTATGGACGTCGCGCTGAAGTTCGGCCGCAATCTCACGATTGTCCGGGTCCTCGCTCCAGCTGTGCAGGGCGCTGCCGGTCGCGTTGATCAGGTCGTACGCTTCCTCCAGGAAGATGCCCACCAGCTCCGGGTCCAGATGCGAGAGATCAGCGGTATGCTCTGCCAGGGCCTCTGCCTTATTCGGGGGCTCCGGGCTGACGGTGTCCTCAGACTGCGCGGTGCCCCCTTCCGCGGTGGGTTCGTCCGGCGGAGCGTCGGACGGGGCCGGATGATCGACGATAGCGGCCTGCAGGTCGGCGACCAGATCCGGAACGTCCGGACAATGCCCCTGATCCGCTATGGCATCGACCAGGGCTGCCAGTTGATCGTGGGCTCGTACCGCGAGGTTCCGGCGCTCTTGTGTTGCCCCGATCCGGCCTTCGGCAATGCGCTCAAACAGCGTTTCCATCTCGTGGGCGACATCGGCGATCGGCGCAATGTTGGCCATCCGGGCACCCCCTTTCAGGGTATGCAGCTCGCGCTGAAGCTCTTTCACCAGATCCGGCTGGTCCGGGTCACTCTGCCACTGGTGAAGTTGCTCAGCGGTGGTATGAATGATTTCACCGGCTTCCTCAAGAAAGATTTCCGCCAGTTCGGGGTCCAGATCCGTTTCCTCGGCCTCTGCCGACGGAGTCACGCTGTGGTCGTCCTCGCTGACGTCTGCAACGGGCAGCGTGGTGCTTTCCGGCGCATTGACGCTGGTGACCGGTCGACTACCGGCGGCAGCGTCCATATAGGACCGGATGTCTCCGATCAGGTCAGGGGCCGGACGAGGAGTTTGTTCGTGCTGAATCGCCTCAACCATACCGGCAAGACGGTCGTGACAGCGGAACAGCAAGTCAGAGAGCTCGTCATTGACCGCGAGCCGGTGCCCGGTCAGTCCCTCGAACAGGGTTTCCAGCTCGTGGGCCAGATCGCCAATCGGGGGAATATCCGCCAGCCGTGCTCCACCTTTGAGTGTGTGCAGGTCCCGCTGGAGCAGCCTGAGCAGTTCCTGGTTTTCCGGTTGTTCACTCCAGCGCTGAAGTATTTCCGCGGTACTCTCGATCAGATCCAGTGCTTCTTCCAGGAAGATGGCGGCAAGCTCGTCATCCATGCCGTCGGTGGCGTCGTTCTCCCGCTGCGCGGTCTCGGTGATGTCGGGGGCGGCAGGCTCCGCCACTTCAAGGCCGAGTTCGTTGTCAAAACTGCGATCGATTTCGTCCAGTTCGCCGGAGAACTCTTCTTCAAAGGCGTCCGGCGGAGTCTGACCGGCGTTGTCACGAAGGGCCGCGAGCTCGGTGATGAGTGACTTGTCCGGACGCATGGCGAGCCCGGCAGCCACCTGATCCATCATGTTGATCAGGTTTTCATGGGCATCCCGGACCGTCACAAAGAACCCGGTGTCGGGTGTCCCGGGTGCTTCGTGTACGCTCTGATACGTCTGCTCGAGCACATCGGCCAGTTCGGCGATATCGGCCAGGCCTGCCTGGCGAGCGCCTTCAGCGAGTTGCCCCAGTTCGTGGATCAGGGTGTCGAGTTGGTCCGTTCGCCCGGGGCTGTCAGCCCATGCTTCGACGATGGTGTCGGCGTCGAGAAGGATGTCCAGACCTTCATTGCGGAACAGGTCGAGGAGTTGTTGATCAGGCTGGTTGATGGCTTCGGTTGGCTGGGTGCCGGAGCGGTTTCCGAGTGTCCGGTTAGCCAGTTCCCCGAGCCTGGCCAGAAAGTCGTCGGTGCCCGGGAGGGTGGCCTGCGGTGCCTGCCGAATCTGGGCCAGACCGCGGGTCAGGAACCGGGAGGCTTCGCCGAGCAGTGCCAGTGATTCCTGATCGGCGCGCTTGTTGTCGGCGCGGGCGTCCTTGACGAATTTTTCCAGTGGTGTGATGACAGTAGCAATGGGCTCAATGCCCGCGGTATGGGCACTGCCTTTAAGTGTATGAAGGGCCCTGGATACGCTGTCGGTGTAGGCAGCGGAGCCTTTGTTTTCCGATTCGACGAGAAAATCGTTCAGTGCCTGAAGATGGGTCTCGGCCTCGCTCTCAAAGATCTCGAGCAACACCGGATCGACGAGGTTTTCGTCGTCGACACTGACATCGGTTTCCGGCTCGGTAATCTCGGCGTTGGCCTCAGGCATGGGCCGGGTATCGGGAATGTCACCGTTGGCGAGGGCCTGAGCTCGTGCCTCAAGGGCTGAGGCATCTTCGCTGTCGCCCTGGCCGTGCTCAAAGGCAGCCACCAGATCGGGCAGTTTGTCGGTGACTTCGACCAGCAGCGCCGCGATGCTGTCATTCATGAACACGCTGCCATCGATGATGCGGTTGAGCATATTCTCGACCGACCAGGAAAGCTCACCGACAACACCAGCACCCACCATACGGCCGCTTCCCTTGAGCGTGTGGAATGCTCTGCGCACCTCAGTGAGTGCGCTGCGGTCGTCATATTGCCGGGTCAGTGCCGGCAAATACTCCCGGATGGTATCGAGTACTTCGCCAGCTTCCTCGATGAAGATTTCCAGAATCTCATCGTCAATCAGGTTGTCGTCTTCCGTCGATCCCTGGGGTTCCGGAGCCTTGACGGCCGTCGTCTCGTCCTGAGGCAGTTCGGAGAATGCCGGTGTATCAGAGGCGTCCGGGCCGGTTTTGCGGGTGGTGGCCATGGCTTCGGCGCGGGCAATCAGATCGCCAACCTCGCCGCTGGCATCGCCCTGACGGAATTCGCTGATCAGTGATGGTATGCGCTCGTTGGCGGCGTCGACCAGGGTAAACAGATCGTCGTTAGGCTTCAGGCTCTGGTCGATCACCCGATTCAGCAGGTTTTCAATCGACCAGGCAAGTTCGCCAAGGCTGGTTGCACCGACCAGGCGACCGCTGCCTTTAAGCGTATGGAACGCCCGACGCACTTCAGTCAATGCTTCGCGATCTTCATAATGTTGGCGCAGGCGAGGGTAGTAGGTGTTGATTGTGCCCACAACCTCTTCCGCTTCCTCGATGAAAATATCGAGAATTTCATCGTCCAGCAGATCGGAATCCGAGTGTTTGGGTTCCGGTGCGAACGCGGTGTCGGTGGCTGGAGTCTCAGCGATGGTATCGCCATCCCAGGTGGGTTCAGCACCGACCGGGAAGCCCAGGTTGGCGAGGCTGTCTTCGGCGATCTGCAGAACGGCATCATTGTCTTCGATGCCGTCAGCCAGGCGCTCGAGGTAGTATTCAATACTGGTAATGCTATCGGCCAGGGTGTCCAGTTGCTGCCAGTCCGGTACCTGTTTGTTGTCCAGCAGCACGTCAGTCACATAGCGCTCTGCCGAGGCCAGCATGTCCGCAACCCTGGTCAGCGGAATCAGCGCCAGGCCGCCCCGGATACTGTGCAACAGTCCCGGTACGTGCCCGATCTCCTGTTCGTTCCACTGGGAGGCAATGAAGTTGACGATTGCCGACTTGACCTGCTCCAGGGAATTGCGCGACTCCCGCAGCAGGGCTGAGTTGGCTTCGACCAGTTCCCGGCTACCAATACCAACAACCGACGTGTCACCGCCGCGGTCGCGCTGGCGATCATGTTCCAGACCGGCCAACGTTGCTTCGATGTAGAGCAGGGCGCCGGCAATATCCATGAGAATGCCGTCTTCCAGGTCGTCCATCTGTCGGGCGAGTCGTTCGACGGTTTCGATCTGTTCGGTTGCAACCCGTCGTGGAATGCCCAGGCCGAGCACGGCAAGGGTGTTGGCAACCTGTTGTAGCCCCGGAAGCAGTTCCTCCAGATCCTCGTTTTGCCGGAATTCAGCACGCACGAAAAGATCGAGCTGGTCCTTCAGCTTCGCCAGTTCCTCATTGAGGGCACTGACCACTGAGTGAATCGCTTCCCGGCCCGGGCCGGAGACCCGGTCGCGGGTCTCATCCAGCACTTTTTCCGAGGGCAGAGCCTGATCCAGGCGATAGCGCTCAGCAAGAAGACGGATGTAATCGGTCTCCAGATCCTGAGCTCGGGCGACGTAGTAAAGCAGGTGCTTGAGCAAAGCCTCCGGAGCCGGCTGCTGCAGGATATCAATGTGTTCATCGATCAGGCGACGCAGCTCGCTGTCGAGGCTCCTGAGGATCGATTTGACCGCCGCGTTGATCGGATTCCGGCCATTCTGGATCGAATCGATAAAGCCGCCAGCCGCTTGCCAGAGTTCACCCCGGGGAGTGCCCTGGCACAATTTGACCAGTCGCTGGATGACCTTGTGCAGATAGTCGAAATGGGCATCCAGGTCGGTTTCGCGGACAATACCGGCCAGCGCAAACTGATACATCTGGCGCAGTTTACGAATGTGGCCCAGTACCTTGGGGTCCTGGAGACGTTGCGACACATGTGGCAGGGCCGGTGCCCGGGCGGCACTCAGGTCGGGCTTGAACAACGAGGTATCGGAGAGCAGGGATTCCCCGCGTGCAGCTCTCAGGTCGTTCAGTAGCGGTAGCAGCACCAGCGGGAAGTCGTCTTTGGTACTGGCCAGGTGTTCCAGATACTGGGGTAATTGCAGGATTGCCTGCATCAGCACCTGAACGGCATCGTCAACGCTGGCGACGGTTTCGTTGAGAACGGCCTGAGTCAGCTTTTCCATTTCTTCGGTCAACAGGGCCGCGCCATACAGCTCAACCATCTGCAGCGTGCCATGAACCTGATGCAGGTAGTTCAGGCAGAATCGCAGGCGTGCGGTATCGTCGCGATTGTCAACAAATGCCTCAAGGGCCTGCTGAGCTTGCGTCAACGTTTCCTGTATCTCGTCCCGAACCCAGTCCAGGGCGATGCTGTCATGGTGATTACCCATAACCACTCCGGTTATTCTTCGTCAGACTGGCGACGGATCCACGCCAGTACATTTTCCGAGGGGACCCGTTGCAGACCTGGGGGTTGCCAGTCAGTCAGCTCCCCCTGGCCAAGCACAAGCAGGCCTCCCGGTGCCAGTCTTTCCGCAAGCTGTTTGACGATTTCGCGCCGTCGCCAGCGACGAAAGTAAATCAGCAGGTTCTGGCAGAAAATAATGTTCATGCCATGCATCGGGGCGCGGTTCAGGTCCAACACGTTGAGCCGGGTAAAGCAGACCCGTTCCCGAATGCTGTCTACAACTTTCATACGGTTCTGTTCAGCCGGGCGGAAGTAGCGAGTCCTGAAAGACTCATTCATTCCCTGCAGCTTGCGGGCGTTGAACAGCCCACATCTGGCCTTCTCAATCGCCGGCTTGCTGATGTCCGAGCCGGTTACGCCGAACAAGGGCGGCAGTTCCAGCCGGGCCATGCTTTCATTGAGCAGCATGGCCAGCGTGTATGGCTCCTCACCAGTCGAGCAGCCGACACTCCAGGCTTCCAGCGGGCGGCGCTTCAGGCTCTCCCGGGGGCGGGTCAGGATGAAATCCGACACCAGTCGAAAGGCATCCGGGTCCCGTAGAAACCGGGTTTCCTGAACCGTCAGACGGTCCACCAGCGTGGCCCATTCCACAACCGCTTCCGGGCCTCCGACAATTTGTTCGTAATAGGCCTGATAACTGCTGCAGCCGACTTCACGCATCCGGATCCCGAGGTTTGTTTCGAGAAAGGATTTCCGCTCCGGCGACAGCGTCATGCCGGTACGGTGCTCCAGCAGTGCCTGCCACTGGCGGAACTGCGCCTCGTCCATTTCCGGCAGTGGGCGCAGGGTCCAGATGGCGGAGTCCGATGACAGCGGATGTTGCGTTTCAGCCATAAACGGTCAGTTACTCTGGCCAGCCAATCAACTGACCACCGGAACGTCCGAATCTTCCTCTTCCTGCTCGTCCACACTCTCTTCGTCAGGCAGCGTGAAACCGGCAACCGATGACCGCAACTGAGACGCCATGTCGGCCAGATTACCGATCGATTTGGCCGTCGCGTTGGTACCGGACGATGTTTGCGAGGTGATTTCCTGAATAACGTTCATGGTGTTGGAAATGTGTGCCGCAGACGATGCCTGCTGGCGCGCTGCATTGGAGATGTTCTGGATCAGTTCCGCCAGGTTCATCGACACGTTTTCGATTTCTTCCAGCGCCACACCGGCGTCCTGGGCCAGACGGGCCCCCCGGACGACCTCGGCGGTGGTATGTTCCATCGAAATAACGGCTTCGTTGGTATCCGACTGGATGGTTTTAACCAGTGCTTCAATCTGTTTGGTGGCGGCAGAGGAACGTTCCGCAAGGCGCTGGACCTCGTCGGCAACCACCGCGAAGCCCCGGCCAGCGTCACCCGCCATGGAGGCCTGGATCGCCGCGTTCAGAGACAGGATATTGGTCTGGTCGGCAATGTCGTTGATCAGCGATACAATGTCGCCGATCTCCTGGGAAGATTCACCCAGACGCTTGATCCGCTTGGACGTTTCCTGGATCTGCTCACGGATGTTGTCCATGCCGCGAATGGTGTTCTGAACCACTTCCGCACCCTTCTTGGCAATGGCTACCGAGCGTTCCGCAACCGCAGAGGATTCAGCCGCGTTGGACGACACCTGGTCGATGGAGACCGCCATTTCGTTAACCGCAGCGGAGGCACCGGCAATTTCCTGCGCCTGATGTTCGGAGGCGTCGGCCAGGTGCATGGCCGTGGCCTGACTTTCCTGGGCTGCCGAGGCAACCCGGACCGCGGTGCCACGGATGGCCTGAACCAGTCCGCGCATCTGGTCGATCGCGTAGTTGATGGAGTCCGCAATCGCACCGGTGAAGTCTTCGGTGACCGTCGCCTCCGTAGTCAGGTCACCATCTGCCAGATCAGCGAGTTCATCCAGCAGTCGCAGGATCGCGTTCTGGTTCTGCTCATTCTGTTCCTGAGTGGTGGACAGGCGCTGCTGGGCGGCGCGGTACAGCGACAGACCGATCAGCACGACCACCACCGCCATGGCCGCCAGCAGAATGTAGGCGATAGCCGGGCTGATCAGCCGGGAGTTGGCCTGAGCGGCGAACGCATCAGACAGGTTTGAGGTTTCGTTCAGCAGAACCTGGGAGTTCTTGAAAATATCGCCGGCGGCGCGACGTACTTTGAAGAGGTCGGGAGAAGCCTCAAGGATCGCGTCAACATTCTGGGAGACGAACTTGAACAGTTCGGCGACGGCCTGCAGACCGTAGATGGCGTCTTCATCCTTGACTTTGGTGATCCCCATGGCTGCGTTGCCTTCAACCTGGCCCTTCAGGACCCGGCCGAACAGACTGGCGTCGCGACCAAAACGGTCGGCGGCGATAACGGCGTCCTCGTCACCGGACAGTACGTTGTTCACCGAGCGGACGATCCGCTCAGCCAGCAACGACTGACGCTGCGCCAGTGCGACCTGTTCGGCCGGCGCATTGTTGTCGAGGAGGATCTGCACGATGTCGTCGTATTCCACCTGAAGCTGTGGAATGTTCTCGTTCAGGGTCTGGGCAACTTTGTGCAGCTTCAGGACGGCTTCCCGTGTGGATACGATGCTGTCAGCGTTTTCGCGAACGGTATCCCAGGTTTTCTGGACCGGACTCCCGGTCGCCAGTTCGCTTGGTGGCAGTCCGGTGTCCGGGTTACCTTCGATCACGTAGCCCCAGAGCTGGGAGAATTCGTCCCGTGACCGCTTGAGCTGATCGAAGGCCTCCGCGGTGCCGCCGGCGGCTTCCGTGGCGTTTTTCGCGATTTCCTGGGACAGTACCCGGAGCTCGTTGGTGTGGGCGATGTATTCCTGGTCGTTCTGGCTGTGCTTGTTGATGATAAACAGCACCACAACGAGCAGGACGGTCAGTGCGATCAGCCCGGCAATCAGGGCGCCAACGAGTTTGTTGGCTCCCTGTCCCGTGGAGAATCTTCCGGCTCTATTTTTCATTGTATGGCTCCCGGCCTCTTCATTGGCAAGTTAGGTTCTGCGGGTTTGAGAATTGACGGTGATGTTCCTGCCATTGCCATCACCATTGGGCAACATCCAGAAAGCGCTCATCTTCCATAAGCTCGAAGGTCGAGAACACCTTCCAGGTTTCTTCGTCGCGCTCGTACCCTCCGTGGATGAAGGGTAGAACGTCTGCGGGGGATCCCTCGGGCTGGGCCACAAATTTGTCCACCGCGAAATACTGCATGCCAGACACACTGTCGACGACCAGACCGCTGAACAGGTCCCCGTGTTCAATGACCATCACCCGGCGTTCCCGCTGACTGCGGGAGCTTCGGGGCAGGTCAAAAAAGTGGGCGAGGTCAATCAATGGCAACAGACGGCCCCGAACATTGGCGGCGCCAAGCATAAACGAACGAACCCCCGGTACATGGGTGTAGCGGGGGACGTGAAGTATCTCAACGACTTCGCCCATGGGGGCGACGTAGCGCTGACCGGCCAGAATAAAACCGATGCCATTCCACAGTTCGATGGCTTCCTGTTGTTCCGGCAGACCCGACGCAAGGGCACGGCTGCGTCGGGCAATATCCGTCAGAACGGCATAGGGGGCGGTCTGGGCGGACATGCTTACTCCATGCAGGGGGCGGGCGATCAGGCGATCAGGCTGTTGATCGTTTTGATCAGGTCGTCTTCGTTGACCGGCTTGACCAGATAACCCTTTGCGCCCTGGCGAGTGCCCCAGACACGGTCGGTTTCCTGATCCTTGGTCGTCACAATCACCACTGGAATGGACGCGGTTTCAGGGGCCCGCGTCAGTTGCCGGGTCGCCTGGAAGCCGTTCAGGCCGGGCATAACGACATCCATCAGCACCAGATCGGGGGTTTCCGCGCGTGCTTTGGCGACGCCATCAGCGCCGTTGTCAGCGGTGAGCACTTCGTGCTGGTGCTTCTCAAGGATGCTTGAGATTTTTTTTACCTCGGTGGGCGAGTCATCAACAATCAGAATACGGGCCATGGTTTCCTCGATGGTTCTGTGCGTCAGCGTGCGATTACTGCTCTGCCTGTGGGACGTACTGCCGGATCGTATTGAGCAGTTCGTCCTTGCTGAACGGTTTGGTCAGATACTGGTCTGATCCGACAATGCGGCCTTTGGCCTTGTCGAATAAGCCGTCCTTACTGGACAGCATGATAACGGGTGTTTTCTTGAAGGCTGAATTGTTCTTGATCAGCGCGCAGGTCTGGTAGCCATCAAGACGGGGCATCATGATGTCGACGAAGATAATGTCCGGCTGGGAATCAGCAATCTTGGCAAGCGCATCAAAGCCATCGGTGGCGGTAATTACATCACAACCAACCTTTTTCAGAAGGGTTTCTGCGGTGCGACGGATGGTTTTACTGTCGTCAATCACCATAATCTTCAGGTTTTCGAAGTTGTCATCCATTGTCCAACAGCCTTGCGCTCTGCGTGGGTCGTTTTTTAACCGGGAATTTCTCACACCCCGTTGAAGGGTGTTCTATAAACCCCGCTTATTTATAGATTATCGATGGCCGGAGAAAAAGCATAACTTTGTGTCTAAATGTACTTGTGTTCATAAAAGTGATCCACCTGAGCTGATTCAGGTGCATTCACAGAACGGGTACAATACCATCTTCCAACAGCATAGCACTTATTGCTCACCGCACAGTGCTGACCGGTTCGTGTTTTACGGATAAAAATGAAGGGGCTCTATGACAGTTCGACTCGGTATCGTGATGGATCCTATCCAGCACATCCATTTCAAGAAGGACAGTTCACTGGCGATGCTCTGGGCTGCCCAGCAACGGGGCTGGGAGATCACCTACATGGAGTTGCCCGACCTGTATCTGAAAGGGGGAGAGGCCCGGGCGTTCAGTCGCGAACTGTCGGTCAGGATGGACCCGCAGGACTGGTACAGCCTCGGGGATGCCCGGGACATTGCGCTGGCCGATCTCGATGTCATTCTGATGCGTCAGGATCCGCCGGTAGACCGCGAGTTCCTGATGGCCACCTATATACTGGAGGCGGCGGAACTCAAGGGCACCCTGGTGGTCAATCCGACAGCAGCTCTGCGGGACTGCAACGAAAAGTTGTTTGCGACACAGTTCGAGGACTGCACGCCGCCGTTGATTGTGACCCGCTCCGCCGAGCGTCTGAAGGCGTTTTACGAAGTCCACGGTGATGTGATTATGAAACCGGTGGATGGCATGGGCGGACAGTCCATATTCCGGATACGGGAGAACGACTTCAATCTGGGGGTCATCATTGAAACCCTGACCAACAATGGTCGCCACCAGGCAATGGCCCAGAAGTTCATCCCCCAGATAAGCGAAGGTGACAAGCGCATTCTGCTGATTGAAGGTGAGCCGGTACCCTACTCGCTGGCCCGCATTCCTTCAAAAGGCGAGAACCGTGGCAATCTGGCGGCGGGCGGTCGCGGCGAGGGGCGTGAGCTGACGACTCGTGACCGGGAGATTTGTGCACGCGTGGCACCGGCACTGAAAGCCAAAGGACTGATTTTTGTCGGCATCGACGTGATTGGTGATTACCTGACTGAAATCAATGTCACCAGCCCGACCTGTATTCGCGAACTGGACCGGGCGTTCGGCATTGATATTGGTGGTCAGTTAATGGATGCCATTGCAAAGCGTCTTGCCAGTCGTGGCGTGGCGGCGTGATACCGGCTTCTTGCCTGCCCGGGCCCCGGTATGGCTTTGGCAATCCCGGTATTGCTGCCCGGATTCATCAGGTGGTAGGTAAGTAACGGCAATGGCGGTTCAGGTCAGTGACTTCGATCGATTCTCCTTCACTCTGTTTATGGCACTGGTGGTGCACGCAGTGCTGGTCCTGGGGATTACCTTTGCCCCGGATGACCCGCCCAGGTCAGCGCAGACACTGGAAATTACGCTGTCAAAATTCGATGACCAAAAAGCACCGGAGCAAGCGGACTTCCTAGCTCAGACCAATCAACAGGGTAGCGGAAGTGAAACCGAGAAAAAAGAGCTGACCAGCCCCGAACCGACCAAGCAGAGTGGTACCAAAAACCAGCCGTTACAGCCCAGAGAGCAAGCGCAGACCAAACCCAGGCCGGTCGCGGACAAGCCGGTGGTGAAGACCCGGGCCCCGAGTAAACGTCAGGTTGCGCCGGAAAAACCGGTGGACAAGCCCGATAAGGACCTGCCGGTCAAAGAGAAGCCAAGCCTGATGGCGCGCAGTCTGGAAATTGCCCGGCTGGAGGCCCGTTATGACAGTCAGCGCCAGGCCTACGCCAAAAAGCCGCGGGTATTGCGGGTAACGGCGGTGTCTACCTTGCGTTCGGCAAACGCGTGGTACGTCCAGAGCTGGATCAGTAAGGTGACCCGGGTGGGCAACCTCAATTACCCGACCGAGGCCCGCCGGGCAGGAATTTATGGCACACTGAGAATGCTGGTGGTGCTGAAAAAGGACGGTAGCGTGAAAAGCGTCAGCATTCTGGAATCATCGGGCAGCACGGTGCTGGACGATGCGGCGATTCGCATTATCCGGCTGGCGTCGCCCTTTGCTCCGTTTCCGCCGGAGATGGCTGAGCAGACCGACCAGCTTGAAATAATCCGTACCTGGTCGTTCCAGCGCAAAGGGCTGAGTTCCGGATGAGCGAGCAGAGCATCAAGACAGAGCAGAGCCTGAGAGGCCACTTCCTGATCGCCACGCCCTATCTGGGCGATCCGCAGTTTCATGGCGGCGTGATCTATATGTGCGAGCATTCGGAAGACGGGGCACTGGGCCTGATGGTTAATCGCCCTCTGGAAGTGACTCTGGGCGAGATTCTCAACCAGCTCGATATGGACAGTGACGGGGTCACGGACCCGGTCTACAGCGGGGGGCCGGTGCAGATAGAACGAGGCTTTGTTCTGCATGATTCATCGGCCCACTGGCAAAACACGGCGTCCATCGACGACAGCGTCCAGCTCACCACCTCCCGGGATATACTCACCGCCATTGCCGCTAGCGAAGGCCCTGGCCATTATCTGGTCATGCTTGGCTATGCCGGCTGGGGTGAAGGGCAACTGGAGGCTGAACTGGCCAGCAATGCCTGGTTAACCTGTCCGGCCACGCCGGATTTGCTGTTCGACACACCCTGGACGCAGCGATACAGTGCCGTGCTGAAGCGTATCGGCGTTGACCTCAACCAGCTCAGCGAAACGGTGGGTCATGCGTGAGCCGGGCCAGCGTCAGGTTCTGGCGTTCGATTTCGGCACCCGCCGGATCGGCGTGGCCTTTGGCCAGGAACTGTTGGGCCGGGGCCGGCCGGTATCGATGCTGCCGGCCCGTGATGGCATCCCGGACTGGACCATGATTGAACGGCTGATTGATGAGTGGCAGCCGGACCAGTTCGTCGTCGGGCTGCCGCTGAACATGGATGACACCGAGAACGACATGTGTGCCCGGGCCCGCAAGTTTGGCAACCGGTTACACGGACGCTTCCATCTGCCGGTGGCTATGGTAGATGAGAGATTGAGCAGCTTTGAGGCCAAGGGCGCTGTCATGGCCGCCGGGGGTGATCGGGATTTTGGACGCCATGGGGTGGATGATCTGGCCGCCGTGCTGATTCTTGAAACCTGGTTTGGTCACTATTCACAAGGGCAGACGGAGAGGTGAGCGATTAATGACCGCATTGCTGGATACAGATCAGTTGCTCAATGAGCTGGAAGCGGGCTTGCGCGAGCAACTGACGTCGCGTGCGGTGACGTCCCCGGCGCTGATCGGCATTCGCACTGGCGGTGTCTGGCTGGCCGACGCCATGAACAAGCGGCTCGGCCTGGAGCAGCCGTTTGGCGAGCTGGATATTTCCTTTTACCGGGATGACTTCAGCCGGATCGGGCTGAATCCCCGGGTTTGCCCGTCTCATCTGCCGTTTGAAACCGAGGACCGGGATATCATCCTGATTGACGACGTCATCATGAGTGGCAGAACCATCAGGGCGGCGATGAATGAAATCTTCGATTACGGCCGGCCGGCGAGTATCATTCTGTGCACCCTGATCGACCTGGGAGCGCGGGAACTGCCGATCCAGCCCGATGTCGTCGGTCGGACCCTGTCACTGCAGTCTCACCAGCGGGTGAAACTGCAAGGCCCGGCTCCGTTAAAACTGGAACTTCGGGAAACCGGCCAATAGCCTCCCGCACCAGAGAGTCACAGCACCCATGACTGCCATTGCGACTTCCGACACCGCCCTGCAACTGACCCGGGATGGCCAGTTGAAACACTTCCTGACCCTTGATGGTCTGCAACGGCCACTGTTAACCGATATTCTGGACACCGCCGACTCCTTCATCGAAGTCGGCGAACGAACCATCAAAAAGGTGCCGCTGCTGCGGGGCCGCACGGTCGTCAATCTGTTCTTCGAATCCAGCACCCGCACCCGCAGCACCTTTGAGCTGGCGGCCAAGCGGCTGTCCGCCGATGTGCTTAACCTGGACATCAACACTTCCGCCACCTCCAAGGGTGAATCCCTGTCGGACACGCTGCTGAATCTGGAAGCCATGGCCAGCGACATGTTCGTGGTTCGCCATTCCCAGAGCGGTGCGCCCCACTTTATTGCGCAAAGCGTGACCCCGGGCGTGGCTATCGTCAATGCCGGCGACGGCCGTCATGCGCACCCGACCCAGGCGATGCTGGATATGCTGACTATCCGCCAGCATAAAGGCAGCTTTGAGGGCCTGAAGGTAGCCATTGTGGGCGATGTCCTGCACTCCCGGGTGGCCCGGTCCCAGATCGCCGCGCTGAATACCCTCGGGGTTGCCGAAGTACGGGTGATTGCCCCGGGCACGCTGTTGCCAAGGGATGTTGAAAGCCTCGGCTGCAAGGTCCAGTACGACATGCGGGCCGGTCTCAAAGATCTGGACGTGGTGATCATGCTTCGATTGCAGCGGGAACGCATGCAAGGTGCACTGTTGCCAAGTGAGCGCGAGTTCTACCGGCTTTACGGTCTGAATACCGAAAAGCTGGCTCTGGCGCGGCCCGACTGCATAGTGATGCACCCGGGGCCGATAAACCGGGGCGTGGAAATCGAATCGGCGGTGGCCGATGGGCCCCAGTCGGTCATTCTGAATCAGGTGACCAATGGCATTGCGGTGCGGATGGCGGTGATGTCCATGGCGATGAGCGGTCAGGTCGCTGAGCGGACCCGGGGCCAGGCGGAAGGAGAGCAGGCGTGAGTGAAGACCGGCAAACCAGCATCCGGATTGTCAATGGCCGACGGCTGACCGCGCAGGGTGAGGCAGCCGGGACTGAATCGTTACTGATCGAAAATGGACGTATTGCGGCCGTCGGCGAGGCCGCTGACCGCCGCCATGCCGACCAGCAGCTGGATGCTCAGGACTGCCGGGTCGCCCCGGGTTTCATCGATCTGTGCTGCTATCTGCGAGAGCCGGGTAACAGCCAGAAAGGCAATATTGCCTCGGAAACCCTGGCAGCGGCCAGGGGCGGATTTGCGACGGTGTGCGCGTCCCCGGAATCCTCTCCGGTCAATGATTCCACGGCGGTTACCCATCTGATCCGGGACACTGCCACCGCTCGCGGGGCGGTCCGCGTGTTGCCGATCGGCGCCGCCACCCGGGCGCTTGAAGGCGAACTGCTCAGTGATATGGCCGGCCTGTCGGCCGCCGGGTGCGTGGCCTTCAGCAACGGAAGCGCGGTTTTCCGCAATGCGCGGATCCTGCGTCGATGCATGGCCTATGCCCAGACCTTCGGTTATACGCTGATGTTGCAGCCACGCAACCAGGCGCTGTCGGCCGATGGTTTCGCTCACGACGGACAGGTAGCCGCTCGCCTGGGCCTGCTGGGCATTCCCGAAGTCGCCGAAACCGCCGCGGTGATGGAAATGCTGTTGCTGGCGGAAGAGGCGGGCGTGCGCCTGCATCTGAGTCAGTTATCCACCGCGCGCAGCGTCGACATGGTCGCCGACGCGCAGCAACGCGGTGTTGCGGTCACCGCTGATGTCGCCATGCATCACCTGGTATTGACCGAGAACGCCCTGTCGGGCTTCGACAGTCGTTTCCATGTCTTGCCGCCTCTGCGCACGGAAGCGGACCGCCAGCGTCTGCTGGCCGGCGTGCGTGACGGCGTCATCGGCAGTATTGTCAGCCAGCACCAGCCCCAGGACCCGGCCGCCAAACGGGCGCCGCTGGGGGAAACCGGGCCTGGCCTGTCTTCCGTGGAAAGTGTTCTGTCACTCGGTCTGACGCTGGTTGAGCGCGATGAACTGACGCTGCCACAGTTGATCGGCGCGCTGACGCAAGGGCCGGCGGCGGTGCTCGACCGGCCGGTGGCCGGGCTGAATGAGGGTGATGAGGCGGATATCTGCATTTTCGACCCCCGGGCGCACTGGGTGGCGAGTGCAGAGACCCTGATGTCCATGGGCAAGCATGCACCGGTGACCGGCTCCCCGTTGCCCGGCGTGATCCGCTATACGCTCAGCGGAGGTCGTCTGGCCTGGCCCGTCGGTTAACCCCAGGGAAGACCTGTTCGCTGACTAACGCATGGTTCACGATTCCGACGGGTTGCCAGGATGACCGCCACCCGGAGTTGAGCACTGGGTGGCGGGCAGTCTGACGACTGCATCACAATTCCCCGCTTTTTGCTTGATCGGCCTTGAAGTCAGGCACCCCTGCCAACGTATCCTTCTGTTTACCGAGGTATGCTCGGCCTTTACACCCTGATGGAGCACCGGTGTATCTCGGCTGGCGCTGTCCCTGCTTTTCAGGCGGGAATGCGGCGCCAGCCCGCGTCAATCCACCGGATAACAAGAACTGGAGTCTCCCGTGAAAATACGAAACCTGACCCGCGCGTTGTTCGGTGCCCTGACTCTGCTGGTCCTGTCGAGTGCAAGCGGAGCCGCCGGGCAGCCTCTGGAACGCAGCTTCTGTGTCTTTGATCCGGTTGGTGCCAACGGCCCGCTGTTCGCCATCACCAAAACGTTCCGTCCGGTTGCGCTCAAGGAGGGCATCAAGCTCGATCTGCGCGCCTATACCGACGAAAAAGTGGCTGCCGAGGATTTCAAGGCGGGGCAGTGTGATGCGGTGTTGCTGACCGGCACCCGTGCCCGTGAGTTCAACAAGTTCACCGGCAGTCTCGAAGCCATGGGCGCCATCCCCGGTGAGAAAGAAATGCGCCTGCTGTTCAATACGCTCAGCCAGCCCAAGGCGCGGCCGTTCCTGATCAACGGTGACTACGAAGTAGCCGGGGTGTTCCCGGGTGGTGCCGTGTACCTGTTCACCCGTGACCGCTCGATCGATACGGTGGCCGAGTTGCAGGGCAAGAAGATGGCCACGCTTGACTATGATATCGCCTCGGTGCGCATGGTCCGCCACGTGGGAGCGTCGGTGGTGGGCGCCAATTCCGCCAATTTTGCCGGCAAGTTCAACAATGGCAGCGTTGATCTGGCGTATGCCCCGGCGGTTGCCTATTCACCGCTGGAGCTCTACAAAGGCGTCGAGCCGGATGGCGGGGTCTTCAAGTACGCGCTGGCCTACATGAACTTCCAGGTGATCCTGCATCGCAGCCGGTTTCCGGACGAGGCGGGCCAGATGGTGCGGGACGAGTCGATCAAACGCCTTAACCAGGCCTACGACATCATTGCCCAGGCAGAAGCGGAGATACCCGGGGATGTGTGGATGCATCCGCCGGCCGCCGATGTCCGGAACTATGATCAGATGCTGCGCGAAGTCCGGTTGTCGCTGGTCAAGGATGGCGTCTACGACCCCCGCGCTATCAAGTTGATGAAAGCAATCCGGTGTCGCGTGGATGGGGCCCGGGCAGAATGCTCCTCCTGAGCGTCTGCACCCACCAGGCGGCGGTGCGACTTACTGCACCGCTTCCCGCAGGGCTTTGCCCGGACGGAAGGCAACGGTCCGGCTGGCGCCGATGTGAAGCGGTGCGCCGGTTTGCGGATGCCGGCCGTTGCGGGCCTGGCGCGTACGCACGTGAAAGGAGCCAAAGCCAATCAGGGTGACGTCTTCGCCCCGTGCGGCGGCCGCTGAAATCTGGTCGGTGGCAGCGGTGATGACTTCGTTGGCCCGGTCAAGGCTGAGCCCCGTCTGTTCGGCGATTACCCGGGCGAGGTCTGGTTTGAGCATGGAGTCACGGTGTCCTGTTCAGATGAAAAGCAATCCCCGCTTCGAGTCGCGGAGCCAGTCGCTACTGAATAAAGCGTTTATACCGGGTCTGTCAATCCATTCAGGTGTCCCCGGGTCGGCCGGCCGCTGTCCGCTTTGAGGCCCGGGTCTCACAAACCTGTTTAACGCTCATACATAATATCGGTCCTGTTACAGGCTGTTACATAAGCCCGGCAATGATGCCGCTGTTAGTAATCAATAGTACACAACAATAATCGCAAGGTGGACGGAATGACAACGGGGAGTATCGACACCGTCGGCCGGGCCGGGAGCCCGGGTCGCAACGGGTGTCTCGCGTTAATGCTGATGCTGTTGACCACTCTTCAGGGCTGCAGCCTGATTTACAAAACCACCGGCGATGTCATGCAGGGCTTTTCCAAGGCTCACACCGTACCTTACCTGATGAAAACAGACGACCTGGCCATGAGTTGCGCCATGAGTCAGGCAACCTCGCCGCTTCTGCTGTCCTTCGGCCGGGTGACGAGTGAGCCGGACCAGTTGGCTGTCATGTTGTATCTCACCTCCGGGGCCTGCGCGGAAGAGTCTGCCCGTGAGGATGAGCTGAAGGGGCTGGCGGCACTGCAGGGCCTTCACGCGGAAGAGGCCCGGGACGCATCGATACGACAGCAGCGTCATTATGCGCTGGCAGCCCGGCGTTACTTCAATGGCTGGAAACACTTCAAGGCCTACTACGGCGATCCTGCCGAAGCAGAGTGTCCCGAATTCGACCAGGACATTGACGGTTTCATCTATCTGGCCGGACTGCTGAATGGTCTGCAGGCGCTGAATGCTGAAATACAGTCAACCGAGTCGATTGGTGTTCCCAAGAATGTCGGATCGGTCGTGGCGAGCGCGACCGGGTGCCTGGACAACCGCCAGTGGTGGGGCGCACCCATGGCGCTGCGAGCCACTGTCTGGGCCATGCTGCCCGGCACCATGCCCCAGGGCGAGCGGGCTTTCGAGCGTCTGGCGCAGTCGGATCGCCTGGGTGAAGAAGCCGGTGTCCGGCTGGCTCACGTCTTTCATGCGATTGCCGCAATCAACAAAGGTGACGATGAGTTGCTGCGGGCGGTTATCCGGCGCCACGCCAAGGCGATTGACGAGAAACCCGCACCGGAGCAGTGGCGCCTGGTGGATGCCATGGCCACCCGGATGATTCAGGCCATTTCCGATCGCATGTGGGTCGGGCACGTTGGTTATCGCACGCCTTCAGGGCAGCTTGGCACCTTCTGGGACGATCAACCCGAAGCCACAGAAACCATGAGTCTCGACGGCATTCTCTGACAGGCCGGAATCTACTCACAAGGCGATTTTCATGTCTCAGACCCTGTTCAGGCGATCCCCTCGGGAGTGGCTGTCATCGTTTCCGGTATGCCTGTTACTGCTGATTGTGGTTCTGTTCTCCACCAGCAGCGATATTCACGGCCAGATGCTCAAGCTGGGCGAGCAGATCTGGAGCGGCTACTACCAACTACGGGTTGATCCCGTAAGGCCCACCTGCGACCCGGAGCGCGATGTGGACGCGGCGGTTGCCCGGGAACTGGCCGCAGACAGTGATCTGAGTGATGCCATGGCGGACCTGCTGGGTGAGCAGAGCAAGGACCCCGGCCAGGTTCGCCAGTCCATTGAACGCTCGCTCGCCGAATGCCGCGCACGCTACCAGGCGTTTGATCAGGTCAGCCAGCGACTGACGCCGGCAGTCCGGGTATACCGGACCGTGGAACTGGCGCTTGCGGATTTGGTGGCCCTGGGTCTGGCCTCACAACGGTTTATTCTGATCACTCTGGTCATGCTCTGCGCGGCAACCGCCACCCTGACGCGTCACCACATTGCCATGCGGGCCATGGAAACACGGCTCGATTACCAGGTCTCCCACACCCTGCAAACGATCGCCAACGTAATGTTGCTGGGCTCCAGTATCCTGTTTCGCCAGCTTACGGTTCAGGGCGGTAGTGCGGTCGATCCGGCTCAGTTGCTGCTTCACAACCTGTGGATCGTGGGTTTTTCCGGTCTGGTGGTGGCGAGTCTGTACCGCCTGGTCCGGGTGCCCGAGGATCTGCCGGCCGGGGGTAATCTGAACAAGGCCTTTCTGTCAGTGCCGCTCTATACCGGCATGTGCCTTATTTCCGGCTCCTATTTCGCCTTTATCGGCCACGGGTCGGGTATCGGTATCTATCTGGGCAAGATGATGGAACTGGCTGACATGTTCCTCAATGTGGCGCTCTACGTGTGGATCGGCATGATGCTGAAGCAGACCCGGCTGGCCACCCTGGTGTTTGACGTGTTCCGACCCTGGCGACTGCCGCCGGAGTTGCTGGCTGTGGTGGCGGTGCTGGTTGCCGCCGTGCCGACGGCTTACACTGGAGCCTCCGGGATTTTCGTCATCGCCGCCGGCGCAGTGATCTACGCTGAGCTCCGGGCGGCCGGTGCGCGGCGACAGCTTGCTCTGGCCGCGACGGCCATGTCCGGCTCGCTGGGTGTGGTGCTGCGTCCGTGCCTGCTGGTGGTGGTGATTGCCTACCTGAACCGTGAAGTCACCACCGACGAGCTGTTCGGCTGGGGTATCTGGGTGTTCCTGCTGACCGCCGCGCTGTTTCTGATCATTGCGCTGACGGTCAATCGGCAGAGCCGCTTTGATTGTGCGCCGGCTCGGGTGGCCATCCCGGCGATGGGCCGCGCGTTGTGGGCGCTGGCGCCCTATGGCCTGCTGGTAACGGCTGTGGTTATGTTCTATCGCTGGGGGCTGGATGTCCGCATGGACGAGTTTTCCGCCCCGCGACTGCTGCCGGTCATCATGCTGAGCATTCTGGCCTATGAACATGTGCACTATCGCCGGCGGGTCAAGCAGTTGGCCGACCCGGAACCGGGCGGGATCGAGCATAGCCTGCGTGCGGCGACCAATGACACCACCTCAGAAATTGGTGCCCTGTTGCTGCTGCTGGGTCTGTCGGTCAGCATTGGCGGGGTGATCGAGCGGTCGCATCTGATGGGACTGTTTCCGCAGGCCTTCAGCAGTCCCTGGGCGGCCATGATCCTGATGGTCATGGTGCTGGTGGTGCTGGGTATGATCATGGATGCGTTCGGGGCGGTCATCCTGGTGTCGGCAACCATTGCCGGTATTGCCTACAGCAGCGGTATTGTGCCGGTGCACTTCTGGATGGTGACGCTGGTGGCGTTCGAGTTGGGTTACCTGAGTCCGCCAGTGGCGCTGAACCATTTGCTCGCACGCCAGGTGGTTGGTGAGGCGGAAATTGCCGCAGCCGAGCAGCAAAGTGGAACATTCTATCAACGTCACGAGCGGATCATCATGCCGCTGCTCACCATGGGCATGGCCCTGTTGCTGGTGGCCTTCGTGCCGCTGCTGTTCTATGCAGTCTGAGGCACCGGATAGCGGTGTCAAGGCGGCCTGCCTCGGAATCTCTCGTCCCGACTGGCCCCTCAGTACTTCAGGGATCACCAGATCAGCGCACTAAGCGCACTAGCCGGGCGGAGCATTCGTTGCCGCTATCCTGGAAAGTGTCGTTTCTGCCACAGGAAAGGCGCCGTTGAAGGCGCCTTTTCAGGTCCGGTCAATTCAGTGAATCAGCCTTTTGGCCCCGCATTAACGATCGTCTCAGACACATCGAACTTCCTGAAGTTCTCGACAAACTGGCCGATGAGTTCGGCGGCCTTGGCATCGTAGTCTTCAGCGTTTTTCCAGGTGTTGCGGGGATTCAGCAGATTGCTGTCCACCCCCGGCACCTGGACAGGAATATCCAGATTCAGCGTCGGCAGGTGTTCGGTCTCCACATCGTCCAGGTCACCATTCTGGATCGCGCCAATCACCGCCCGCGTGGTCGGGATACTGAAACGCTCGCCAATGCCGAAGGGTCCGCCGGTCCAGCCAGTGTTGACCAGGAATACCTTGCTGCCGAAATCGTCCATGCGCTTCATCAGCAATTCAGCATAGACGCCCGCCGGGCGGGGGAAGAACGGCGCTCCGAAACAGGTGGAGAAGGTTGCCTTGAGGCCGGGCTCAGAGCCCATTTCGGTGGAGCCGACCAACGCCGTGTAGCCGCTGAGGAAATGGTAGGCCGCGGCCTCTTTGGACAGCACCGATACCGGTGGCAGCACGCCGGTCATGTCGCAAGTCAGAAAGACCACGTGCGAGGGCTCGCCGGCGCGATTCTCGACAACACGTTTTTCAACGTGCTCCAGCGGGTAGGCGCAGCGTGAGTTTTCGGTCAGCGAGACATCGGTGTAATCGGGCTCGCGGGTCTCCGGGTCTATGACCACATTCTCGACAATGGCACCGAAACGAATGGCGTCCCAGATAATGGGTTCGTTTTTCTGGCTGAGGTCGATGCATTTCGCGTAGCAGCCGCCTTCGATGTTGAACACGGTGCCGGGGCCCCAGCCGTGCTCGTCGTCTCCGATGAGATGGCGCGCCGGGTCCGCGGAGAGGGTGGTTTTGCCGGTACCGGACAGGCCGAAGAACAGACAGGTTTCACCGTCATCGCCAACATTGGCGGAACAATGCATCGGTAGCACATCTTTTTCCGGGAGCAGGAAGTTCTGTACCGAGAACATGGCCTTTTTCATCTCGCCGGCGTACTGCATACCGGCCAGCAAGACCTTGCGTCTGGCAAAGTTGATGATGACGCAGCCATCGCTGTTGGTGCCATCGCGCTCAGGTACGCATTCGAAAGAGGCGACGTTGAGAATCTGCCACTCTTTCTTGTCGGAGGGGTTGAACGTCTCGGGGCGGATAAACAGTGTCTGCCCGAACAGGTTCTGCCAGGCGGTTTCCGTGGTCATCCGCACGGGCAGATAGTGCTCCGGGTCAGCGCCTACGTGAACGCGGGCGACAAAGCTGGTTTTTTCGGCCAGGTAGGCCTCAACGCGATCCCACAGAGTATCAAAGCGGTCAGCATCAAAGGGGCGGTTGATCGGGCCCCAATGGATGTCGTCTGCAGTGCTCGGCTCTTCAACAATGAACCGGTCCAGGGGCGAACGGCCGGTTCGCTTGCCGGTTTTCACCACCAGTGAGCCATTGGCGGCCAGTTGGCCTTCCTTTCTTTCCAGTGCCAGCTCGACCAGTCGCGCTGTATTCAGATCATGATAGGTATTGCTCACTTGGACCTCGCCCCCGGGTATCTTCAAGATTGTTCTCTGTACCAGACGCGGCAGATCCGATTTTTATGTTTTTGGCCGCAATCTGGCCGAATAATGAACAATCCGGTCAGTTCAGGCGGGCTATTATGCCAGACGCGCATTTAAAAAACGACTGCTCTCAGACCGCATGGTTATGCTGTCCGCAGGAGTGCAGCATGGTTCAGATCAGTGCAGTGAATGACCCAGGAAAAGCTGGTCGATATCGTTGCGGTCAAACCGGTAATGGGCATGACAGAACTGGCAGTCCATGTCGATCACATCGCGCTCTTCGATGATGCTGTAGCATTCCTCCTGCCCGATCGCCTTGAGCGCAGACAGGGTGCGTTCGCGGGAACAACTGCAGCGAAATTCCACCGGATCGGCGTCGAACACGCGAACCTCTTCTTCGTGGAACAGGCGGTGCAACAGGCTCTCGCTGTCCAGGTTCAGCAGTTCGTCCGCCTTGAGCGTGCTGGCCAGATGATTCACCCGTTGCCACAGGTCGTTGTCCGGTTCGGCGCCGCCGGGCAGTCGTTGCAGTAACAGTCCGGCGCTGCGGTGCTCGTCGGAAAACAGGATCAGGCTGGTGGCAATCTGTTCGGAGCGGTCAAAATAGTCTTCCAGGCACTGGGACAACGACGGATGCTCCCGCGGGACCACACCCTGGTAGCGCTGGCCCTGTTCGGGGGTAATGGTAATCGCCATCTGGCCTTTGCCCAGCAACTCATCCAGGGAGTCGGTGGTGGCAGCGCCGTCACGGAACTGTGCCAGGCCTCTTATCTGACGATCGTGGCTACACTCGGCCATCAGCATGGGGAGCGGGCCGTCACCTTTGGCCTGTAGCGACAGGGTGCCCTTGAACTTGAGCGTGCCACTCATCAGAACACTGGCTGCCAGCGATTCACCAAGCAGCTTTTTGACTGTCTCAGGGTAGGGCGCCTGCGTGGTGATGTCCTGATAGCTCCGTTGCAGCTGGACCCAGGCTCCCCGTACCTGGCTTTGCTCAAAGAGAAATCGTTGAAACTGATCCTGGGACGCCATGGTTTGTTCTCCTGCATGGACAATGGCTAAATCGGGAGTCGGGCTGGTAAGGCGACCGGGGAAAACCGCTTCAAAGACCATTCTGGTCCTTGAAGCGCTGAATATTGCGACGATCCTTTTTCGACGGTCGCCGGGCCGGCGGTAACTGGGCGGCTTGCATGGTCTTGCGTTGCCAGGCCATTTCCTCACGCTGCCGGACGCTGTCTTCCGTTTCGTGGTAGAGCTGTCGGGCTTCCGGAGCACCCCGCCGACGGTCACTGAGTGCATCCACGATCACGGTGCGTTCTTGCCAGCCCTGGCGGAATTTCAGGCGGGCGCCCACTTCGGTGAGTTTGCCGGGCTTGCAACGCTGATCGTTGTAGTGAACCTTGCCACCTTCAATGGCTGACTTGGCCAGGTTGCGGGTTTTGTAGAACCGGGCTGCCCACAACCACTTGTCAAGGCGAACCCGTTCGTCGGTTTCATTGGTTGCGGTCATGTCTCCTCGCCTGACGGGCTTTGCGGGCATTATAACCGGTTCAGGCGTCCGATGGCACAGCCTGAGCCAGGGAACCTCTCAACACTTGCAGAATCGCCAATAGACTTGCTCAGAGCTTCCCCAGACCCGGTAACGGCAAAAGTTCATCAAAATGCCGGATCGAGGGTAATGAGGGGTGAGGTGCCGCCGGTTGCTGCTGGCTGTCTGGCGCCAGGATGGCCAGGCAGTGGCCGATGCCGGCTGCGGCCGCGCTGTCCAGGACCGGGAAGCTGTCGTCGATCATCAGGGTGTTTGCGGGATCATAGGGAATGCGCAATGCCAGGTCCGACCAGAAATCAGCGGCTTCCTTGGGTTTGCCCAGTTGATGACTGGAAACTATCGTGTCCACCCATTGGTCAAGGCCGGTGGATTCAAGCTTCAAGGCCAGCGGATCCGGATGGCAGTTGGTGACGATGACCGTCCGCCGTCCCGAGATTTTGAGTTGGCCGAGAAATTCTTTCACAAACGGGCGGTAAGCAATCCGGTCGCGCACTTCTGCTTTCAGGGCGGGCACATCGAGAGACAGACGCTGACTCCAGAAATCGGTGCAGTACCAGTTCAGCGACCCGCGCTCGGCCTGGATCATCGGAATGATGTGGTCACGGCCCTGTTCGGTTGACAGTTGGTGGTGCTGGGCGTAGCGCGCCGGCAGATGTTCCAGCCAGAAATGGGTATCGAAATGAAGGTCGAGCAGAGTTCCGTCCATATCGAGGAACACTGTCTCAATGGCAGACCAGTTAATCATGACAGTCGGTAGTCCAGTGGTGAATGACTGTCAGGCTGCCGGACTTCCAGCGTCCGTGCAAGATTCCGTTACTGCATTGAAGCGTCCTGGGTAACCGGTGCCTGTTTGCGGCCGACCATGGTGCAGCCGAGGCAGCGCACAAAGGTGGCCTTGGCGGGGCCCACTACCAGCACATTTCCGGCTTCCCCGGCGTTACCGCCCAACAACGAGAAGGGGAGGGAGACCAGGTAAACGGCGCTGCCGACAATGGTGGTGGCCAGCAGAACCGGGCGGGCAAACAGGGCGTCGCCGGTCATCGCCAGCGCGGACGGTGATTCCTCCAGAGCGCGGGCATGGCCGATTGACGCGAAAGCCAGCAGACAGGCCGCAACCGCGGTCATGACAACGCGTGCAGGTTTTGCAGACATGGTGTTTCTCCATCTTGGGGGATCTCTGAAAACCACAGGTTAATGGCACAGGTCCGTCAACGACTTTTCAGAGGTTCCCGGGTTAGCGTCCCGAGGTCGGCCCGGCGAGTCGCGCCTTGCCATTGCACAGCTCAGGTCTTGCAGAAGGGCAACCGAATTATTCAGCGCTTCCCGGGTGCCCCTTAACATAAGTACCTTAACTATGGATCATATTCACGTATTTTCAAACGAATTTCTGTGCTTTGCGGAGCATTTTTACGCAGATCCTGCCCCCGATGTAGCCATACCGGCAGCCACCGGCAGGCATCCGCGGGATCGCGATGCCGGACTGGCGGCCGGCTTGGTGAATGAGTCTCAGCGCTGACAGCGCGGGCAATACACCGTAGTACGCTGGTTCATCCGTGTCTCCTTCAGGGGTGTCTGGCAGCGGCGGCACGGTTTGCCGCCGCGACCGTAAACCTGGAGCGACTGGGCAAAATAGCCCGGTTTGCCATCGCTGTTGACAAAATCCCGTAGAGTTGTGCCACCGACGAGGATGGCCGCGCTCAGGATCTCGTGAATGGACCCTGCCAGGCGGTTGAATCGGTCCAGGCTGATACGGCCGGCGGCCCGGCGTGGATGGATGCCGGCCTGGTGGAGGGCTTCGTTGGCGTAGATATTGCCAACGCCCACCACAACATGATTGTCCATGACAAAGTTTTTGGCAGGGGTTTTTCGGCCCCGTGCCCGTTGATGCAGATATCGACCGGTAAAGGCAGGGTCCAGCGGTTCCGGCCCGAGGGCGGACAGCAACGCGTGGGAATCCGGGTTTTCCGACCACAACCAGCACCCGAAGCGTCTGGGGTCGTTGAAGCGCAGGCGTGTCCCGCTGGCGAGATGCAGTTCGATATGGTCATGCCTGAGCAGCGGGCTGTCGTCGGTGATGACGCGCAGGCTGCCGGACATCCCGAGATGAACAATAACGGTGCCGTGGTCGAATCGCATGAGCAGGTATTTGGCCCGTCGATCGACCTGAATCAGACGTCGGCCTGCCAGCAAGGCTGGTAGGTCCGCCGGCACCGGCCAGCGCAGGCGGGAGTCGCGAACGTTCAGTTGACTGACGATCTGGCCTTCGCAGGCGGGGGCGATCCCGCGGCGGGTGGTTTCCACTTCGGGTAATTCCGGCACTCGGATACTCCGTCTGAAATGAACAGCAGGGCGCCAATATTGGGTGAAACTGCCCGCCTGTCAATCACCGGCTGCGCCGTCGATGACTGTGGTCCTGCAGCGCCCGGGCCAGGCTCAGGGAAGCGCCGGGGTTGGTAAGTCCGGTTACCAACGGGTGTATTCGGTAACGAATTTACCGGGCCGCCGGCTTGTTCAGGCGTACATCTGTACGCTAAAGTGTGGGCGTTTCTGAAGGTGTGCTATACAAGCCATCTTCCGCTCTGAGGATTTTCAGTATGTGGTACTACGGTCTACTCGACCTCTCCGTGTTGCAGCTTGTTCTGGTGGCGCTGGGTCTGACCCATGTCACGATCGTCAGTGTGACGCTCTATCTGCACCGCCATTCTGCGCACAATTCGCTGGACCTGAACCCTGTGCTGGCTCACTTCTTCCGCTTCTGGCTATGGCTCACGACCAGTATCGTGACCAAGGAGTGGACCGCCATCCATCGTAAACATCATGCCACCTGCGAAACCGAGAACGATCCCCACAGCCCGGTTGTCAAAGGGCTTCGGAAGGTGGTTTTCGAGGGCGCCGAGCTGTATGCGGATGCCGCTACCCCGGAAACCCTTGAGCGGTTTGGACAGCGCACCCCGGAGGACTGGGTCGAGCGCAAGATCTATACCCGTCACAGAAGCCTCGGCATCACACTGATGGCGCTGGTTGACGTGATGTTGTTCGGTGTGAACGGCATCTGGATCTGGGCGGTTCAGATGATGTGGATCCCGGTGTGGGCCGCCGGTGTGATCAATGGCGTGGGCCACTTTTTTGGCTATCGCAACTACGAGTGCGCCGACAATGCCCGCAACATCTTCCCGCTGGCGCTGCTGGTCGGTGGTGAGGAACTTCACAACAATCACCACACCTATCCGAACTCCTCCAAACTGTCCCGGCGCTGGTTTGAGGTCGATATCGGCTGGGGATACATTCGTCTGTTCCAGCTGTTCGGGCTGGCCAGACCCAAGGGTTACCGTCCGATTGCGCATTCCGTTCCGGGCAAACAGGTTATGGACGTAGAAACCGTTCAGGCCATCGCCAATAACCGCTTTGATATCATGCGCCAGTACCGCAAGCGTGTCATGGAACCGGTGTTACGTCAGCAGAAAACGCTGCTGGAAGAAGCGATCAAGCCCCGTTACCGTAAGCTCAAGACGCTGCTGTCCCGTGAAATCACGCTGATTCATGCTGCCGAAAAAGAACAATTGGACTCCCTTCTGGATGAAAATGCAGTCTTACGGCAGATCTACGACAAGAGCCATGAACTGCAGGCGCTGTGGCGCCAGCGCGGCGTGAGATCCCATGAGAAACTCCAGGCATTGACGGAGTGGTGCCGTGAGGCTGAGGCCAGTGGTATCCGGTATCTGGAAGAGTTTGCAGCGCACCTGAAATCCTACTCACTGCGTCCGGTATGAGGACGGCGGGCCTGGCCCGCTGAACCCTCTGACCTCTGTGTGCGCTCTGGCCGCGCTGAACTCTGCCTGGCTGTGCTGAAAACTCCATCGTGAACCGATGGGGTTCCCTAACGCCCTGGCGATGGCAACTGGCAACGGTTAATCGGAGTTGGTGACGTTCCTGAACAGGTTGTAGGTGACCTGCCCGGCGGTTTTCTGACGATGTAGCTGCCAGCCGGCCGGTATGGCGGGCACCCTGCGGTCACTTTCGTGTTCCACGTAAATCCAGCCGTCAGGTTTGATCCAGTCGCTGGTTTCCAGCGTTGAAAACAGCCGTTCGAGCCAGCCCTGGTGGAAGGGCGGATCCATAAACACAATGTCGAAGGGAGACTCCGGGGGCTGTTGCAGAAACTGCTCGACCGCCTGGCAGACCACCGTTGCGCGGGTTGAGTTCAGGGCCCTGAGGTTCTGTTTAAGGGCGTCGGTCAGCACCGGGGTATGGTCCACCAGCATGACGTGCCCGGCTCCCCGCGACAGTGCTTCCAGGCCCAGCGCGCCGCTGCCGGCGAACAGGTCGAGGCAGTGGCTCCCGGGCATATACATCGCCAGCCAGTTAAACAGGGTTTCGCGGGTCCGCGCCGGTGTTGGACGGACGCCGCCCGCATCGGGAAAGCGCAGGCGACGGCTGCGCCATTCTCCACCGATGATGCGCAGTTCACTCTGAGCTTTTTCCTTGTGGTTCGGCTTGCCGGTCTTTTTTCGGGTCATCCGTGTCAACTCCGGCTGTGTAGGAGCCTGCGCGACAGCCATCGTGCCTGGCAAGGCAACTCCGTTGTTAGGCCGTCTGAAAGGCCAGAATGAGGTCACCGTAGCCGCACGCGAGGGATCGCCAGACTCCCGGGTCGAATAGAGCAATGAAAACCGATATGTTACTGCAAAACAGGACGGGTCATAAATCGCAGGTTTGGACGGCTACGGGACGGGCCGCTAGAATGGCCGCTTTCTTGTCCGGGAGGTGTGTGCGGATGCCCCGGATTTTACCGCGCACACTGACTCTGTCACCTCTCACTCGATGGTACTCTGATCATGATGGCACAGTGGATTTCTATCGGCGTTCTGGCGCTGCTGATACTGGCGTTTGTACTGGATGTTGCGAGCCGTCGTCGACGGCTGCCGCGGCCAAAACCGGTACCTCAGCGCCAGCCTGAGCCGGCGAAGGAATCTGTCACTCAGGCCGCTGAACCGGAATCTGTCGAGGCGGGCACGGACGCTGCGGCCGAGCCGGTACCGGCGGCAGACGAAGTGGTCAGCCCACCTGAGCCGGAAGCACAAGCCCCGGCGGTCAGTGTCTTTCAGCGCATCAAGAGTGGACTGGGTAAGACCCGGGCCAACCTCAGCTCCGGGCTGGCGGATCTTTTCTCGGTGGGCAAGTCCGTCGACGCTGACCTGTTGGAGGATATCGAGACAACCCTGCTAATGGCGGATGTCGGGGTGACCGCAACGTCCGAGATTATCGAAGCGCTGACGGAAAAACTCGAACGCAAGCAGCTCAAGGATGGTGAGGCCCTGCGGATCGCGCTGAAAGATCAGCTACGAGGCCTCCTGGCGAGCACCTCGCAGCCGCTGGAAATCGCCGCTGACAGCAAGCCGTATGTGATCCTGATGGTGGGCGTCAACGGTGTTGGCAAGACCACGACCATCGGCAAGCTGGCGAAGCATTTCCAGCAGGATGGCAAGTCCGTCATGCTGGCCGCTGGCGATACCTTTCGGGCGGCAGCGGTGGAACAGTTACAGGTCTGGGGTGAGCGCAATCAGGTCCCCGTGGTCGCCCAGCATACCGGGGCTGACAGTGCCTCCGTTATCTTTGACGCAGTTCAGTCTGCGGCGTCCCGCAACGTTGATGTGGTGATTGCCGACACCGCCGGCCGTCTGCAGAACAAGGACAACCTGATGAGCGAATTGCAGAAGGTGGTCCGGGTGATGAAAAAACTGGACGAGCAGGCACCCCACGAGGTCATGCTGGTGCTGGATGCCGGAACTGGCCAGAATGCCCTCAGTCAGGCGCAGGTGTTCCAGCAGGCGGTCGGGGTCAGCGGTATTACCCTGACCAAGCTGGACGGCACCGCCAAGGGCGGGATTGTCTTTGCCATCGCCCGGCAGCTCCAACTGCCCATCCGTTACATTGGTGTGGGTGAACAGGTCGATGATCTGCGCTCATTCGATGCGGAAACTTTTGTGAATGCGCTGTTCGATGAGTGAAAACCCCGATGATCGAATTTGAGCAGGTCAGCAAGCGCTACGACAGTGAGCATACCGCCCTGAAGCAGGTCAATTTCACCCTGTCGCGGGGTGAAATGGCGTTTCTCACCGGTCATTCCGGCGCCGGTAAAAGCACCCTGCTGAAACTGATCATGCTGATGGAACGGCCCAGTGCCGGCAATGTGGTGGTTGGCGGGCAGTTGCTCAACACAATGCCCCGTCGCCAGATTCCCTACATTCGCCGGCATATCGGCGTGGTCTTCCAGAATCATCAGCTATTGTTCGATCGCACGGTGTTCGACAACGTGGCCATGCCGCTGGAAGTGATGGGTGTGTCAGCAGGGGATATCGGGCGCCGGGTCCGTGCGGCCCTGGACAAGGTCGGGTTACTCAACAAAGAGAAAATGAACCCGATCCAGCTGTCCGGCGGCGAACAGCAGCGCATCGGTATCGCCCGCGCGGTGGTCAATAAACCCCCGGTGCTGCTGGCGGATGAGCCCACCGGAAACCTCGATCCCGACCTGTCTGCCGACATCATGCATCTGTTTGAACAGTTCAGTCAGGTCGGTGTAACCGTGCTGGTCGCCAGTCACGATATCGCCCTGATTGAGGCCATGGGGCGGCGCACGCTGACACTCGATCACGGCTACCTTGCCACCGGCGGGTCGCCGACCCCGGGAGGGCGTGTCCATGGCCCGTAAGCGCCCACTTCGCCCGGGTGATTCTCAGGAGCAACGTACCGTTACCGGACGTGGGGCCCGGCGTGCCCGGTCGTCACTTGGAAAATGGCTGGACGGTTATATCGGCCATCATCGGAAAGTGGCCGGAGACAGTGCCCGTCGCCTGCTGAAATCGCCCGCTGCCAGTCTGATGACGTGGACCGTAATGGGTGTCGCACTGGCGTTGCCAGTCGGGCTGTTGCTGCTGCTGGCCAGTCTCCAGAACATCAGCGCCGGCTGGGAAAATGCCGCCCGGGTGACGGTCTACCTGACCGAATCGACCACCCTCGACGAGGCCAAAAAGCTGCGTCTGGACGTGGCGACACGGGCGGACGTACTGGACGTGAAACTGATCGACAAAACCACTGCGCTGGCTGAATTCCGTGCCGACTCCGGACTCGGCGACGCACTGGACTACCTGGACGATAACCCGTTACCCCACACGTTGCTGGTTACCCCGGCCCTGGCGACGCGCAATGAGAAGGGAATCGGGAATCTGGTGACGGCCCTGCAGCAGACCACGGGCGTTGACCAGGTTCAGGTGGATCTCGGCTGGCTGCAGCGGCTGAACGCCATCGCCGATGTGCTGGGCAGGAGTGTCTGGTCCCTCGCTCTGTTGCTGGCCGTCGCGGTGGTGCTGGTGATTGGCAATACCATTCGGCTGGCCATTGAAAACCGGCGTGATGAGATTCTGGTGGCCAAACTCGTCGGTGGTACCGATGCGTTCGTGCGGCGTCCATTCCTGTACACTGGCATCTGGTACGGACTTGGTGGGGGGATAATCGCTTTTGTGGTGCTGGAGCTTTCCCTGTGGTGGCTCAGCGGACCGGTTGGCCGGCTTGCGACCCTCTACAATAGTCAGTTTGAACTGGTGAGCCTGTCGTTCGACGGAGCACTGGCTTTGCTGGCGGCGGCGACCCTGTTCGGCTGGCTTGGCGCCTGGGTTGCAGTCAAGCGCCACCTGAATGCGATTGAACCCGGCTGACAGCATCGGATGCCGAATCACGTTACGGAAAAACCCTATTGTCTGCAATCGGCTGTTAGGCGTAGATTCAAACACAGTATAAAGGAAACGATGAACAATCCTGAAGAGTGTGGTACTGACATATCTTGGCGGTTTGCCGGTAAGTTGCTATATTACCGGGTCGTCAGGTAGCGGAGGAAAAGTATGGGTACAAGCTTACAGCTCGCTGATCGACTGGTTCCGGGTGCCAATCTTGAATCTTACATTCAGGCTGCGGCCCGCATTCCTGTGCTCACCGTTGATGAAGAGCGCGATCTTGCCGAGCGACTGCACTACGACGGTGATGTGGAGGCTGCGCGCCAACTGGTTCTGTCGCACCTGCGGTTTGTGATTCACATTGCCCGCAGCTATTCCGGGTATGGTTTGGCGCAGGCGGACCTGATTCAGGAAGGCAACGTGGGCCTGATGAAGGCGGTCAAGCGCTTCAATCCGGAGTACGGCGTTCGTCTGGTATCGTTTGCGGTGCACTGGATCAAGGCCGAGATCCACGAATTTATTCTGCGTAACTGGCGAATTGTCAAAGTGGCGACTACCAAGGCGCAGCGAAAGCTGTTTTTCAACCTGCGTAGTCAGAAAAAGCGTCTCGCCTGGCTGAATCACGCTGAACTCGAGGCCGTTGCCGAAGACCTTGGGGTTGAGCCTCGCGTGGTGCGTGAAATGGAAGGCCGCATGGCGTCCCACGACACAGCGTTTGATGGCCCGATGGATGATGACGACGAGTCCGCGTACCAGGCGCCCGTGCATTATCTCCAGGACAATCGCAGTGATCCGGCCGAACAGTTGGAGAATGCCGACTGGACCGACGATTCCAACGGTCGTCTGATGGATGCGTTGCGGATGCTGGATGAGCGCAGCCAGGACATTCTGCGGGAGCGCTGGCTGACTGACAGCAAGTCCACACTGCACGAACTCGCCGACCGATATGGTGTATCGGCAGAGCGCATCCGGCAGCTTGAAAAGAATGCGATGAAGAAGATCCGGCTGCAGATGGCGGAAGCCGTCGCCTGAGACCGGATCGATTAACCATCCGGCCGATGAACAACGCCACCATGCCTCGCGGCTGGTGGCGTTTCTGTTTTGTGCGCCAGGCATGGCGCGTAGCGCCTTGACGGGCGCTATTCCGGTACAGGTGGTGCTGGCCGGATGACTTGGGGGTGCAAGTCCCCTGTGGGCCCGGCAAGGGGAACCACTAGCCGGACGGCAAGGGTGTCCACCGCGAGGTGGAATCTGAAGGAAGCCGCAGGCAAAGCACTGGCCCGACGAACAGAAATCGCATACGAGGCGGCCACACCGGGTAAGGCGGCAAATATCGTCAAAGCCCAAAACTTGCACGGACGGTGTGGACGTAGATGCGGCGGGCATAAGTGTGAAGGTCACGCGTCTTACCCTGGGAAGTCTGGTTCTCTGCCACTGTGCTACTCACTTCGCGAGAGGTGGGGATGGAGAGCCAGAACTCAGCCGAAGCCATAGTAGGTGCGTTACCGCGTGCTGAAGGGCCGAACATGGGTGGCCGTCAGTAGGCGGTGAGTTTTTGCGGTGTGCTTATGAAGACAGAAGCGACCCGGATGGGTCAGGGCATTCAGGGAGGCGCCGGACAGAATCCGGCAGAGACTGAAGCCCGTGTCGAGGCAGACGCGGGGACTCACTCGTGGACGAACGCGGAGCCAAATGCGCTAATGGAACGGGTGCTGGAGCGCCCGAACCTGATGCGCGCGTATCAGCGGGTGGTATCCAACAAGGGCGCGGCGGGTGTCGATCAGATGCCGGTCACAGCCTTGAAGGGCCACCTGCAACAGCACTGGCCAACGCTGCGCGAGCGGCTGTTGGCTGGCGATTACCATCCTCAGCCGGTACGCCGGGTCAGCATCCCCAAGCCGCACGGCGGCGAACGGATACTGGGTATTCCAACGGTGCAGGATCGTCTGATCCAACAAGCTCTTCACCAAGTGCTGAGCCCTATGCTGGAGCCGACCTTCTCGGATCACAGCTATGGGTTCCGTCCCGGTCGAAGCGCCCACCAGGCGGTCGAGGCGATGCGACAACACATCAACGACGGCCACCGCTGGGTGGTTGATCTGGATCTGGCCCAGTTCTTTGACCGAGTCAGTCACGATGTGCTGATGAGCCTGCTGGCTCGGCGCATCACCGACCATCGGGTACTCACCCTGATTCGGCGCTACCTGCAAGCTGGCATGCTGGCAGGCGGGCTGGTCAGCCCACGGCGGGAAGGCGCGCCACAAGGCGGCCCCCTGTCCCCCTTGCTCTCCAATGTGCTCCTGACCGAACTGGATCGGGAATTGGAACGCCGGGGACACCGGTTCTGTCGTTATGCGGATGACTGCAACATCTACGTCCGCAGCCAGCGATCCGGAGAACGGGTGATGGCCAGCATGACTCACTATCTGGAAACGCATCTGCGCCTGACGGTGAATACGACCAAGAGCGCCGTGGACCGGCCTTGGCGGCGGAGCTTTCTGGGTTACAGCGTGAGCTGGCATCAACGACAGGTCCGGCTGAGGATTGCACCCAAGAGTCTGAAGGCTTACATGGCCAAACTGCGTCCGCTGCTCAAGCGATCACGCGGGCAGTCGCTGACAACGACCATTCAAAAGTTGAATCCGGTACTGCGAGGCTGGGCAAATTACTATCGCCTGAGCGCCTCAAAGCGAGTGGTGCAAGCATTGGATGGCTGGATAAGGCGGCGCCTGCGGTTGATCCTGTGGCAGCAATGGAAACGAGCCTATACTCGCGCTCGCAACCTGATGCGGCTGGGCCTGACCGAGTCGAGGGCTTGGAAGAGTGCGACAAACGGCCGAGGCCCTTGGTGGAACAGTGGCGCTTCTCATATGAATGCGGCACTGCCTAAAAAGGTGTTCGACCGTCTGTCTCTGGTAAGCTTGTTGGATACGATGACTCGGCTTCCGAGC
>JASBRL010000055.1 GCA_030149475.1 Marinobacter sp.
ACACCACTGACCGATTGAGCTACCAACCTGACGACGGATTTCGACGGCCTTGGCGAACCACCTACCTCAACGATTCTGCTACCCATTGGCGGCCAAGGCCCGCTGGCACCAAGCCACCCAAAAGGAACAGCGCACTACTCAGCTAACAGCAATTGGACCGATGCCTCAGTGATTGCATAAATCTGACCGCTTCATGATTACGGTTTTGCCAATCCCAAGAATTCAATCCATGAATTTATAAATCAGAAGCTTAGCTCAAGGCTTTTGCCGATGCCACGCAATCATTTGACATCTGTGATCTGCGCCCTCAATAATACTGTCGAAATATACAGTATGTGGCAGGGAGCCATTATCCATGCAAGGAAAGCAGCCCCGCCTGCGTGATCAGGTCCGTGCAGTCATTCGGGTGAATCATTACAGCATTCGCACCGAAAAGACTTACTGGTTCTGGATTCGTAATTTCATCCGGTTTCATCAGATGAAACACCCTCGCGATATGGGGCCGAGGGAAGTAAATGATTTTCTGACCTGGCTTGCAGTGCATCGCAACGTAGCGGCGGCAACGCAGAACCAGGCTTTGAATTCGCTGGTATTTTTGTATGGCAAAGTCCTGGATAAGCCGCTTGGGGAAATCGGCAGTGTCGTTCGATCAAAGAAGCCGCGAAAGCTCCCGGTAGTACTGACCCACGACGAAGCAATGCGCATCATTGCTCAGTTGGGTGAACCCAATAAACTAATCGCTTCACTTCTCTATGGTTCCGGTTTGCGGGTTACGGAAGCCTGCCGTCTGCGTATCAAGGATCTGGATTTCCAGCAGCAGGTGGTTACCGTTCGAGATGGCAAAGGCGCCAAGGACCGTACAACACTGATGCCCCCCACTTTAATAAAACCATTACAAGACTGGATAGAAGCGATCACTGATGCCTGGAAGCAGCGCAGCGAAGAATTTATTCATCCAGTCAGCCTTCCGCATGCCCTGGCCCGGAAATATCCTAAAGCCGGGCACTCGCTGGAATGGCAGTGGCTTTTTACCTCTCCCTCCCTCAGCACCGATAATCTTGGTAATGTTTCCCGCCATCACCGGCATATTTCTTCTGTTCAGAGAGCCGTACGTAATGCTGTGGAAGCCGCAGGTATTGGTAAACGCGCCGGTTGTCATACCTTCCGCCACACCTTCGCTACTGAGCTGTTAAAGCGCGGCAATGACATCCGCACGGTCCAGGACCTGCTCGGCCACGCGGACTTGCGCACCACCCAGATTTATACCCATGTACTGGGCCAGGGTTTTGCCGGGGTACGCAGTCCGCTGGGCTGACGGTCAGTAAGTGCTCACCACTCCAGTTGTGCGCCGGTCTGATACTCGATCACCCGGGTCTCGAAGAAGTTCTTCTCCTTGCGCATCGTGGCCTGTTCGTCGAGCCAGGGCGAGACGTTTTTGGCGCCCGGGAAGGGCTCCTCCATGCCGACGGTTCTGGCTCTTCGGTTGGCGACAAAGCGGAACTGCTCGCTGTGGTATTCGGCGGAGTAGCCCAGGATCGGGTCGCGCAGGATGTAGTTGGCGTAAGCTGTTTCGGCGCCTTCGGATTCGTTCCACATGTCGCGCACGGCTTTGGGGTCCAGGGTGATGGTTTCTTCCTCGAGGATCTGGTTGACCACTTTCAGGCCGAAGGAGAAGTGCATGGCTTCGTCCCGCAGGATGTACTGGAGCTGTTCGCCGGTGCCGCGCATCAGGCCGCGCCGCTGCAGGGCAAAGATCGGGCTGAAGCCGTTGTAGAACCAGGTGCCTTCGAACACCGCCGCGAAGAACAGGTAGGACATGATGAATTCCTCCAGGTCGTCGCGGTTGCGCAGGTTCATGCCAGGGCGCATGGCGGCATCCAGGCGGCGGTTGGCAAGCTGGATCTTGGCGTTGATTTGCGGCACCACACGGTAGCGGTTGTAGATCTCGCTCTGGTCCAGGTTCAGTGTTTCGATGCAGTGCTGGTAGGCCCAGGTGTGCATGGCTTCTTCGTACACCTGCCGGGCCTGGTAGATCTGCAGTTCGGGCGCGCTCATTTTCTCCATCACCGCCAGCCCGATGTTGCGCATCGCGAGGATGTCAGAGGTGGTGAGGTAAGCCAGGACGTTCTCATAGACGTGCTTTTCCGGGACGGTCAGGCGGTGATGGTAGTCCTGGATGTCCTGGGCCATATTTACGTCCAGCGGTGTCCAGTGGTTTTTGTTGGCGTTCATGAAGTACTCCCAGGCCCAGGGGTACTTGAACGGTGCCAGCTGGTTGATGTCCGTGTCGCCGTTGATGACGCGCTTGTCGTCGACGTTGACGGGGGCGGCGCCAGTCGAGGTGGCCTCGGATTTGGTTGTGGTGTTCGGTTCGTCGTCCCAGTTGAGCATGGGGAGTCCTCTTGAAAAAGTTGTGGTGATCGCTCCGCTCTACCCCCTCTCCCTGGCCCTCTCCCGCTAGGGGAGAGGGGATAAATGCTGTTAGCCTTTGCTCTGCTGGAACAGCTGGTCCAGCTTCTGCTCGAAATCGTGGTAATTCAGGAAATCGTACAGCTCCATACGGGTCTGCATCATATCAACCACGTCTTTCTGGTCGCCCTTCTCCAGAATGTTCTGATAAACAGTCAGGGCGGCCTTGTTCATGGCGCGGAAGGCGCTCAACGGGTACAGAACCATGTCGGCGCCGGCTTCGGCCAGTTCCTTGCGGTTGTATAGCGGTGTGGCACCAAATTCGGTGATGTTGGCCAGGATAGGCACGTCCAGGGCTTCGGAGAAGGCCTTGTAGTGCTCAAGTTCCGTAACCGCTTCGGCAAAGATGCCGTCGGCGCCGGCTTCAATGCAGGCCTTGGCGCGTTCAATAGCGGCTTCGATGCCCTCTTTCTGGAATGCGTCGGTACGGGCCATGATAAAAAAGTCTTTGTCTTCCCGGGCATCCACGGCGGCCTTGATGCGGTCGACCATCTCCTCCTGGGACACGATCTCCTTGTTCGGGCGGTGACCACAGCGTTTCTGGGCAACCTGGTCTTCGATGTGGACAGCGGCTGCACC
>JASBRL010000064.1 GCA_030149475.1 Marinobacter sp.
AGATGTAACCCCGATCCGGGCACAAGCATGGAGCTTTGACCGTTTCCGGGACTGGCGTCCGGCCTGGTCAATAGGAGGATAGCAAGGCAGGAGGTTAACCGGGAGCGCACTGCAAACAGTCAGATGCCGGGGCACGGGGCCCCGGGTTCAGCGGGCAATCAGTTTTGCTGCCAGCTCTGGACAGCTTCCTTACCGTACTTGTCACGCCACTCATTCAGCGTCTTGTGATTGCCACCACGAGTCTGAACCATCTCGCCGGTGTGAGGGTTCTTATAGGTTTTCATGGGGCGCTTGGGCCGGCTGGACCCAGCAGTGTCGGCCTTTCCGTTAACGATGGACGGGTCGATGGCGCCAAGAACCTGCAATACATCTTTAGGCGTCTTGTTGTGCTTCTCCATCAGGTCGCGAACTTCCCGGTCAAATGCCAGTTCATGCTTGAGCGCCTGATCCTGTTCAAGTTGCTGCAATTCAGCAGAGAGCTTTTCCACAAGCTGCTTCTTCTGATAATAATCGTTGATCTTTGCCATGGATATAAAACCCTTTTCACTCAATGATATTAATCGGTATTTAAATCACCGATCCAAATATTATATTAGCAATCAGATCAGTGCAAAACAGAAACTTTACTATAAATTCACAATAGCAGGTCACTAATAGAAACAATCACCAAATCCAGACATAAAAAAACCAGCCTCAAGGCTGGTTTTATCCGCTTATGCATCCATCAAAGACGCAAGTCAGCTTCGCCCAATGGCAGTATGCCCTTCAGATCGAACAGAACCCCTTTATCTTTAAGCAAGGTGCGCAACTGGCCGGATGTCATGGCCGCATATTCGCGATGCGGAACCGCCAGCAACACGGCATCGTACTCACCGGCCTGAGGCTTCTCCAACAGCGATAAACCGTATTCATGTTCTGATTCAGCACTATTGGCCCAACAATCGGTTACATCAACCTGACACCCGAACTCTTTCAGTTCCTTAACCACATCAATAACACGGGTATTACGCAAATCGGGACAGTTTTCCTTGAACGTCAGTCCCATGATCAAAACGCGCGCATTAAATATCGTTTTGCCAGACTTGATCATGGCTTTAATCAGTTCGGCGGCCGCATAAGGGCCCATATTATCGTTCACCCGACGACCGGCCAATATGACTTCGGGGTGATACCCGATGGCCTGCGCCTTATGGGTCAGGTAATAGGGATCCACCCCAATACAGTGTCCTCCCACCAGCCCCGGTTTAAACGGCAAAAAGTTCCACTTGGTTCCGGCCGCCGCCAGCACTTCATGGGTATCAATGCCCAGGCGGGAAAATATCATGGATAACTCATTCATCAATGCAATGTTCAGGTCGCGCTGGGTATTTTCAATGACCTTGGCTGCCTCGGCGACTTTAATGGAACTGGCCTTATGGGTACCCGCGGTAATCACACCCGCATAAAGCGCATCAATTTCATCGGTAATCGCCGGCGTGGACCCGGAGGTCACCTTTTTAATGCTGGTCACCCGATGTTCTTTATCACCCGGATTAATCCGCTCCGGAGAATAACCGGCGAAGAAATCCCGGTTGAATACAAGGCCCGATAACCGCTCCAGAATCGGTACGCAGACCTCTTCGGTCGCGCCTGGATAAACGGTGGACTCATAAATAACAATATCGCCTTTTTTAAGGACCCTGGCGACACTCTCACTGGCCTTGACCAGCGGGGTCAGATCCGGCGACTTGAACTCGTCGATGGGGGTGGGCACCGTGACGATAAAGATCTCACACGAACGCAAGTCGTCCAACTGATCGGTAAAGCTCAGGCCTTTCGCGATCGCCAACTCGTCCCGGGTCAGCTCACGGGTATAGTCAAAGCCGTCTTTCAAATCGGCGATGCGTTTTGAATTCACATCAAAACCGATGATCTGGTGCTTTTCACCGAACGCGGCTGCGAGGGGTAGGCCGACGTAACCCAGTCCGATGACTGCAATGGTTTTTGGCATCATTCATTCCCTGATCGGGGCGGCCTGGACATCGTCGGGGCAGGCTGCCATTCCGTGTTTTCGGCACCAGACCATATCAACCACCTCGCCGGTTGACGAATACCCGGTTGGTGCCTGCGTAAGCAGGTCCAGTATGGTCCTGCAATCAAAGTTCCGACAGGCCCCGGTGAGCTCTTCCAATAACTGGCTCAGCTCTGGCCAGTCCATGGCGGCCTCCCGGGCCATCATGATTCTCGGATGCGCCGTTCCCTGCGGGTCGTCGCCGATGAGCAGTTCCTCGAACAGTTTTTCTCCCGGCCTGAGCCCGGTGTAGACGATTTCCACATCGCCGTCAGGCTGATCACTGTTTTTTTCGGTCAGCCCCATGAGATGTATCATTTTACGGGCCAGATCGGCAATTTTTACCGGTTCGCCCATATCCAGCACAAACACTTCTCCCCCCACGCCCATGCTGCCCGCCTGCAGGACCAACTGACTGGCCTCGGGCATGGTCATGAAATAACGGATAATATCCGGGTGGGTAACGGTCACCGGCCCTCCGTCACGGATCTGGTCCCGGAACAGGGGCACTACGGACCCTGACGAACCCAGCACATTGCCAAAGCGGACCATTGAAAACCGCGTCGCGGTCTGGCGCTTGGCCAGCCCCTGCAACACCAGCTCGGCAAGCCGTTTGGTGGCCCCCATAACGTTGGTTGGCCGGACCGCCTTGTCGGTGGAAATCAGCACAAATCGTTCGACACCGGCCGCAATCGCCGCCTCCGCCACCTGCCAGGTGCCGAATACGTTGTTCCTGACCCCTTCTATCAGATTGTGCTCCACAAGCGGCACATGCTTATAGGCGGCGGCGTGATAGACCGTCTGTATCTCAAACGCCCGCATGACCGTTTCACAGCGCCGTAAATGCCCCACATTGCCCAGCAAGGGGCACAGGGCCACCTCAAGCCCCTCAATACGGTTGATCGCCTGAAGCTCACGCTCAATGGTGTAGAGCGAGTATTCCGACTGCTCAAACAGGACCAGAGTCCGCGGGCGATGGCGTATGATCTGCCGGCACAACTCCGAGCCGATGGACCCTCCGGCCCCGGTCACCAGTACCTGCCGGCCCTGCAACGAGTCCGCCAGCCGGGCGTTGTCAGGGCGTACCGGGTCACGCCCGAGCAGGTCTTCAAGTTCCAGATCGCGGATATCGTTGATACGGGCCTGCCCGGCAACCAGCTCGGACATGGACGGCACCGTCTGAACGGGGATGGCCAGCGGTTCGAGCTGACGTAACAGGCGCTTTCGCTGGGACGTGGTTTCGGCCTCCAGCGCCAGCAGAATCCTCTCCACGCGATATTTCACCACCGCGGCACCGATGTGTTCCAGGCTGACCACCGGCAAGCCATTGATCAGTGTCTTGTGGTCGGCGGGATCAAACGAGACAATCAATACCGGTCGGTATTCCGTGCCGTGATGAAGGGCGGAGGCAAGCTGACGCCCGGTTTCGCCTGCACCAATGATGGCAACGGGCTCTTTGGAGCGCAGACGGGGACGGTTCACCAGCATGCGAACCCCCAGGCGCGTGCCACTGACAAAAATAAACGCCAGCGCACCGTAGATGATCGGCACCGAACGCGGCACCAGCACCTGCAGCAGATAGCCCAGCACGATCAGCACCAGGCTGGAGCCCGCCACGCCGTAGATGATGGTCAGAAACGCCCGATCACTGAGATAGCGCACGATGGCCCGGTACAGACCGAGCCGGACAAACAGCCCCAGGGTAAAAATCACCGTCAGCGCCATCACCACCCACTGGCCCCGGCCCGGCACCCAGAACTGCTGATCAAGGCGAAGCGCGTAGGCGGCCCAGAGCGCAAAAAACAGGAAAAAACCGTCGGATGTGACAGAGATCAGGCGTTTCTGGAACCGTGTCAGGTTCAGGAATGTCTTGAGCATGGCGTTGTTACCCGATAAACACGTTTCCGCGTCTGCACGTTATTCCTGCCAGAAGGCGCGGACGCCTGTGGCAGCCAGCAGACGCCGTCCGTCAGAGCCTGCCGGGACGGCCGCATCAACGGCGAACCCGGTCACCCGAGCCCTTCCCGGCCACGGTGAGCAGAATGTAGTGAAAATACTGCCTGAGGGACAGTGTTTCCAGCATTCTGGCGTCTGTCTGCGCCAGCAGCTCGGGCGCAGACATGTCGATATCGTTGACCTGGGCGAGCCCGGTAATGCCCGGCCGTGCCTTCAGAACCCCACGGCGCTCGCGTTCCGCAATCAACTCCGTCTGACTGAACAGGCAGGGTCGCGGCCCGACCAGACTCATCTCGCCTTTCAGCACATTCCACAACTGGGGCAGCTCGTCCAGCTTGGTGCGGCGCAGAAACCGGCCGAACCGCGTGATCGAGGCCTGGTCCGCCAGATGACTGGCAACCGAGGCCGTGTCAGGCTTCATGGTCCGGAATTTCACCAGCGTGAAAGGCTGCCTGTCGCGCCCCACCCGCGCCTGCCGGAACAGCGGCGACCCGGTGTCGAACAGACCGAGCACGTAGAGAACCAGCAGCACGGGAGCCCCCACCACCAGACCGGTCAGCGCCAGCAGGACATCCAGTAAACGAATCACATCAGCTCACCCTGATTGTCATTAAAACAACGCGCCAGCCCTTCATCCAGAGTCAACGGCGGCCTCCACCCGAGCGTGTCCCGGGTTTTGCTGATATCCACCTGCAACGACCCCAGCAGCCGCCGCGCCTGGCCTCTCCGGCCCAGCACAGCCGCCGCCGCCATTAACAGACCGGGGGGAACCGGTACCAGGCGGGGTCGGCGGCCCCGGGCCGCGCTCAACCGGCGCAACAGTTCCGGGGTCGATACATCCTCCCCATCCGCAGCCAGAAAGACCTGACTGGCCGCTGCCGGATGATCCATGCAGGTAACAATCAAATCAACCAGATTGTCCACCCCGACCAGCGAGCGCTGGTTGCGAACGGCCCCAAGGGGCAACGGCAGCCCCTTTTCAACCAGCCGGACCAGCGTGGCAAAATTGCCCTTGACGCCCGGCCCATAGACCAGTGGCGGGCGGATAATCACCACCTCCAGCCCGGTTTCACGGGCAATCCGCAACAGACCCTGTTCGGCTTCGAGCTTGGACACACCGTAGGGGTCGCCGGGCTCCGGCTGGCTGTCGGCGGTAAACGGCCGGCCCGGAAGCGTCTGCTCGCCGTTCACCTTGACGGTGCTGACCAGCACCAGGCGTCTCGCCCCTGCCTCCGCAGCCTGCCGGGCCAGCCCAAGCGTCCCGTCGACATTGACCCGGCGGTACGCCGCCAACGGGTCTGAGGTGTTGTCATCCGGCATGTGGACCCGGGCAGCGGCATGCACAACAACCTTGACCCCCGCCAGACAACCGGACCAGTCGGTTGCCGGGCCTATTTCGCCGATCCTGACCCCCCGAACAGTCATCGGCAGCCGCTCCGGCGCACGGGCCGGGGCGACCACCTCGGTGGCCGGGTCCTGCAGCAGGCGGGCGATCAGCGCGCGACCCACAAACCCGGTGCCCCCGGTAACCAGAACCGGACCCCGCGCCATCACAACCTCGACCCGAGGTCGCGATACAGCGCCAGATAATCCCCGGCAATCCGCCGGTCGCCGAACAGCGCCTCGGCCCGCTCACGGGCCGACTCCCCCATACGCCGCCTCATCTCCGGATCATCCGCCAGCTGCCTGATCTTGTCAGCAATTGCCCCGGCATCCTTCACCGGCACCACAAAGCCCTGCTCACCATCAACAATCGCCTCGCGGCAACCCGGAACGTCCGTAGTGATCACGGGTTTACCGCAGGCCATCGCTTCCAGCAGTACCTTTGGCATGCCTTCCCGATACGACGGCAGGCAGACAATATCCGCTGCCTGCATCACAGCGGCCATATCGGACTGATAACCGAGGCAGGTAACCACCCCCTCATGGCTGTAGTCTTCCACCTCCTGACGGGTCAGGCTCGCCCGATTGTCCGGATCAACACTGCCGGCCAGTACCATCCGCACGGCAATACCGTCGAGTGTCAACTGGCGGGCAGCCTCGATGAACTCGACCACGCCCTTGTCGCGAAGCAACCTCGCTGGCAGCAGCACCACAAGCGGCGACTGCCCCTTTGCCGCGCCGTCCGGGCCCGCATCAACCGGGCGGAACTCAGCCAGGTTTACCCCCGCCCCCCAGACCCTGAGGGAGCGACGGTCATCAATAATACCCCAGGATCTGAACAACGAACGGTCATCGCTGTTTTCGAAAATCAGGCACTTGCCCGCACCTTTGGCAAATGCCAGCCGGTATCCGTTGACAAAAATACGACGGCGGATTTTTGCCTTCAGGCTTGTACCATTAAACGCGTAACCCAGGCCGGTGATCGTCGCCAGAACCCCCCTGATGCCCAGCAAACGGGCCATCAGGCCACCATACAGGCAAGGCTTGATGGTAAACAGATGAACCACATCCGGACTCAGCTTTCGCATCAGCATGAACAGCGAGCCCAGGGTCATCAGTTCCCGTACGGGATTGGAACTGCTCCGTGAAATCGGAATACTCACCAGACCGCAACCGGCCTCCCTGAACTGCCCGACCAGCGCCGGCGTAACCCCGCCCGCCGCCACGTGAACATCATGACCGTTTTCACTCAATGTTCGCGCAACCACCTGAAAGTGGCTCGCAAAAAAAGCGGCATCGTTGCAGACAATCAGTACTTTCAAACGT
>JASBRL010000068.1 GCA_030149475.1 Marinobacter sp.
TTTCACCCGGCTTGAGCACCACCATGGCGTGTGGCCGTTCCCCCCATTTCTCGTCCGGTACACCGACCACCGCAGCGCCCGCCACGCCGGGATGCTGGCTGATGAGGTTTTCCAGGTCCAGCGATGACAGCCACTCCCCGCCGGTTTTGATTACGTCCTTGATCCGGTCCTTGATGACCAGAGTGCCATTGGGTTCGATACTGGCAACGTCGCCGGTATGCAACCAGCCGCCTGTCCACAACTCCTCGCCTTTTGCAGTTTCTTTCAGATAACCCTGGGTCAGCCAGGGCGCGCGCGTCACCACTTCACCCTTGGCCACCCCGTCATGGGGCAGTGGGTTACCCTCGGCGTCGATCACCTGAACGTCCACCATCGGCACCGGAACGCCGGCCTTGACGCGAATACCCACCTGCTGTTCTTCCGGCAGTTCCAGATCGGCCGGGCTGAGGTAGGTCGAACTCAGCAGCGGGCAGGTTTCGGACATGCCATAGCCGCTGTACATGTGAATGCCCAGCTTGTTGCCTGCCCGGCACAGACCCTCGGTCAGCGCACTGCCGCCAATCAGTACATGCCAGTTACTGAGATCGGCCGTCTTGATGGATTCCGTGCCCAGCATCATCTGCATGATCGTTGGCACGCAGTGGGAGAAGGTGACGTTGTGTTCCTTGATCAGATCCACCAGCAGTTCCGGCTCATAGCGGCCCGGATACACCTGCTTGATGCCCATCATGGTTGCCGCGTAGGGCACGCCCCAGGCATGAACGTGGAACATCGGCGTCACCGGCATGTAAACCGTCGATGAGCGCAGGAATGGCGCGCCATCGTGGAACGCCATGTTGCCAACCATGGCCATGGTGTGCAGAACCAGTTGCCGATGGCTGAAAAACACACCCTTGGGATTGCCGGTGGTCCCGGTGGTGTAAAAGGTCGTGGCGATGCTGTTCTCATCAAAATCCGGGAAATCGAAGTGAGCCTCGGCCTTTGCCAGCAGGGCTTCATAGTCGCCGTGGCTGTTCAGCTTTGTGCTGACCGGCTGACTGTTCTCGGTGAGCTGGATGTAGCCCTTGACGGTGGTCAGTTCGCCGCTGACCTGTTCGAGCAGGGGTGCGAAGTCGTCATGCACCAGTACCACATCGTCTTCGGCATGGTTCATGGTGTAGACGATCTGTTCCGGTGACAGGCGTACGTTGACGGTATGCAGTACCGCGCCAATCATCGGTACGGCAAAGAAGCACTCAAGGTAACGGGGCGTGTCCCAGTCCAGTACGGCGACGGTGTCGCCCTGTTTGACGCCGGCCTCAGTCAGAACGTTGGCCAGTCGATGAATGCGTTCGATCAGATCCGTGTAGCTGTAACGGCTGTGTCTGGCATAGACAATTTCCTGATCCGGGGCATAGCGCGGAGCGGACAAAAGCAGGTTTTTGATCAGCAGGGGATAGGTGTATGCGTTATCGACCGACGGGATTTTCTTGGTGGTAGCCATGGTAAAGCAGACCTTTTCCGGTGTGTTGGTTTTGTATCGGAATCAGTCGCTTAATCTGACACAGTTCACACAAAACCGGAACCACCCGAGGTCAAAAAAGCCCTGGTTCCCGCTCCGCCCGAAGGACGAGCGGGCCCCGGACAGGCCGGGGGGCCTGAACGCCGTCAAGCGTTATTCGTAGGTACAGAGATAGGCGGAATCAATGTCGGTTTTTACTTTGAAACTTGCCTGGCCGGCAACTTCGAAGCCTTCACCGGCACCGTAGGTCATCCAGTCCTGCATGCCTGGCAACAGCACCGTGAGCGCACCGCTGACGACGGTCATGGTTTCTTTTTTGCTTGTGCCGAACTCGTACTCGCCCGGGCTGATGACCCCGACGGTAGCGGGCAGGGTTGAGGTTCGGAAAGAGATGGATTTTGCCTTGCCATCAAAATAATCGTTCACTTTCAGCATAACGCGCTCCTTGAATCTGGACCGCCTACTATACGTCAAACCTGTGCGATTAAAATGACAACGTTGCATTGCCGTTATCCATGGCTTCGGCCACGGGTGGTCTATTGCTCCCAGGGCCGCCCGCGGGTTTTGTCAACAGCAGGCACGTTCAGGTGCATGGCGGCCTTGGCAAGGAAGTTGGCACTGACCGGTGCTGTAATGAACAGAAACAGCATGATCAGGATCTCCGAACTGCCCGCGCCCTGGGGTTGGTGACTGAAAAAGACCATTGAGCCGAGAACCACACTGCCAACACCCAGCGTGGTGGCTTTGGTCGGGGCGTGCAGGCGGGTAAAGAAGTCGGGCAGCCGCACCAGGCCAATGGCGCCGATCAGCGTAAACAGTCCGCCGGTGACCAGCAGAATCGACACAATGGTTTCCGTTAACGGGCTCATATTTATAGCCTCCTGACCAATGATGAGTGGAGGTGGCAGGTCGGGGTCATGTTTCCGACTGCCACCGCCAGACTGTTTCGCCGGGCATCGTGATGGGGTAGTTGTCTATTCAATGACACTCCCCCGTTTCAGGTACTTGGCCAGTGCCACCGTGCTGACGAACCCCATCACGGCAATCAGCAGGGCTGCTTCCAGGTACAGCCGGGTGCTCAGGACAATGCCCAGCAGGACGATCAGCGCGATCGCATTGATGTAAAGCGTGTCCAGGGCCAGTACACGGTCGGGGGCGTGGGGGCCGCGTATCAGCCGGTAGACATTGAGTATGACGGCCAGCGTGACCAGGCCAATGGTGACCGGCAGGGCGATCTCGATCATGGGAACATCTCCTGCAGGGGAATTTCGTAGCGCTCCCGGATACTGTTGATCAGCGCCTGGTCATCGTCAATGTCCAGTGCATGGATAAGTAACAGTTTTCGATCCGCGCTGATATCAGCGCCGACGGTCCCCGGGGTCAGGGTTATGGTGCTGGCAAGGATGGTAATCGCCAGCGGATGCTCCAGGCTCAGGGGGTAGGACACGAACGCCGGCTTCGGCTGCCTGCGGGCATTCAGCACGAGCCTGGCCACTGTCAGGTTGGCAAGGAAGATGTCCCATAACAGCCGGCGGAGGTACCGAAATATCCGCCAGGGTTTGCGAATGGCTGGCTCATCGGACCAAAGGGGCCGCGTCATCAACGGAATGATCCACGCCAGCACCAGGCCGAGAATGACGCTACCGGCTGACAGGTCGGAACTGAGCAGCAGCCAGACCAGCAAAAGCAGCAGGCTGAGCAGGGGCCGGGGCGCTCCGTAGACGGCTTTCATGGCCGGGTTTCTCCTGCCATTGGTGTGTTGAGAATGCCGATGTAACCGGCCGGCTGCTGAAGTTGTGCGGCCGTGGCGTCGGCATACCGGT
>JASBRL010000078.1 GCA_030149475.1 Marinobacter sp.
AAGTCTATTGGCAATTCTGGCTCTCCCTGAAAGCCGGACTCAAGGCGAGGCTTCGCAGGAAGGCTGGTTGCCTTTCAAGAAGGCTCAACGCGGAGTCCGGCTTTCAGGGAGAGCCCCTGCGGGCAAGCGTTGAGAGACTCATTGGCCGCGTTACGACTCTTGGCAAGGACGTCGGCCATTACCGGCGAGTCGCGCCTCGCCACTGAGCCTCTCAACACTTGCAGAATCGTCAATAGACTTAATCAGAGGTTCCCTTACTGGCCACTTGTTTTATTGGAGTCCGACAACGACTTACCGTTGGCCCTGCCGCGCCCGTGCGGCGGGATACTTTTCATGAATGGACCGGCGTCCTCATGCGTTGCTGGCGGCGTAGTGCCTGTGGTTCGGTTTTTCCGGATCAGACGTCACAGGGTTTCGGCACTTTATGCATCGCCCTGCTGTTATAATTCGCTACCTTTAACGCTATGATACGTGGCCCCGAGAGCCGCCAAACTGGACACAAGCCGGCCGGTGGCACCATGATGGCCGTGCTGCGGGTCCCTCCCGGAACGATCAGCCTGTTTGGCGGGTTGCCGTTACCGGGGCGTTAAACGGGGCAGGCATGAGCCAGGTAAGCCGGGCGCCTACCTACTGAAGCCTATTTTTACGTCGCCATAATCGGGACAGACAACGATGATAAAGCGCTTTGCGCAACCCTTGCGATTTCTGATGTCAGGTGGGCTCTCCACCGGCGTCCACTGGCTGGTGATGAGTCTGTTGGTGCTTGCCGGCCTGACTGCAGAGGTTTCTACGGCCGTGGGCGCTCTCGTTGGCGCCCTGGTCAATTATCAGCTTCAGCACAGATTTGCCTTTCGGTCCACCCGCGAACACCGCTCAGCCTTTACCCGATATGTTGTCGCCTGCGTCATCAACTGGGTCACAAACCTGGTGCTGTTCACGGCCCTGCACCGGCTTACGGATCTCTCGGTTGCACCGGCGCAGGTGCTGACCAGCGCCATCATTGCCATACTGAGCTACACCCTATACAAGAGACTGGTTTTTAATGAGCCTTCAAGTACCCCCTCCGGCCACTGAGCGATCGCCTGTGCTCAGCTGTGTTATTCCGCTTTACAACGAGGCGGAAACCATCCAGCTCAGTCTGGACCGACTGCATGCTGTCCTGGACCCGTTGGGTCATCGTTTCGAACTGGTGTTCGTGGACGATGGCAGCAAGGATAACAGCGCGGAATTGCTGGTCAGGGCGGCAGAACAGGACACCACCATCAGGCTGGTTCAGCTAAGCCGGAATTTTGGTAAGGAAGCCGCGCTGACTGCCGGCCTGGACTACGCGCGCGGAGACGCTGTGATCATTATGGACGCGGATCTCCAGGACCCGCCTGAGCTGATCCCGGAGATGCTGGAGCACTGGCAGGCGGGGGCCGATGTGGTGTTGATGCAGCGCCGTACACGGGAAGGCGAAACCTGGCTCAAAAAGGCAAGCGCGCACCTCTATTATCGATTACTGCGCAGGCTTAGCCAGTGTGACATTCCCACGGATACCGGCGACTTCCGGCTCATGAGCCGTCGGGCCGTGGATGCGCTGAAACAGCTTTCAGAACGCAACCGGTACATGAAGGGCCTTTTTGCGTGGATCGGCATGCCCACCGTGGTGCTGCTTTATGACCGTCAGCCCCGGGCGGCCGGGCAGACCAAGTGGGGCTACTTCGGACTGATTCAACTGGCCATTCAGGGCATCACCTCGTTTTCGATTGCTCCACTGCGACTGGCCACCACCAGCGGTTTGATTGCCGCCAGTCTGGGCGCGCTGTTCGGTCTCTGGATTGTTCTCAAAGCCCTGGTGCTCGACACCTCGCCCCCGGGCTATCCGTCACTGATTGCCATTATCTCCTTTCTGGGCGGCATTCAGTTGCTGAGCATCGGTATCGTTGGTGAGTATGTGGGTCGCACTTACATTGAATCGAAACAGCGTCCCAATTATCTGGTCAAGGGCGTCGTCGGCGAGACTGATTCACCTGACCGGCCAGAAGCCGACCCGGACACACCTCGGTCAAAGACTGTCCCCGGAAATCACCATGTTTAACAACCGTCAATGGCTTTTCTGGCTGCTGGTCGCTGTCGTGGCCAGCCGTCTGCTGACCATGTTCTCGGTACCACTGGCCGACATGACTGAACCCCGCTACGCGGAGATCGCCCGGGTGATGGCGTCAACCGGCGACTGGATCACGCCCTGGTTTCACCTCAATGTGCCGTTCTGGGGTAAACCACCCTTGTCGTTCTGGTGTCAGGCTCTGTCGTTCAAACTGTTTGGCGTGTCTGAATTTACCGGGCGCCTGCCCTCGTGGCTGGCAACCCTGGGCATGCTGGCGCTGGTCATGCGGCTGGCCACCACGATGGCTGACAGACGGGTCGGGCTCTGGGCCGGGCTGATTTTTTTCACCATGACCCTGACCTATATCAGTGCGGGCACGGTGATGACCGACTCTTTTCTGGCACTCGGCACCACACTGAGCCTGGTCAGCTTCGCCATGGTGCTCAGTGGCCATAAGCGGGGTTGGCGCTGGGGCCCATTCATCGGCCTGATCATTGGTCTGCTGGCGAAGGGACCGTTGACGCTGATTCTGTTGGGTATGCCGGTCTTTTTCTGGGCACTCTGGAACCGGGGCTGGAAAACCCTGTTCACCGAGCTGCCCTGGGGGCGTGGCCTGCTGTTGACGCTGGTGGTCAGCCTGCCCTGGTATATTGCCGCGGAGCTGAAAACACCTGGCTTCCTCGACTATTTTGTTGTCGGTGAACATATCAAGCGCTTCCTCGACCCGGGCTGGGCCGGCGATCTTTATGGATCAGCCCATAGCCAGCCCCACGGCATGATCTGGCTGCACTTTATTGGCGCCACCTTCCCCTGGAGCCTGGTGGGACTGGCCGGCCTGGTTGTCGCCTGGCGGCACGCCGGCCTGCGCGGGCCCTTGCGTTCAGGCCTGGCGGATTCCCGCATCAGACTCGCGGTGACGTCGACCCTGACTGCACCGGTGTTCTTTACGCTCTCGGGCAATATCCTGTGGACCTACGTATTGCCGTCACTGCCGTTCTTCGCGGTGCTGGTAGCACTGGGGCTATCCGCTCTGGGCGAAACGCAGTCCCGGGCAAGGGGACGGGCGGGGCTGGCCGCAATACTGGTGGTGCCGGTCATCGCCACGGTCGGCGGTCTGTACGTGAGCTTCGACAGCCAGACGCTGAGAACCGAAAAACCCATCGTTGCAGCCTATGAGCAGCACGCCACATCCGCAACGCCGGCGCTGACCTACGTTGGCAAGCCGCCATTTTCCGCCCTGTTTTACAGTGCTGGAGCCATTCGCTCAATCACTCTTGACGATCTGGCCAATCAACGTCGGGATGCGTCCAGCTGCCTCCCGTTTATGGCGGTCAACAGGGCGGTTATTGAGAACTTCCTTGCAGTTTGCCCCGGTGCCAAAGCGATTGCCCGCAGCAAACGGTACACCCTTTTCCAGAGCCCGGCGGCTCACAGCTTATCGGACAGGTCGGAAAACCCGTGAACAGGGAAGCATCGGCCAAGGCTGCAGACACGCACAGCAGGGACGCTGTCACCAACAAAAACCATCTCAGGGGCTACCTGTGTCCGGTATCGGATAACCCGTCGATTCCCCGGCCCGTCGCGCGCTGGTCCTCGCCGAGCCCTCTTTCCTATGGCTACAGCGCACCCTGCCCCTGCCTCTGGCAACATCCGTCGCCTTAACAGTCATACATCCGGCACAAACCGGTTCAAAATCAGCGTATGATGAGCGCTTAATTCTTACGGATCGGGAAGACCCCATGCTGTTTGCCATTTTTCTTGGCGGCCTGATTGGCTATCAATTTGGC
>JASBRL010000001.1 GCA_030149475.1 Marinobacter sp.
GCGGCCAATGAGCCTCTCAACGCTTGCCCGCAGGGGCTCCCCCTGAAAGCCGGACTCCGCGTTGAGCCTTCTTGAAAGGCAACCAGCCTTCCTGCGAAGCCTCGCCTTGAGTCCGGCTTTCAGGGAGAGCCAGAATTGCCAATAGACTTAATCAGAGGTTCCCAAGCCTTTCAGTGCTCGCCGCCGCAGGGCGTCAGGGGCACCCGCGTTTTCTGCAACTGCCTGAAGGATCCGGCGGCCGGCACAATCCCGATTTAATCGGCGGCCGGTTTCTCTTACAATCCTACGTTGCGTGAACCGCGGTGGCGGCCAGTCTATCGTCCGCCCACAGCGGTTCCACCGAGCTTGCTTATCGCCCATCAGACCCGGATTGCCCCATGCCTGCAGCCCCCAACGATTTATCCAGTCACACCCCGATGATGCAGCAATACCTGAAGATCAAGGGACAGCATCCTGATGAGCTGGTGTTCTATCGCATGGGCGATTTTTACGAGTTGTTCTACGATGACGCCAAGCGTGCGGCGCAGCTGATGGACATCACCCTGACGGCGCGTGGCCAGTCCGGGGGCCAGCCGATACCGATGGCCGGCATCCCCTATCACTCGGCCGAAAACTACATCGCACGCCTGGTCCGGGCCGGTCAGTCGATTGCCATCTGCGAGCAGATAGGCGACCCGGCGACCAGCAAGGGTCCCGTGGAGCGGCAGGTGGTTCGCATAGTAACCCCCGGCACCCTGAGCGATGATGCCTTTCTTGAGGACCGGCGCGACAATCTGCTGGCCGCCATCTTCAGTCATCGGGAACGGTTCGGTTTCGCCTGCCTGGATATTTCCAGCGGCCGGTTTACGGTCGCCGAACTGAATCATCTGGAAGCATTGCAGGGCGAGCTCCAGCGGCTCAGGCCGGCGGAAATACTGATCAGCGAAGACTTCCCCTACGATGATATCCTGCAGGGTTTTACCGGAGTACGGCGCCAGGGCCCGTGGCTGTTCGAAGCGGATACCGCGCGCCGGGTACTCACCCAGCAACTGCAGGTACGTGATCTGACCGGCTTTGGCTGCGACGACCTGACCCTGGCGATTCCGGCGGCCGGGTGCCTGCTGCAATACGCCCGCGAGACCCAGCGTACCGCCCTGCCCCATATCCGCAAGCTGAGCCGTGAGCGACGTGAGGACGCAGTGATACTCGACGCCACCAGCCAGCGCAACCTGGAAATTGACACCAACCTGATGGGCGGCTCCCAGCACACCCTGGCCTGGGTCATGGACCGCACCGCCACAGCCATGGGTGGCCGACAATTGCGGCGCTGGCTGAACCGGCCACTGCGCGATGTGGAAGAGGTCACCCGTCGCCAGCATGCGGTGTCTGCCCTGCTGGACAGGTTTCACTACGAACCGGTCCATGAGCAACTCAAATCCGTCGGCGATATCGAGCGGGTACTGGCCCGGGTTGGCCTGCGGTCGGCACGCCCGAGAGATATGGCACGCCTGCGGGATGCCTTCCAGACTCTGCCCTCACTGCAGGAAGCACTGGTGCCGGTCAACTCCCACCACGTCGTCAGACTGGCCACCCAGATCGGCCAGTACCCGGACCTGGCGGAGCTGTTGGGACGGGCGATCGTCGACAACCCACCGGTGGTCATTCGGGACGGCGGCGTGATTCGGGAAGGGTTCGACGCAGACCTGGATGAGCTCCGCAATATCAGTGAAAACGCCGGGCAGTTCCTGCTGGATGTTGAAACCCGCGAGCGCGAACGGACCGGTATTTCAACCCTCAAAGTGGGCTACAACCGGGTGCATGGCTACTACATTGAAATCAGCCGGGCCCAGGCCGAACACGCGCCGGTTGATTACATTCGCCGGCAGACCCTGAAAAATGCCGAACGCTTCATCACCCCGGAGCTCAAGAGCTTTGAGGACAAGGCCCTGAGCGCCCGAAGCCGTGCGCTGGCGCGGGAAAAAGCGCTCTATGACGAGTTGCTTGAGCGGCTGGCGGAACAACTGGCGGCGCTTCAGGATACCGCCCAGGCCCTGGCCGAGCTTGATGTGCTGACCAACTTCGCCGAACGGGCCACCGCCCTGCGGTTCTGCGCGCCGGAATTTTCCGACACTCCCGGTTTCGACATCGAGGAGGGTCGCCACCCGGTCGTAGAGCAACTGCTGGATGCCCCCTACGTACCCAACGACCTGCTGATCGATGAGCGCCGGCGGATGCTGGTCATCACCGGCCCCAACATGGGCGGTAAGTCCACGTATATGCGTCAGGCTGCGCTGATCGCCCTGCTCGCCTATACCGGCAGCTTTGTCCCGGCCAACCGGGCAAGGCTCGGGCCCGTCGACCGGATTTTCACCCGCATGGGCTCGTCCGACGACATTGCCGGCGGGCGCTCCACCTTCATGGTCGAGATGACCGAGACCGCCAACATTCTCCACAACGCCACCGAGTTCAGCCTGGTGCTGATGGATGAAGTCGGGCGCGGCACCAGCACCTTTGATGGTCTCTCGCTGGCGTGGGCGACCGCCGAACATCTGGCGCGGGAAATCGGCTGCTACACTCTGTTTGCCACCCACTACTTTGAACTGACACAGCTCGCCGACCGACTCGAGCATGCGGTCAACGTGCATCTGACAGCTACCGAACACGATGACAGCATTGTCTTTTTGCACAATGTGCATGATGGCCCGGCCAGCCAGAGTTACGGCCTACAGGTAGCAAAGCTGGCGGGCGTTCCTGCTACGGTGATCACCAACGCCCGCGCACAACTCAGGCAGCTTGAAAGCAGTACTGCGTCGCCGGCGGCCACCGCACAGCCCGCCCCGGCAGCAACCGTCTGGCAGGGCGATATGTTTGCCTCCAGCCCCAGCGCGGTCGAGTTGGCCCTGGCGGATCTGGATCCTGATAATCTGACGCCGAAGCAGGCACTGGAGCAGCTCTACCGGCTCAAAGCACAGGCCTCGGAGACCTGATGTTTTCCCAAGACACTTTTATCAAGGCACACTTTAAGGAAGCGCTGATGCTTGCGACAATGCGGACCGCTCCCTACAATATCGCCCACTCATCGTTTGATAATGCTCTGACCGGCCGGCGGTCTTTTGTTCCGTATCCGCCGCCGGGGGTGAGACAGATTACAACTTCGGGAACCTGACCATGACTTTTGTCGTTACTGAAAACTGCATCAAGTGCAAATACACGGACTGTGTGGAAGTCTGCCCGGTGGACTGTTTCTATGAAGGGCCGAACTTCCTGGTTATCGACCCGGACGAATGCATTGACTGCGCCCTGTGCGAACCGGAATGCCCGGCGGAGGCCATCTTCTCGGAGGATGAATTACCCGCCGATCAGGTCCGGTTTATCGAACTGAACGCTGAACTGGCTGGCAAATGGCCCAACATCACCGAACAGAAAGACCCGCCGGCCGATGCCGCCGAGTGGGATGGCAAGCCCGACAAACTGCAATATCTCGAACGCTGATAGTCCGCCGCTCTACTGGCTCTGCTGAAAAGCCCCTGACACCGTCGGGGGCTTTTTTGGTTGATTGGCCGGTCGCCCGGAAATGCCGTTCGGTGACAGACGGCCTGTTGAATTCCCCGCTACAGCACCACATAGATAATTCAGGTGCATAGGTTCGAAGGAACTTCTTGTATCTCTCGAATGCGATAACAGTCAGTGTCCCGTCTGGTTAATTCGTTGACCTACTGAGGCACTGGAGAGCCACCCGCCCGTTCTGACAACCAACAAAACGGAGATCTGCATGAAGTCTGTCGGCAATACTGATATCGCCAATAGTCCCGCGTTACTGATTGACCTCTACGAACTTGCCATGGCGCAGGCCTACTGGTCCGACAACATGACCGATACGGCCGTATTCAGCCTGTTCTTCCGAACGATGCCGGAACATCGCAATGTCATGCTGGCCTGCGGCCAGCAGACACTATTGCACGAGATTGAAAACCTGCATTTTACCGAGGCAGACCTTGAAAACCTGCGCTCACTGGAGATGTTTCAGGAAGGCTTTCTCGACTGGCTTCGCAGATTTCGCTTTTCCGGCCGGGTTATGGCGATGCCTGAGGGCACCCCGGTATTTCCCAATGAGCCCATCCTCGAAGTAGAAGCGCCCATTGCCGAGGCGCAACTGCTGGAAACTCTCGCCATGAACACCATTCATCTACAGACCGTACTCGCCTCCAAGGCGGTGAGACTGGTAACCGCTGCCAATGGACGACCCGTGGTGGATTTCGGGATGCGCCGCATGCATGGCCGGGATGCCGCTCTGACAGGCACCCGCGCCTATACAGTGGCGGGGCTGGCCGGCACCAGCAATGTCCTCGCCGGTGCGGTTCATGACCTACCGGTCAAGGGAACCATGGCCCACAGTTTCGTGCAGGCCCATGCCGACGAGGCCGAGGCCTTCCGGACCTATGCCCGCCTGTATCCGGGCACCACATTGCTGGTCGACACCTACGACACCCGCCGGGCCGTGATGTCAATTATCGACCTGTTAAGAGCCAACCCGGAGCTGCGCATAGGCGCCATACGCCTGGACTCGGGTGATCTGCGTGCGGAATCCGGGCTGTGCCGTGAACTGCTTGACGAAGCGGGACTGAACGATGTCTCGATCCTTGCCAGCAGCGGGCTGGATGAACACAGCATTGCGGAACTTGTGGCCAGTCAGGCGCCGATTGACGGTTTCGGCGTGGGAACCGCCATTGGCACCTCGGTGGATGCGCCCAATCTCGACCTGGCCTACAAGCTCACCGAATACGCCGGACAGCCGCGACTTAAAAATTCGCCCGGTAAACTGACCTTGCCGGGACCAAAGCAGGTCTACCGCTTCTACGACGAGGGCGGTCAGGTCACCCACGACCTGATTGCCGGACGTACCGAGCCCGCCCCCTCGGAAGCCAAGCCACTGCTGAGCCCGGTCATGGAGCAGGGAAACATCATTGAGTCGGCGATGGTCTCAGCGTCGGATTCGGCCCGAAGCACACAAGCCGCCTTCCAGCAGTTGCCGGCGTCCGTGCGGTCCATCAAGGCCACGGCGCGATTTCAGGTGGATGTCAGTGATGGCCTGAGTGCGCTCCAGCAACAGACTCTGGCGCAGATCCAGAACAGGGCAGGCACGGATCAGGCGGTCAGGGCTGGGTAATGGCAAGCCGGGCTCCCAAGCCGATAAACAGGGTTCCGGACAGCCCGGTCAGTAGCCGCTTCCAACCGGTCCTGACCTCCCACCGACGGGTTCGGGCAACGAATACAGCCATCGCCGACTGCCAGATCATGGCAATTACAAAATGGATCGCCGCCAGCGCCAGGGACTGAACAAACGCGGACCCCGCCGGGTCAATAAACTGCGGCAGAAACGCCATATAGAACAGGGCGGTTTTCGGGTTCAGTACATTGGACAGCAGGCCTTCCCGGAGCGCGCGCCTGTAGCTGAAGCCAGTGGCCGGCCGAACCACTGTCCGGGCAGCGGGCTCGCCAGACTTCAGAGCCTGCCGAAGGCTGTTCAGCCCCAGCCAGACCAGATAGACCGCACCGGCCCACTTCAGGGCGGAAAATGCCCACGCTGTCTGAACCAGAATCAGGGAAATGCCGACAGCCGACAGGCTGGCGTGAATAAACAGCCCACTGCAAATACCCAGGCTACTGGTCAACCCGTCTTTTAACCCGCCACGGGCGGTGTTTCGAACCACCAGCAAGGTATCCACGCCCGGCGTCAGCGTGAGCAAAGAAATAGCCAGCGTGTAGGTCCAGAGCACGTCTGCGGACAGCATTATTTGATCTCCCGATCACCAGACAACGGCTTATCCGTCTGACTGAGTCAGTTTGCGCACCGCTGCTGATCGATAGAAAGGTTCCAGCCGGCGGCGAATCAGGGCTTCAAGATACCCCTCCTCCCGCAACACGTCCACCAGCGGTACCAGCTGGGATTCCAGCTCACGTTTGACCACCGCCTCACTGACGCCCACGTCGCCGAGCAACTCAACCAGAGGCAATTCACCATACTTTTCAAACAGATGTTCAACCACGGCCCGGGCACAGCCTTCAAAATACGGTGTATTCCGGAAGCGCAGCCAGAATTCGTAGCCGAGCACCACGAATTCCTGCAACTGAATTTCGCCCAGACCGGCCTGCAGGTCGGCAATAGTCCGGTCTTCGACCGAGACCCAGGCGGCCATCACGCTGTCTCTTATTTCTTCGTCAGAAAGCGCCTTATGCAGGAATTCCTCGCTGCGACTGATCAGCCCCGGCAGGCTGTCAGACAACCAGACTTTCAGCCGGCGCTCGAACGTTTCATCGAGGCCCGGCACCGCACGGTTGGCCATGCGCTTGCCGAACTTCATCATCGAGCCAACGCCCGGCACACTCCTGGTGATCAGGTTGTCTTCATACAGGTAGTTGACCAGCCCGTGGTACACCACGTTCGACACCAGTTCCTGATAGACCGGATGGGCCATTATCTCACTGATCAGGCGCCGGCGATGCTCGCGGAGTTCCAGCGCTTCTTCCACGAAAGCGGACGCCTGCTCACGATCAAAAATATCGCCAAGACGGGTATCGGCCTGAGCCGGCGACTGCATCACCGCCAGGGCCATCTCACCCGCCAGCTCAGGGATTCCGCCGTCCAGTTCCATCTCCATAACGGTCCGGCGAATCACACCCATAATGCGATCAACCGACGTTACCCGGTTCAGCGTGAGCGTCTTCATGACAGTGAACAATTCATCGACTTCCGTCGAAAGGAACTTGCGCAGTCTGGCGCCCTTGAGAGCATTCAGCTCATGCCTAACATGCTGCTCAAGCAGCGCCCGGGCGATATCCGTGTAGCCATCCGTCATGATCCGATCCTGCCAGCTTGAGGGGATTGTCTTGCGAGACTAACACGAAGGCAGTTGGCTGGACTTGTCCCAAAACACCCGGCGCTCAAGAAAAACGGCCAGTGCTGACTTCAACGGGGTATCTCTTGCGGAAACGCCATTCGACGCATACGGCCTCCCACGGAACCATCGCGGTTGGCGGTACGGCGGGTTACTGGTAATCGGCGAATTTATGCGGTTCCGCCGCCAGAGCCAGGCACAGGCTACCCGGGCCGATATAAATGGTACTGGTGATGCCCATCTGGGAGATCAGCAACTCGACGCCGTTCTTGTCGCACATCTCCCGCAAGCGATCCAGGCCGGGAAGGCGCTCAATGTCTTCCCATGACAGACCACAGGACAGACAGACATAAGGCGTCAGCAAACCGGCCTCGACCCGGCCAACCGCATAGGTCATGACTTTCTCGACGGACGCCTCGAAACTGCGGGTCTTGGCTGCTGGCTTGCCATTGGCCCCCCGCCCGAAAATAACCGGGGTAATGTTCAGCGCCTTGCCCAGAAACGCCACGACCGCTGAAACACTGTTATCGCCGCGAGCGCGGGCACGCTCCCGGATGTAATGCAGGTCGCGGGGAATAACGCAGGTGTAGATCTTGTCGGTAAAGGTGTCCACTTGATGTCGCAGCTCATTCTTGGTCAGTTTCTGCCCAATGAGCTTCTGGGTATGGGCCGCAAGCAGGCCCTGACCGGCAAAAATTTGCTTGCTGTCGATCACCCGCATGGAAAAACCGCCCTCCACGCCAGCCGCAGCGCGAACATCACGATAATGGGCCATGACCGTGTTCATGGCTTCAGTGGCGTTCTGGAAAATCAGACTACGGGCCTTGGTAACCGTTTCACAGATGGCCACATCGTAGTTGGTCACAATCTTGTCCATGAACAGATCGTGGATCTGTTTGGCTGAAAACGCTTCGGTTTCGGCGTGATGCCCCTTTTGCAACAGGCCGCTCTGATAGAAGTCGTCGGTTTTAACCGGGTCATGGTCGTCGACATAGGTCTGATCATCTATTTTGGCCGTTACCGGCAAAACGAAGATACCGTATTTACGACTGAATTCGTGAGGAATATCACACGCTGAATCGACGATTAAACCGACGCGCATAGAAGGTCTCCATCGTTGGGCGCACCGTTCAAGGTGGTCACCTTTCTTATTGTAGTGTGATCACTAGAACTACCACATAACGAGGAGGATTTCAGCGCACGGCAGCCCCACACAACAAAATATTACAGTCGGGGACCACTGCGTTACAAAAATCAGACTAAGCCCGGGTTCCATTGACGTCCAACTCGGACAAGCTCGCTTCGAGGAGCCGTCGATTGTCCTGCTGCCAGGGGTGAAAGTCCTTGCGGAAGTACGCCAGAATCTCCGGAACGCATGCTCGCAGCACACCCGGCTTGCCCCACAGGAAATTGAGCCCACCAAGCCAGGTCGACACGCTCCACAGTTTGCCTTCGCTTTTAAGCAGGCTACATGTGTTCAGGAAGGTGAACTTGAAAAAATTGAAGGTGACAAACAGAAAAACCACACGGCGGAGTCGCTCATTACCGACGCAGTGACGATACACATCAAACGCCACCGATTTATGCTCGGTTTCCTCAATAGCGTGCCAGCGCCACAGCCGCCTCATGGTCGGGGCCGCATCATCCATCCATTCAGGATGGCGAAGGATGGCGTTTGCGAGAACCGCGGTATAGTGTTCGGCCCCGCACGTACCCGCAAGTTGCCGACTGGGAGGCAGTTTCTTGACCCACTTCATGTGCCTGTTAAAGCGCCGGTCTATAGCGTCCACATCGTATTGACGCGCCTTCAGCGCTTCATTGTAATGGCGATGCTCCCGGCTGTGCAGAGCCTCCTGACCTATGAAACCGCGAATTTCCGCAGCCAGCTTGGGGTCATCAATCCGGTCACGGTAGAGACGCACAGCATCGATAAACTGCTGCTCACCTTCGGGGAACTGTAACGACAAAGCATTGAAAAAAGCCGTGCGAAAGACATCATTCCCGAACCAGAGCGTCTTGAGATCGTCAGCGACGTCAAAGGTGAGGTGACGGGGAGCGACCGAAACACCGTCCGGCGTTGAACTGAGAGACATAACAGCCTCCTGATGATTGTTACCGGGTGAATGCAACTGCCTGTCCGTCAAGGACGTGCTGACCAGTCCCCGGGTGCTTCAGGCCTTGACCGGAAGAGCCTCGGGAACGGATCAGTACACGCTTAAAGCAGTCGCTTCAGTTGTAAGGTTCATCATAGTCAGGTTGGCTGAACGTTGCCCACGTTTTTTTACGGTTCGATCAGTCATTGCGGGCCAAACTGGCCGACAGTGACCCGCATGTGGGCGGACGGGCCAGCCGGAATCGCCGGTAGAGTCAATCAGAGGTGTTCTGGTTCAGTTTTTTCGCCTCCTCCCGCAACACGAATTTCTGAATTTTTCCGGTTGAGGTTTTGGGAAGATCAGAAAATACAATCTTCTTCGGCACCTTGAAGCCTGCCAGCTTCTCGCGACAGAAGCGAATCAGCTCCTGCTCGGTCACCTCGGGGCCATCCGGTTTCAGCGTGACAAACGCGCAGGGTGTCTCTCCCCATTTTTCATCGGGGCTTGCCACAACAGCCGCTTCCAGAACCGCAGGATGGCGATAGATCACACCCTCTACCTCGATGGTCGAGATATTCTCGCCCCCGGAAATGATGATGTCCTTGAGACGATCCTTGATGTCCAGGTACCCATCCGGATGCCAGGCAGCCAGATCGCCAGTGTGAAACCAGCCGCCCCGGAATGCCTCTTCAGTGGCCTTGGGGTTCTTCAGATAGCCCTTCATCACGGTGTTGCCACGCAGGAAAATCTCGCCGATGGTCTCGCCATCCTTCGGCACCGGCTCCATGGTGTCGGGATCTCCCACCATCACCCCCGACAGGGTGTGATAACGAACCCCCTGGCGGGCCTTGTAACTGGCCCGTTCGTCCAGAGGCAGATCGTCCCAGCGCGATTTCCAGGCGCACACTGTCACCGGACCGTAACTCTCGGTCAGACCGTAGACATGGGTAATCCTGATGCCCATTTCTTCAATCGCCCCGATCACCTGAGCGGGCGGTGCGGCGCCGGCTGTCATCGCGTGGACCTCATGGTCAATGGCGGTCCGGTCCTTTTCCGGAACATTCAACAGGCCATTAAGGACAATAGGCGCGCCGCACAGATGCGTCACCCGGTGTTCGTCAATCAGCTCGAGAATTCTGACCGGGTCCACTTTGCGCAGGCACACATGGGTGCCTGCCATGGCGGTAACCGTCCAGGGAAAGCACCAGCCATTGCAATGGAACATGGGCAACGTCCAGAGATAAACCGGATGCTGCTTCATACCCCAGACGGCCTGATTACCGATGGCATTCTGGAACGCCCCCCGGTGATGGTAGACCACGCCTTTCGGGTTGCCAGTGGTGCCGGAGGTGTAGCTCAGGGAGATGGCGTTCCACTCATCGGGCGGGTAACTCCAGGCAAAGTCCGCTTCGCCTTCCTGCAGGAAAGCCTCATAGTCAATATCACTGGTGGCTTCGCCTTCTCCGTATTCCGGGTCATCCACATCAATCACCAGCGGTGGATTGTCCAGACGGCTGATCGCATCCCGGATAACGCCACCGAATTCACGGTCGACAATAATCACGCTGGCCTCGCCGTGCCCGAGCATGAATGCGATGGCTTCGGCGTCCAGACGAATATTAAGGGCGTTGAGCACCGCACCGGTCATCGGCACACCGAAATGACATTCCAGCATTGCCGGAATGTTGGGGAGCATGGCTGCCACCGTATCTCCCCTGCCGATTCCTCGCCTGGTAAGAGCCGACGCAAGCCGGCAGCAACGCTCATAGGTCTGCTGCCAGGTATAACGGATGGAGCCATGAATCACCGCCGGATAGTCCGGGTAAACACTGGCGGTGCGGGCTATAAAATCGAGTGGTGACAGCACGGCGTAATTGGCATTGACCGGTTCCAGCCCGGAATCGTAGATCGAACTCATACTGGCCTCCTGGATTGACTGTTGTTTTTCTCACCGTCCGGCCCGGATACGACCGCCGGACAGGTTCACCCATAGTCTCCATAGTAGGCAAATACGACAGGATATAACATGGGACCATTTACATCGGCCGACCGGCCACCTCGGCGGTCAACTGGCCTAGTCGCTGGACTGCGCGCTCAATGCGCTCGCTCCAGGGATTGGCACCGTTAAGGCGAAGAAAATGCTCGAACTTGTCGGTGGTAGAAAACATGCGACCCGGCGCAACGTTGATATCTTCCTCCCGGGCGCGCCGGAACACTTCGGTGCCAGAGGCCCGGTTGGGCAGCTCCACCCAGAGCACAAATCCGCCCTGGGGCTGACTGACAGCCGTACCCTCGGGGAAATCACGACCAATCGCCGCACGCAGCCGTTCGGTCGCCTCCAGATAACGTTGACGAACCGTTCTCAGATACCGGTCGTAGCCACCCTGCTCCAGGAACCGGGCGACGGCAAGTTGTGGCAGCGAGGCCGTTGCCAGGTTGGAAAAGTATTTTTGCTGATGTACCTCCGCCTGATAGCGACCGGCAACGATCCAGCCCAGACGCAGTCCGGGTGAAATGGTTTTGGAGAATGAGCTGCAGTAAATGACGTTGCCTGTGCGGTCAAAGGCTTTGGCCGGACGCGGACGTTCACCGGTGTGGGGCAGGTCGCCGTATATGTCGTCCTCGATCAACGGCACACCGGCCTGCTCAAGCATAGCGACCAACTGCTGCTTGCGGCTATCCGCCATCCGGGCGCCCATCGGGTTGCTGTGATTGGTGACCACCACACAGGCTTTGACGTGCCACTGTTCAAGAGCCATCTGCAGACCTTCCAGGCTCAGGCCGTCGGTCGGGTGCACCGGGATTTCCAGCGCCCGGAGCCCGGCAATTTCCAGAGCCTGCAGAATACCGGGGAACGACGGCGACTCAACGGCAACAATATCCCCGGGTACGGTGATAGCGCGCAAGGCGAGAATAATCGCTTCCTGGGCACCGTTGGTGGCCAGTATCTCGTCCGGCACCACCGGCACGCCGAGTGCCGTCATCCGCTGGGCGAGCTGCCGTCGATACACCAGTTTGCCCGGGAAGGAATAGTCGAGCACGTCCAGGCCCTGGCGAGCGGCCCATAGCGACGCCTGCTGAATCTGTCGTAATGGCAGGAAGTCCGCATGGGGAACCGCTGCCGCCAGCGGCACCATGCGCTGCTGGTCCTGTGAGCACAGATCAACGGCCATATCCCGCGCGCTGACCGGTGCCGGACGGGAGCGGGACCTCGCCATGGCCGGCACCGGGGTATTGACCCTTGGCAGCCTGACAAAATAGCCACTGCGCTCCCGGGCTTCGAGATAGCCGCGGTTTTCCAGAGTCTGATGAGCCTGCAATACCGTTGAGATACTGACCCCGAACTGGCGACTCAGCACCCGTACGCCGGGCAGCCGCTCCCCTTCGCGGTATACACCTTCGCGAATGAGCGACTGAATCTGTTCGGCAACACGGTTGTAGAGAATGCCCATACCATTATCCTGCCAGAGTAGTTGCCTGACGCGTGAGTACAGTTTACGCCTGAATCGACCAACACAGTTATAGCGGAGCGCTTGCTGTACCGGTTCAAAACCAGACCAGCTGACTCTGTTATGCACATGCCCGGCCGCGCACACTGATGCCTCATCAGATACGGAGGCATTACCATGGACAGAATCAGCCAGTCACAGGGTCTGGTCCGACCTGCCGGCCGTTACAATGATGTGCTGGGCCTGGCGCCTTTCCGGGACGGCCAACTCATACCCCACGACCTGGAAACCATCAGCCGTCAACTGAGTCTGCTGGGTTATTCCGTCTCGGAAACAGCCCCCGGCCACTGGGTACTGACCTTCAAAGCCCGGCCCGGGCAGGTTCATCTTTACAGCCCAGACGAGCTGGCTTTTTTCGCGGCACGATCAGGTGCTACCAGAAGCGCTCAAGCGTGTCACCCGATCATATGCGGTTCGCGAACTGCCGTTACCAACGTTGGAGAACTGTTATGACAACTCTTCCCCTTTATCAGATTGACGCGTTTGCCGATCGCGTTTTCGCCGGTAATCCGGCTGCAGTCGTGCCTCTGGAAAGCTGGCTGGAGGACTCGCTGATGCAACGCATCGCGCAGGAGAACAACCTCTCTGAAACCGCGTTTCTGGTACCTGAACCCGACGATGCAGAGGCTGACTTTCACCTCCGCTGGTTCACCCCGACGATCGAAGTACCCTTGTGCGGCCACGCCACACTTGCCAGCGCCTGGGTTCTGTTCAATGAACTGGACTGGCCCGGCGACACGGTTCACTTCCGCTCCCGGAGCGGCCTGCTGGGCGTACGGAAACGGGCCGATGACTGGCTGGAGCTTGATTTCCCCAAACTGGCGATACGCGAGACAGACACCCCGGTGCTACTGGGCCAGGCCCTGCCGGAAGCCCCGGGACGCTGCTACCAGGTACCCAACGACACCAATTATCTGGTAGTACTGGCCACGGAGTCCCAGGTGAGACAGGCACAGCCGGACATGCAGGCGCTCAGGCAGCTTGGCAATCAGGGGGTGATCGTGACCGCACCGGGAGACGATTGTGACTTCGTCAGCCGATATTTTGCCCCCGGCGCCGGCATTGACGAGGACCCGGTCACTGGCTCCATACACGCCGCGCTCACTCCTTACTGGGCGGGCATTCTCCAGCGCCCGGAACTGATGGCCCGTCAGCTGTCCGAACGGGGTGGCGTGCTGGCTTGCAGCCTGCACGGGGAGCGCGTGCGCATCGCTGGCCAGGGTTGCTTCTACCTGTCCGGCACCATCCGGATCTGACGCAACGGGGGCGCATGACCACACGGCAAAGGCCCGGCAGTGAGCGAATCAGCCGGACGGCGTCTGCTCGGATGTGCGGGCGACTTGCGCGACCACACAGTTTCGGCCTGCATTCTTGGCTTCGTACAGACGCCGGTCAGCGTCCGTCATCAGGGTCTCAAAAATGACGTGGACCGGTATTGCTCGCTGATCGCCACTCCAGGTGGCACAACCAATACTGACGGTGACGTAGTTCAGCGGTGATCCCTCGTGAGTAATCCCCAGGTCGGCAACCGCGCAACGTACCCGCTCCGCCACATCCCGGGCACTTTCAATGTCGTGTTCAGGTAACAGGATGGCAAACTCCTCGCCCCCCAGGCGGGCCGGCAATTCTCCGGCCCGACGGCAGTAATGCCCCAAAATAGCGGCCAACTGGACCAGACAGTCATCACCCCGGCCGTGCCCGTACAGATCGTTATAGGCTTTGAAAAAGTCCACATCGATCATCAGCACCGACACCGGCCCGCCTGAGCGCTGGGCGCGGCGACCTTCTATGAGCTTGGCTTCATCAAAGTAGCGCCGGTTGGCCAGCCCCGTCAGGTGATCGGTACGCGACAGATGGAACAACTCCCGCCGACTGTTTTCCAGTTCCCGCTGATTGCGCCAGCGCTCAATCAGCTTGAAAAACACTTCCGATGTCATCTGCAGTAATCGACGCTCAACGGCCGCATTTAACTTGCGCGACGCGTCAAAGAAGGCGAGGACATAGCCATGATGGTCGCTCTGATGGGCACACAGTATGGTATCCGGCAAGGTTTTGTTTTCGTCGACAGACCAGCCCCGTTGACGATTCAGCCCGGCCAGCTGGCTGTCGTCACTGAACACCGAATCAACCCCCGGCGCGCGCCAGACAAATCGCCAGCGCCAGCCGCCCTCCTCCGTGAACGCCGCTATGCCGCAGCCCCGGGCATCCACTTTGGTGGCCAGTTCCTCCAACGCTTCATGCATGGCGATGTGCTGCCGCGAGGGTTCCAGATCAACCATCGACATCGAAAGCCGGGAGAGCATTTCCAGATAGTTATTGATGCGCCGGATCTCTTCGGTTCGCTCCCGCACGCGTGCATCGAGTTGATCCCGTTCCCGGGCCAGCGCCTCCATCGCCAGGTCACGCTCCCGTACATAGTGGTTAATGCCATCCCCGAGTTTGCTGAACCCCTGCAACACCAGGTCAATCTCATCGTTGCCGGCCCGCTCGGGTCGACTGATTACCAGCGGCTCGACATACTGACGGGGCGAAAGCTGCTGGCTATAGCGGACAATCTGTTGCAACGGGCGGCGGAGTCGGCGTTGAAGCGAACGATAAATAACAACACAAAACAGCAGCGCAAAAACCGAAAAGATCAGCACATCCTGCAATGCACGGGAAATGATCCGATGGCGAATCACCCCCCAGTCGAAGTAAACGGACAGATCCCCTATCGTTTCACCCGCGTCTGACGGCGCGATTACAGGCAAACTTACATCAACCGCGTCGCCGGGCAGGCCCGCCCGGAGCACGGTCCCCGGAGCGCCTGTCAGAACGACGCCGGCAATGTCCGGATAGGCGACGATATTGCTCAGTTGCTGCCTGATATCGTCGATGTCTGACTTTTTCAGCGCCAGCCCCAGCGATGGGATATAGCTCCGGGACAGGGTATCCCGCAGATTTCGGGACTGATCCGCTTCAGCCCGGTAGACCCCGTAGGCCTGCAACAGAGAAACCACGATGACGGCGATAACCGCCGTGACAATGACCTGATGGAACAACGTCCGGTTGATTGAGCGAAACGGCTTCTGCCCGGCTGCATCTGTCATGGTTCAATCCGTCGCCTGTACAGCAGTCATTCGCATCCTTAACACCAACGAGGTCCTATCTGGAGCGGATCAAGTGCGTTCTGGCATGCCCTGTCATAACAGTTTGAACCCTTCAGACAGCGGCACCACAACTCAGAATATGTATACACTATAAACGTGTCGGGCCCTTTAGGCGAATAGTCGAACACCGCGAAACGCTGTATCCTGCTCGCCTGATTTCACCGGCGATGAGGCGCAATGATTACTCAGTACGATACGATTATCATCGGCGCCGGCGCCGCCGGGTTGATGTGCGCAGCCACGGCAGGCTATCGGGGGAAGCGCGTACTGGTCATTGACCACGCCAACAAGCCCGGCAAAAAGATATTGATGTCCGGTGGAGGACGCTGCAATTTCACCAATCTCAACAGCACACCGGCTAACTTCCTGTCGGCCAATCCGGCATTCTGCATTTCCGCACTGAAACGCTATACGCCGCAGGACTTCCTGGAACTGGTCGAGCGCCATGGCATCGAGCATGAGGAAAAGGCGGCCGGCCAACTGTTTTGCCGTCATAGCAGCAGGGACATTCTCAACCTGCTGCTGACCGAATGCGACTGGGCAGGCGTGACCATCGAACTGGAAACCAGGATTCACCAGGTCAGCAACCTTGCCGACGGCTATCTGTTGACATCGACTCTGGGCAGCCTGCGCTGTCGATCACTGGTCGTGGCCTCTGGCGGGCTGTCGATCCCGACCATGGGCGCGACAGGACTGGGCTATGAACTGGCACGACAGTTTGGCCTGCGGGTTTTGCCAACCCGGGCCGGACTGGTGCCGTTCACCCTTCATCCGGAACTGAAAGCTCATCTTGCGTCGCTTTCAGGCATCAGTTGCCAGGTGGAAGCGACCTGTAACGGTGAGCACTTTCGTGAGCCCATGCTGGTCACCCACCGGGGATTAAGCGGCCCGGCCATGCTCCAGATTTCCAGCTTCTGGCGCCCCGGAGACGCCCTGAGCATCAACCTCCTGCCCGGACAAAACGCACGCGAAGACCTGTACACCTTGCGGAAAAGCAAGCCCGGGACCACCGTCGCGGGCTACCTCCAACAGACACTACCACGGCGATTCGCCGACGCCTTCAACGACCTTCACCGGTGGCTCGGCCCCCTGCAGGGCTACAGGAACCCGGACCTTGACCAGGTCGCGAAAACCCTCAACACCTGGACGCTCAAACCCGCCGGAACCGAAGGTTATCGCACGGCCGAAGTCACTCTGGGCGGCGTCGACACCCGCCAGTTATCATCCCGTACCATGGCTGCCAACGACCACCCGGGGTTGTTCTTTATCGGCGAGGTAGTAGACGTGACCGGCCACCTGGGCGGGCATAATTTTCAGTGGGCGTGGGCCTCCGGGGTGGCGGCTGGGCAGGCCGTGTGCTGAAACACGGGCGATTGCAAGTTAGTCGCTTAGCGAACAGACCCCGAACTTTTGTTGTCCAGCGGCAGATCTTCGTACCAGTCCTCCATCTTGTCGTACAACTCACCCTTTAGGATGTAGTAAGGCGCTTTCTGATAAATCTTGATGTCGTGAAACGGATCCGTGAGGATTTTGGTCATCCAGACCAACCCTGACTGTACACCTTGCAATTTGAACAGGTGAACGGTCCGAAAGAGCACCGCCCCCAAGCCAATAAAGAGCCATACCAAGGCCGTGTTGCTAACGAAGCCGTTCATATCTTTAGCCGGTGTTAGCAGCCCGAGAAGGTTCGGGCTAAGGTAAATAGCACCCGGTGTCAGGGCCCAGATCGAAAGCAGTACAACCTTTCGATTCAGGTTGTAGCCGACTTTCACACTTTCTTTGTAGTCGTGACTGGCTTTGTTCACCTCATCATAGCTCTTGGGCTCGAAGAAAAAATGACCGGTCTGGCGTAGTGTCATGGCTAGTAGCCAGCCCACCAGGGCGGCGGCCGCTGGATGGAAAAATACCAGCACATAGCTGACCAGAAAGCAGCTGGCACTTAAAAGGTGCAGGAGTTGGTTGATCCGGTTGTGGTGATAGTAGCGGTGATCGTCCCATCGTTGTTTTTGTAATTCCTCAAAAAAGGTCATGCCAGCTTCCTTACACATCGAGTGTCGCAGTGGGTTCTTCGGAAAGGTCAGGGGTTTGCAAAGGTTGATCCAACAAAGGGTGACCTGAAAGCAGTGCTTCTCCCACTTTCACGAGATGGCCTTCATCAATTTCCGGGCTGAGTCTGTATTGCTCTGAAGCAAAGACAATGATGGTGGAGCCGTGCTGGAAGTAGCCCATTTCCTGGCCTTTTTTCAACGTCGCATCACAGCGGATCAGATTGGAACCTCGGTATCTCAAGTCCAGCGGCTCCTCAAGAAAATGGAACTTCATGCTGGCCACCAGAATGGCGGCAACCGGCACTAACGTCAGGCTGTACTCGGGACAACCAAACTCCAGTTCAAGAACCGCCCGTTCGTTTTTGCAGAACAATTTCTCGACCTTTTTAAGGGCAATCGGGTTCACGTTCCAGGTATCCCCGGAGACATAATTCACCTGGCGGATGCGACAGTTCACCGGCGCATGAAACCTGTGGTACATACTGGATTTCAGTCGCAGGGTTACAAAATGGCCGTTGCGATAACGCGCTGCCAGCTCGGCGTCCGGAATCAGATCTTCAAGGGTGTAGGGGAAGCCCTTCGCCTGGAACAAGCGGCTACCGTCAATTCGACCGCAGGCTCCGACAATCGCATCGCAGGGACTAGTAACGACTTCTGATCTGTTGTCTACGGGCCGCAATTCGGGTTTTAGTCGGCGTGTAAAGCACTCTTGCAAGCTGCGAAAGTGATGGGAGGGAGCGTCCTGCAACCGGAGGTCATCCGCAAAGCACTGCCAGACGGCAATCGAGATCCTGGTCAGCGTCGGGCTCTCAAGTCGGCTGAACCAGCCCACGAACAATGTCAGCCAGCGCCGGGGTAAGCGGTTGGTCAGCAGGAAGTTCAGTTGTTCACCGGCGGTTAAACGTGGCTTTGCTTTATACTCGGGCCTCATTAAGCGACCGTCGCTTCAACGTGAACCCGCTGCGGATAATCCAGGCCCAGATCCGAAACAAACTGTCGCATGATGGGTTCTGCCTGGAAGCTCGTTGCTCGCTTGCGGGCATTTTCTGCCATGGCACTTCTCCTGTCAGGATCACCGAAGAAGTCCGCGATGGCCTCGGCCATTTCGTCAATGTCCTCAACCAGATAGCCGCTAACCTTATGCTCAATAATGTCTTTTGGTCCTTTGCAGTTGTAGGCCACTGCGGGCAAGCGGTGAGTCAAGGCCTCAAGAAGTACGTTGCCGAAAGTGTCGAAGCGCGAGGGAAACACGAATAGATCCAGCCCAAGATAGAGAGAAGCCAGTTGTTCCGCGGCTTGCCAACCAACAAACATCGCATCCGGCATTTGTTGCTCAAGATCCTCGCTGGCAGGGCCCGAACCGGCAACGACGATTTTCAGGTCCGGAATCGACAGGCGCGCTTTTCTGACGATTTCAGGCAAGTCGAAAATGCCCTTCTCCCTGCTGAGCCGGCACGCAACGAAAAGCATCGGAGTCTGGTCGTTGGCGCCTGGGATCAGATCTGCCTTGCGAACCGGTTGTACTTGCAAATCTCTCGGCGTGGTGTGGTGCGCGGTCAGGAATACCCGGTCATCCGGCAGTTGCATTTCATGGCCGGTCAGCCAGTCTCTGTGCTCTCTGTTAAGCACGAATACTCCGTCAAACCGATTGTAGAGCGCACGCATCAGGCGGCGGACGCGATCGCGTTCATGCTGGTTCAGGTTGGTGGTGTGGGTTATGAAATCAACCCAGTCCGTGTGCATGAAGAAATAACCGGGCACGTTGAACATTTGCTGAAGGAACAACGCGACCAGTGCCATAGGGCCTTCGGTTGAACAGACAATACGGTCATAGCCGCCTTCGTAAAAGATTCGGGCAATTTCCATGACGTCCGGCACCTGCAGGGTCTGCTCCCCGAACGGGTGCAAGTCGATGTCGCCGACGGGCTTGACCACATGAAGATGGCGTTCTGGCTCGGCCTCCGGATGACAAATCAGGAAATCAATCGGTAGGTGGGTGCGTTTGATTTCCTTGAGCTTGCAGCTGAGCGACGTTGATACGCCGTTTTTGTCCAGAAGCGTGTCAGTGAGATATAACGCCCGGCGGGAATGCTCGTTTCTTCCCAGTTTCCGGGCGAACCGGTTGAGCAGGTCCCGATTCTGGTAAAGCGCCCGCGTGGAGGCCAGGGTAGCGCCGGCCAGCACCGTACTGATCAGTACTGGAAAGGACAGGCTGTCCAACGCCTCGGCAAGATTGACATTGCTCATGTTGTCCTGGCGCTTGCCGTCGCCAAGAAACAGCGACGTTAACTGGCTGGGAATTTCCAGCTTCCGGGTCAGCTCTTCTGTGGAGAAATCCTTCAGGTCGGAGCCCTGGTTCTTGTCCAGCGTTTTGCGGATCCGGCTAGCGATCAGGTGATTCAGGTGGTTGAAAAGTTCGCCGATACTGTCGTTGACGGTGTCAACAAATGCATCGGGATTGTTGCGTTTGCTGTCGGCAATTCTTTCTAATTGGGCGATGCAGAACTTGTAGTCCTTCGTAGCCTGCCATTTCAGAAACCTTGTGGGTTTCTTTCCCTGAAGCGCGTCGTGAATGAACGAAAAGAACTTCATGGTTTTCTTGTGTTTCTGCATTTCCAGAAACAGGTTGGCCACTACGAAACAGCCCACCTTGTCCCAGGTTGATCCGCGATGAAGTAGGATGCGGAGCATCCCGGGATCCCTGAGCTTGGTGACAGCCTGGGAAAAGTAATCCAGCAAGGCAATGTTGAGTTTCTGATTCTCTCCTACGGTGCCGAAGGGGGCCACTTGGCCGTTGCGCAGAGCTTCCAGAGCCAAATCCGAAGCCTTTTCGGTTTTTAGCCGCTTTTGCAGATCAGGTACGTAAAGCTGTGAACCGCAAAGACCGGCAAAGATACCGGTGTGATCATCAGAACCGCCAGTGACCACTTTGGGCTGATCAGGATCGACCCCAAAATCTGCAGGGTTCAGGTCATGCTTCCGGGCGCAGTCGCGTATATGATCCGGTGTCATGCTTTGCACCCAGTTTAGTGTCAGCACGCTTTGCCACAAATCACGCTGACCGTTCAGAACCTCGAAGCGCCAGAACATCACCGCCAGTTTTTCGAAAAGACACAGGTCAATTCGGTCGTTGCGGCTATAAAGGTAAAGCGGATGAGGCAGGATCACCGGGATGTAGTGACGGGAGGCGTAGCTCAGGAAGTCGTATATATTCTGGCGCTTTTGATTCAGGACAACTTCCTGTTCGCGGGTGAAGCCGTAGGTCAGGACGTGAATAAATAAATCGTACTCGGGAAAGAAACAGGTGAATTCGCAGCCAGCCAGTACATCGACGCCCTTGTCCTGGAGCGCCCAGCAGGACCTGGCATTGTTGTGGTTGGTGACGGTAACCACAGAACAGCCGTTCTGACCGAGCACTTTTACCAGATTCTTGGTTTTCAGCCAGGTTTCTGGCAGGCGCAGGATCCTGCCCCAGAGCTCATCAGGTACGTCGCTGTTGTGGTCGTGGCAGTGGGGATCGATCCGCAGGCAGTCTTCGGGATCAAAGCGCGCCGCCTGCTGGCTGATAAAACGGTCAAACTCCGATTTCAGATCCGAGCGGAACTGCAGTTCGCTGTTGTTGTGCCATTGCATCGTCATACTCAACCCACCTTTTCGGGGTGTTGGTCCTGATCCGCCACTGTGCCGGAACGGGTTTCGTGTCGTGGTGTCGTTAGTGGGCCGGACAACCTGCCTTTCAGGATTGGGAATCGGGCTGACAGCATGTCAACCAGGAACTGTCGCTTGATTGCCTTGTCAGTCAGAGCCGCGCTTTGCCACCACCAGCCATCCGCCTGCATCTGTTGGGCTGCGATGACAAACCGCTCAATCACCTCGTCAAAGTCTGCTTCGGTAAAGCTGTAACTCATAATTAGCCGGCCCGTGCCAGTCCAGCTCAATTCAAGCCCTGCCTGCCGTAGATAGAATTGGAACATCCAGTTGTATCGGCTCGGCCGGGTGTAAAGCACCGACAGAATCGAATGGATGTTGGTAATGCGCAGCGGCAATGCCTCGCTTTCAAGACGTTGGTTGAATCGGGCGACACGACAACTCCAGAGGCTTTCTGAATTCTGAAACTGCTGCTGGATATCGGGTTGCCTTATGCGCTTCAGGAATGCGTTCATCGCACCCATCACGTAGGGGTGGGAGTTGAAAGTGCCGCGGGCAAACGAAACGTTGACTGGCTGGTCATTCTTGAAGCGCCGCATCAACGAATGGCCTCCCGCTAATACGCCAACGGGCAGGCCGCCACCCAGGGTTTTTCCGTAGGTCACCAGGTCGGCTTGAATGCCATAGAACTCCTGGGCACCCCCATAGGCCAGCCGGAAACCGGTAAAAACCTCATCGAAAATCAGGACTATGCCGCGTTCGCTGCATACCTCCCGTAAACGAGATAACCAGCGGGTGTAACGCTGCTTGTCGAAACCGTTTGTGCGGTCGCTGGCAACCAGCGCGGTATCTGACGGCGCATCGCTGTTGGGATGGAAGGCCTGTAATGGATTGACGAGCACGCAAGCGATGTCTTTGCGGGTACGCAGTACGTGCAGGGCTTGTTCGCTCAGGTCCGCCAGTGTGTAAACATCACGGGCCTTACGGGTGTTGCCGATGCCCGGCTGAACACCATCCCACCAGCCGTGATAGGCGCCACAAAAACGCACCAGGTGGGTCTTGCCTGTGTGATACCGCGCAAGCCGCACCGCTTGCATAACCGCTTCAGTGCCGGACATGTGAAACGACACCTCGTCCAGCCCAGAAACCTGGCGGATAATTTCAACATTCTCGGAAATCAGCGGGTGATAGGCGCCCAAAACGGGCCCGAGGGCGTGTGTTTTGGCAATACCCTCATCCATGCATTGCTTATAAAAATCGTAGCCAAAGACATTAACACCGTAAGAGCCGGACAGGTCATATCGCCAGTTGCCATCCATGTCCCGGACCCGGGGGCCACAGGTTTCCTCGGCCATGGAGCCTAGTTTGAAGCAGTCCGGCAGTTGTTCGCTGTACGGAAAGGGCACCCGGTAGCGACTGGTAAAACGCACGTCTGAAACACTGTCCTGAATGGATCGGCACTGTGCGAGGGTTTTGGCGCACTGCGTCTCGGCATTGGTCTGCAATTCTTGAATCGCCTGTCGGCGTCGCTGCACTACCGTCTGCGGCGCACCGTCACTACCGTAGAACCCTGCTTCATCGTAGCTGAAGCAAGGCACCAGACGGGCAACGCGCCGTGACCAGTTGCTGTGCCCCCGTAGGGAGGGATGTTTCGCTCGTGAAAGCTGCAGCCTCACCAGAGCTTTGAAGATAAGATAGAAGCTGGCAGCTGCTGCGAAGGCGTATAGAGTAGTGGCAGACGTCATAGGCCTTGTTCCTGCTAATTGGTTGAACTTTAGCGAAGCAAGGTGAAGCCGATGTGTCACTTTCTCTACTGTTGTATGACAGGGTCTGGTATCGGTGAATAGATCCTCGCTTCAAATTCCCAATGATTCGACAGGGCATTGCTCATAACTATTTTTCAATTTTGATTTTGGTGTTCGGTCTGTTACTCCATGTTCTTGCTGGTTCAGCGCCTTATGACGTCAAGAAGGCCGATCGGATTACCAGAAAATGGTTAGCTGGTATGTTGCAATCGATGCGTGTAAAAGAATGGCGACTGCATCGGCAAACTTTGGCAGGTAATATAAGGAGACTTCCGACATATGAGAATAATCGCCTTTTACAGTCCGAAAGGTGGTGTCGGCAAAACCGCCTCCGCCGTCAATATTGCCTATCTGGCCAGCAAGAGTGGATGCTCGACATTGCTTTGGGACCTGGATTCCCAGGGTGCTGCGAGTTTCTACCTGTGTAGTGGTGAGCCTGGGAAAGGAAAAAAGATTTCAAAGCTTCTGGAGGGCAAGGTGCCCATTGCAGAGTTCATTGAAGAGAACGTATACCCCGGCCTGGATTTTATCCCAGCCCACAAGAGTTTCCGTAACCTTGATATCCGTATCGAAGAAGACGAACGGTCATTGCCATTGAAATCCATGCTTGCCCCTCTTGCGGAGGAAACGAGCCTCGTTGTTCTGGATTGCCCACCCGGCCAGTCTCGTCTTACCGAGCAGGTATTGAGGGTGGCCGATGTTGTTTATGTACCGCTGGTACCGACCTGGCTTTCTATGAATAGTTGGCGTCAGTTTCGGGATTTTGTTCGTGATAAAAAACTTGGCCGGAAAAAACTAAGACCTTTTTTCGCTCTCGTTGACCGCCGTAAAAAACTCCACCGAGAACTCTGCGAGCAAGCTCAAGAGTTATTTGATCGGCATATGGAAGCGATGATCCCTTATTCTAGCGCCGTCGAGCGAATGGGCGAGGAAGGCTTACCCCTGGAAATCTTGAGCCCCCGATCCAATCCGGCTGCAAGCTACAGAAAGTTATGGACGGAAATTCAGTCGGAGTTAAGCATGTGAATTGTCGCCGGGGCGTTGCTGCATAGTTTAGGGAACTGATTAAATCTATTGGCAAGTCTGGCGCTCCCTGAAAGCCGGAATCAAGGCGAGGCTTCGCAGGAAGGCTGGTTGCCTTTCAGGAAGGCTCAACGCAGTCCGGTTTTCAGGGAGAACCCCTGCGGGCAAGCGTTGAGAGGCGCATGGGCGAGCGCAAAATGAAAATCGTGGATGTCTCGAGAGAGACGGGCCTCAACACGTCACAGGAACTTTATGCCGTTCCAACAGCAAAAAAGGCATACCAGTAACTAACTGATATGCCTTTCTTTTATATGGTAGCGGGGGCTGGATTCGAACCAACGACCTTCGGGTTATGAGCCCGACGAGCTACCAGACTGCTCCACCCCGCATCAAACTATATTCACCTTTCAAGCTACCGAGACGACATCCGGGCCGGGCTCATAAACCGAAGGTCGGTGACTCCCTTCGGCTTTCGTGGGTTGGGAGCCCGACGAGCCACCAGACTGCTCCACCCCGCATCAAACTGTATTCACCTTTCAAGCTACCGAGACGACATCCGGGTCGGGCTCATAAGCCGAAGGTCGGTGACTCCCTTCGGCTTTCGTGGGTTGGGGAGCCCGACGAGCTACCAGAACGCCCGCTCTCCACAAACCCGCTCAAACTGCGTGCCAACCGACACCGCCGATCAACGTGCGCGTATATTAAGGATCAGAGGGCCCTTTGTCAATCGGTATTTGCGAACAAGTCGGTACGAAAGGCCAGTTCGGGAGGGGCGCTGGTCTGGTTCATGCCGACCTGTTCGATAGCCTCGCGCACAGGTCGGAATGACTGTCGGTGTTCGGGGGTCGCACCCAGGCGCAGCAAAGCCTCCAGGTGCAAAGGCGTAGGGTATCCCTTGTGCTGGGCGATGCCATAACCGGGGTACTGCTT
>JASBRL010000048.1 GCA_030149475.1 Marinobacter sp.
GAGTTGCCTGCTCCCCCTCTCCCCCGGCCCCTCTCCCGCCAGGGGCGAGGGGGGCGTACGGCCGGCAGTACGAGTTGTGCCGCCAGAACTTGTGTCAACCAGACTTCCGGCCTGACATGTTACTCAAATTGCCAGTCTGACATGCTCCCCATGTTGCCGGCCTGCACACAAGTAACCCCCTCTCCCGCCAGGGACGAGGGGGGCGTACGGCCGGCAGTACGAGTTGTGCGTCCAGAATTTGTCACCCGGGCTCCCGGCCTGACATGTTACTCAGGTTGCCAGTCTGACATGCTCCCCATGTTGCCAGCCTGCACACAAGTAACCCCCTCTCCCCGACGCGGGAGAGGGCTGGGGAGAGGGGGAGGCGCCAACGGCGCCCCTCGAACCGGGGAGTTGCCTGCCAAGCCCCAGCCGCTATAATGCGGGCAAGGCATAATAATGAACCCTTGGTCAGGTTTGCTGAAAATTTGCACGATGTGAGGTTTGCTTCCCCTCTCGCAGGCAGTGCTCAGCAAAGAACATAATCACCGGTTCCATAACACTCTGAAGTGAGGTGCACCGTGAAAATAATCAATATCCTGGCGACCATTCTGGTGTTGTCTGGCCTGACTGCCAGTTCGGCAATGGCCAATGTTGACGACGATATCCGCGCGCGCACCGCGCCGGTGGCGGAAGTCTGTGTTGACGGGCAGGACTGTGGCGACATCACCACCGCCGCAGCTCCCAAGGCAGCGAGCAGTGCTCCCCGTTCAGGCGACGAAGTCTATGGATCGGTGTGTAAGGCCTGTCACGGTAGCGGTGTTGCGGGTGCGCCGGTGTTCGGCAACAAGGATGAGTGGGCGCCACGGATCAAGAAGGGCATTGATACATTGGTCGGCCACGCGTTGAACGGCTACAACGCGATGCCTGCCAAAGGCGGCTGTTCAAGCTGCCCGGATGAAGAAATTAAAAACGCGGTCAAGTACATGGTCAGCGAAGTCCAGTAGCGATCCTGGCCCGGGTTGATCGGAAAGTCAGCGGTTCGACGCGGGCTTTCCCGGTGGGATGAGCCGGACGCAATCATCGACCACCCAGGTCCCCCAACAGCGCGCTGAGCGTGGCCTTACCTTTTTCATGGTTCGCTTCGGCGTCCAGGTCGCCCATGCCTTCGCGTTTGAGATCCTCTTCCGGCAGCTCATCCAGGAATCGGCTGGGGATGGTTTCCAGCTTTTCCCCGTACTGGCGTCGCTGGGCTGCGAAGGTCAGAGTCAGGGTTTCTCTGGCCCGGGTGATGCCAACGTACATCAGCCGCCGCTCTTCCTCGATATTGCCCTCTTCGATACTGCTGCGGTGGGGCAGGATTTCTTCCTCCAGGCCCATGATGTAAACATGAGGAAACTCCAGACCTTTGGACGCATGCAGCGTCAGCAGCTGGACCTTGTCGCTATCATCCTCTTCCTCCCGCTGTTCCATGAGGTCGCGCAGGATCAGTCGGCTGATGGCGTCCTCAATGCCCATTTCATCGGCGGTGCCCTTGCCGTCGTCCAGCATGCGCTGAATCGAATCCACCAGATACCAGATATTTTCCATACGCCGCTCAGCCTGCCTGGGCGACCCGGCATGCTGGTGTAGCCATTCTTCGTATTCTATGTCAGTGAAAAGCTGTTTGATGACCGGAATCGGGTTCTCCTGCTGCAGCCGCTGGCAGGTGTGGTGGACCCAGTGGGCGAAGCGCCTCAGACGGTCGAGGCCCTTCTCGGTGACGTGGGTTTCCGCCCCCAGGTCACCGAGAGACTTGAACAGACTGACGTTGCGGGCGCGGGCATAATGGCTGAGCTGTTCCAGTGTGCGGGGGCCGATCTCCCGCCGCGGCACGTTGACCACCCTCAGGAAAGCGGCGTCATCGTCCGGATTGACCAGCAGTCGCAGGTACGCCATGGCGTCCTTGATTTCATTGCGGGCAAAAAAAGACTGCCCTCCGGAGATCCGGTAGGGTATCTGGTAAGCCTGAAGTTTGACCTCCAGTAGCCGGGACTGGTGATTGCCCCGGTAAAGTACCGCAAAATCCCGGAATCCAAGGCCCTTTTTCAGTTTTCGGTCGATGATTTCGGTAGCGACCCGCTCGGCTTCAGTGTCCTCATTGCGGCAGCGGACCACCCGGATTTCCTCGCCAATGGCGTGGTCGCTCCACAGGGCCTTGTCGAACACGTGTGGGTTGTTGGCGATCACGGTATTGGCGCTGCGCAGGATGCGGCTGGTGGAACGGTAGTTCTGCTCCAGCTTGATGATGTTGATGCTGGGAAAATCATCCTTGAGCTGGGCCAGGTTTTCCGGGCGGGCGCCACGCCAGGCGTAGATCGACTGGTCGTCGTCGCCGACCACGGTGAAGGCTGCCCGCTCGGCCACCAACAGTTTGACCAGTTCATACTGGCACAGATTGGTGTCCTGGTACTCGTCGACCAGCAAATAGCGGATCTTGCGACGCCACTTCTGCAACACCTCAGGCTGGCGCTGGAAAAGCTGCACCGGAAGCAGGATCAGGTCATCAAAATCCACCGCGTTGTAGGCCTTGAGGTATTCCGAGTAACGCTTGTAAATCAAGGCGATCCGCTGTTCCCGTTCGTCCGCTGCCTTACTGAACGCCTCCGACGAGCCGCGCATGGCGTTTTTCCAGGACGAAATCGTCATTTGTACATCGGCCAGTTCATCACCTGCGTCGACGCTGCCCTCACGCATCATCAGATCCTGCAGCAGTGCTTTGGCGTCTTCCGCGTCAAAAATGGAAAAACCCGGATGATAGCCCAGGTGAGCATGTTCTTCGCGGATGATGTTCAGGCCCAGATTGTGAAAGGTGGAGACCGTCAGTCCCCGCGTCAGCTTGCGGTCGACCAGTCGGGTGACCCGCTCTTTCATTTCGCGGGCTGCCTTGTTGGTGAAAGTGAGAGCCGCGATATGACGTCCCGGAATGCCTACCTGCTCGATCAGGTAGGCCATCTTGCGGGTAATCACGCTGGTTTTGCCGCTGCCGGCCCCGGCCAGAACAAGTAGAGGGCCATCGACATAGCGGACAGCGTCACGTTGACGTGGGTTTAACTGGGTCACAATCTGCCTGCTGAGGGTTGTCGTAAACGTATGAAATGGCCAATATTGCGAGCCCGGAAGACAGAGGCGACCCCCGGCCCTGAAGCCAGAACGCAATAGGCATAGTCTACATCAGTGCGGATTACTGTACCTTGCCAATCCATAAGCTATCCTTTTAGGGCAGCGAATTCTGGCGGCGCATGGAGAGGCAGGCGCTTTCAGTAGGGGGCGTCCGGGTGCAGGGGCTGGTCCCGCCGGTTGCTGGTACGCCGATTGCCCATACACTCCGAAGGGATACGGATTGTTACAATGACCGAGACGATGGATCCAATGATTCTCAGTACTGTCCGTATACTGGTTCTCGTGCCGGAACATACCGACTACCTCTGGTATGGGGCCCTGCTGCGGAATAATTACGAGATGACTCCGGACCTGACCTGGTGCCCTGACCTGGCGGATTGTGAAGACCTGGTCGGTAACGCCCGGTTCGATGTGATCCTCTGGGACTGTGTATTGCACGGTGGCTCGGAGCTCGCGTTTCTGCAATATCTGACCGTCGCCGGCGACGATAAACCGGTGCTGGCGGTGGGCAGCGAGGCTGAGCGCCTCCGGGCGCCGGAAATGATCATCAATGGTGCGGCCGACTACCTGTCAAAAGGTGACCTGAATGCGTGGGCGCTGAGTCGTGCGGTTCGCTGTGTCTGGTATCGACAACAGGTACTGGATTCAGCCCAGGGCCAGTTGAGCCGCGAAGTGGCCAGCGGCTTTATAAACCGGGACCTGTTTTTTGACCGCCTGCGCCAGGCGTTGTTGCGGGCTGAGCGCGGGGAACACCGGCTTGCCCTGTTGCACATCAATCTTGATGATTTCCGTACCGTCAATGAAAGCCTGGGTTATCAGTTGGGCGACCAACTGATGCTGAACCTGGCCGACCGTTTGCGGAAAGCCCTGCGCCGGGTGGACTCACTCATGCGGATCGGCGGTGATGAACTGGCGATCATTGTAGAGAAAGTCGAGGACTCGCTCGATATCACTCAGGTTATCCGGAAGCTGGTTCATATCTTTGCTGAGCCGATCATTGTGGAAGGGCACAGCGTTGCGGTCAGCGCAAGCCTCGGTGTGGCCACCTATCCGGAAGCGGGGGACTCGCCGGAAACCCTTTTGCGTCGGGCGAATCGGGCCATGTTCGAGGCCAAGCGGGACACCGGAACCAGCTATCGCTTTTACAACCGGCAATTGCATGTGACGGCCGGTCGCCAGTTGAAGCTGGAATCTGATTTGCGCAACGCCCTGCGCGGTGGCGAGCTTGAGCTTTACTATCAGCCTCGGGTGGACCTGGTGACCGAGGAGGTTCGCGGTGTGGAATGCCTGCTGCGCTGGAACCATCCGGATGGAACGCTGGTGCCGCCGGATGAGTTTATCCCGGCGGCCGAGCGCAGCGGACTGATTGTTCCGATCGGCTACTGGGTGATTGAGCAGGCCTGTCAGCGTCTGCGCGAGGCCGCCGAGCGGGGTTATCCGGGGTTGGTGTTTGCGGTCAACCTGTCATTCCGCCAGTTTCACGATCGTAAGATGACCGAAACGATCTTCCGCATTATCTACAACGCCAACGTCGACACCAGTCTGCTGGAACTTGAGCTGACCGAAAGTGCCATGATGCACGATCCGGAATACGCCCAGCGCTGCCTCAGGGAGCTGAATCAGCTCGGTATCAGTTTTGCGTTGGACGACTTCGGGACCGGGTTTTCCTCGTTAAGTAACCTTCAGCACCTGCCCATATCCCTGGTGAAAATAGACAAATCGTTTGTTCAGGAGTTGGGTGTGTCCGCCGATGCCGAGCACATTATCCGCGCGATTATCAGTCTTTCACACAGTCTGCAGATGAGTGTGGTGGCGGAGGGTGTTGAGACCGAAGGGCAGTTCGATTTTCTGCGCCAACAGCACTGCGACGAGGTGCAGGGCTACTACTTTGCCCGGCCCATGCCCTGGCAGCAGCTGATCGATTTTCTCGAGGGGCGCAATCGTCTCGCTTGCCTGAAGCAATAACCCGCTGTACCTTTGCGCTCTGGGAGCCCCGGATCAAATCAGACATTCCCGTGGTTTCTGGATGCGCGGACTGCTGACACCCGTCCGGTTTCCCCGCTTGTGTGACAGACAGAGGTTTCATGAACACAATCTCCCGACGTATTGCTGATGAACTTGGCGTCCGTAGCGAACAGGTTTTGGCGACCGTGGCGTTGCTTGACGAAGGCGCGACAGTGCCCTTTATTGCCCGTTACCGGAAAGAGGCCACCGGTTCGCTGGACGATAGCCAGTTACGGACGTTGGAAGAGCGGTTGCGCTATCTGAGGGACCTGGAAGACCGCCGCAACACCGTCCTCAAGAGTATCGATGAGCAGGGAAAGCTGAACGATGAGTTGCGTCAGGCCATTCTCGGTGCGGACACCAAAACCCGCCTGGAAGATCTTTATCTGCCCTACAAGCCCAAACGCCGCACCAAGGCGCAGATCGCCCGCGAAGCGGGCCTCGAACCCCTGGCGGACGCATTGTACAATGACCCGGCGCGGGATCCGGACAGCGAGGCGCAGGGCTACATCAACGAGGGCGCCGGTATCGCGGATCACAAGGCCGCTCTGGAGGGCGCCCGGGCCATACTCATGGAACGGTTTGCGGAAGATGCCGAGTTGCTGGGCCGGTTGCGGGATTTCATCTGGCAGGAAGCCCGGCTTAAAGTCACGGTTGTCGACGGCAAGGAGGGCGAGGGCGCCAAGTTCCGCGACTACTTCGATCATGTCGAACCGCTGAAAAAAGTGCCGTCCCATCGCGCGCTGGCGATTCTCCGTGGCCGTAACGAGGGCATTCTGGCCTACAGTCTGGTGGTCGGCGATGAGAACGACGATCGCCGTCAGCCGCACCCGGCCGAACAGCGCATTGCGGCACGCTGGGAAATCCGTGATAACGGCCGTCCGGCCGATCGCTGGCTGGCGGAAGTGGTGCGCTGGACCTGGCGGGTCAAGCTGTCCACCCAGATCGAGACCGATCTGATGACCCGGGTGCGCGAACAGGCAGAAGCCGAAGCAATCGGAGTGTTTGCCGCCAACCTCAAGGATCTGTTGCTGCTGGCGCCTGCCGGCCCCCGTCCGACGCTGGCGCTGGACCCGGGGCTGCGGACCGGGGTCAAGGTTGCAGTCATTGATGGCACCGGCCAGGTGACCGATCATGGGGCAATTTTCCCCCATGCACCCCAGAACAAGTGGGATGCCTCCCTTGAGCAGCTTGCCCGCTGGTGCCGTAGCCATAAAATTGAACTGGTGGCTATTGGCAACGGCACGGCCTCCCGGGAAACCGACCGGCTGGTAACGGATCTGATGAAGCGATACCCGGCGCTGGGGCTGGCGCGCATTGTGGTCAGTGAATCCGGCGCATCGATCTACTCGGCGTCGGAGTTTGCCTCCCGTGAACTGCCTGATCTGGATGTGACCATTCGGGGCGCGGTATCCATAGGCCGGCGCCTGCAGGATCCGCTGGCAGAACTGGTGAAGATCGAGCCCAAGTCGATCGGGGTGGGTCAGTACCAGCATGACGTTTCCCAGGTTCAGCTGGCCCGAAGCCTGAATGCGGTTGTAGAGGACTGTGTAAACAGCGTGGGTGTGGATCTCAATACCGCGTCTATCCCTCTGCTGGCCCGGGTATCCGGCCTCAATCAGAGTATCGCTGAGAACATTATCGAGTTTCGTAATCGAAACGGTGTATTCCGCAGCCGCAAGCAGTTGCTGGCGGTGTCGCGACTCGGTGCCCGGACCTACGAGCAGGCGGCCGGCTTTCTGCGGATTGCCGGTGGCGACAATCCGCTTGACCGGTCGTCGGTGCACCCGGAAGCCTATGGGCTGGTTGAGACAATCGCGGCGAAAAACGGCCGCGATGTGGCTGGCCTGATCGGTGATGCCTCCTTTCTGGGAGGGCTGAATCCGGCTGACTATGTTACCGATCAGTTTGGTTTGCCCACCGTGCGCGATATTCTGGCGGAGCTGGAGAAGCCGGGGCGCGACCCGCGTCCTGAGTTCCAGTTTGCGACCTTCCGTGAGGGGGTTGAAACGCTCAAGGATCTTGAGCCTGGTATGGTGCTGGAAGGGACCGTCACCAATGTGACCAATTTTGGCGCGTTCGTCGACGTCGGTGTTCATCAGGATGGTCTGGTGCATATTTCGGTGTTGTCCCGTGAGTTCGTCAAAGACCCGCGCGACGTCGTCAAGGCGGGTGACATCGTCAAGGTGAAAGTCATGGATGTGGACATTCCGCGCAAGCGAATCGCCCTGTCCATGCGCATGGATGACCAACCGGGGGCGGAAAACAAACCGGCCGGGCGCAACCGCCAACGGCCCGGCGCGAACGCCGGCCCGGGGCCGGGTCGCAAAACACCGCCGCCTCAGGGTGCCATGGCTGGCGCGTTGGCACAGGCCATGGCCTCTGCCCGTCCTAAAAAGTGATCGTCGAGCGTCGGCTGATCAGTCAACGTGTCATCAGGTTCCACGCGGGCAGGTCGCGTGCGGCATAACAGGAGTCAGTCATGGGTGCATCCCGTCAGCAGCTTTTCCATCAGTTCACCGCCGGGCAATGGGACGGCTTCCGGAAAGGCGTCGAAAAAGAAGGGCTGAGGGTGGACCGCAACGGCTTTATTGCCCAGACTCCGCATCCGGAGGCGCTGGGCTCGGCGTTGACACATCCGCGTATCACGACCGACTACTCGGAGTCCTTGCTGGAACTGATCACCCCGGTCTGTCGCAGCACCACCGAAATGCTGGCTGCGCTGAGAGAGACCCACCGGTTTGTGCAGATGCATCTGGGTGATGAGGTTTTCTGGCCGGCCAGTATGCCGTGTGAGCTGGATGGTGATGCCAGCATTCCCATTGCCCGCTACGGGCGCTCCAATATCGGCCAGCTTAAGCATGTATACCGCCAGGGGCTGGCAGTGCGGTATGGCCGGATGATGCAGAGCATTGCCGGCGCCCACTACAATCTCTCTCTGCCCGACAGCTTCTGGACGGTCTGGCAGTCGGCCCTGGAGGATCAGCAGGCACTGCAGGATTTCAAGTCCGAGCAGTATTTCTGGCTGGTGCGGAACTTCCGCCGCCGCAGTTGGTTGCTGATGCTGTTGTTCGGTGCCTCACCGGCGCTGGATGCCAGCTTCGTGGAAGGCGTGTCCCACGATCTTGCCAGGCTTCGCAGCGACACCTGGTATGGCGCTGATGCAACGTCGTTGCGCATGGGTGATCTGGGGTATCACAATAATGCCCAGGCATCGCTCAACATCTGCTTTAACGAGTTGAAGACCTATACCGATACCCTGGCACGGGCCATTCATACGCCCTGGCCCGCCTACCAGGAGATAGGCACCCGTCGGGGCAATCAGTTTATCCAGATCAACACCAGTATCCTGCAGATCGAAAACGAGTATTACAGTGCGATTCGGCCCAAGCGTACTACCCAGCGTGAGGAAAAGCCGATACAGGCTCTGCAGGCCCGTGGTGTGGAATACATTGAGGTTCGCTGCCTGGACCTGGATCCTTTTTCCGCGATCGGCGTAACCGCCGAGCAGGTTGATTTTCTCGATCTGTTTCTGCTCGATTGCCTGCTGTCCGATAGCCCGACCATTCCGGATAGTGAATGTGACCGCCTGGACGAAAACTACAATCAGGTCATCAAGCGCGGTCGCGCTCGCTCACTGATGCTGTCAACCGGGCAGGAATCCATCGCCCTGATGGACGCTGCGTCCCGACAGTTGGAGCGCCTTGGTGCACTGGCGGACCAGTTGGATGGCTGGTCCGGGAGCGACACCTATCGCAAGGCGCTGGCCGCGCAGCAGGCCAAGCTTGACAACCCTCAACGGCTGCCATCTGCCTCCGTGCTGGCGGCGATGAACAGCGCAGGTCAAGGGCATCGTGAATGGACGTTGTCGATGTCGCTGAAACATCAGGAAACTCTGTTGGAAGAAGGGATGAGTGCCGAGTCGAAACGGTCCTTCGAGGCGATGAGTCGCCAGTCCCTGGATGACCAGCGTGAGCTTGAGGCCGCCGATACCCAGACCTTCGAGGCGTTTCTGGCGGACTATCTGGAGCAGTGAGCGGGGCCGTGTCACAGAACCGGCGGACCTGACGCACAGATATGGGCAAAGCGCTTGTCACGGGCTTGCCCCGGCTGTTACGTTCTGTCGATACACGTTTTCACAGCGCTGATGGCAAGGAGTGCGGTCATGGCGAGAGATATCAAGCTGGGCTGGGATGTTGAAGCTCTCAACAAGGCGTACCGGCAGGGCTATATGTCCGCCATGATGCATATGAGCAGAGAACGATGTCCCTATCGAGGCGAGGTCGTCATTGCAGCCTGGGAGGCTGGCTGGGAAGACGGGCAGGCCGAACAGGCGGCCCACGAGACGCCTCACACCGTTATCGCTCGTATCGCCTGATAGCCGCTCTGTCACTTCCGTCGCCAGTCAGCGCTGGACCACAAAGGTGGTAAAAAGAACATCGTCCACCCGCTCTTCCCGATGCTGATTCTCCAGAACCCGGTTTATGCGCGCCAGTGCTTCTGCCCGCAGGGCATCCTGACCCTCGCCGGACGATAAGCGCTCGACGTCGGTCTGGGCGCTGAACAGCATGACCAGTTCGTGCCTCATCCTCGGCATATGTGCTTTTACCGCCTCCTCGGCCGCTTTCGAGGAGACCCGCAGTGTCACATTGGCTTTCAGGTAGCTCAGGCGCTGCCCGGGCTGACCTACCTGGGTGACAAAGGCGGGCGTCATATCAACGTACACCGTTTCCGCACTGCCGCCGTCAGCGGCGGACGAACCCTCGCTGCTTTCGGCATGGGCCAGGGAGGCAGAAACGGCGGCCAGTGCCAGTATCATCAATAGCCCTGTAAAGCGCTGAAATCGATCAATCATAAGCTTGAAGTTCGTCACTATTTACGGTTAAGTGGCATGGGACTCTGGCCCCACCGGGATTTCCGAGAATAGCAGGCCCCGGGGTTGTTTGCAGCTACTCGCTATCTTTGTCAGGCATTGTCCACAAGAGGTTTTCCTTTGAATCGTCGGATTGTTTTTTCGCTGATTTCTGTTGTCTGTGCAGCGCTTCTGGCCGTTGCGTTCTACATGGAATACGTCATGTTGCTGGATCCGTGTCCGTTATGCTGGCTGCAGCGTTATGCATTCATCGGTGTGGGCCTGACCGCGCTTCTGGCTGCCCTGCATAATCCCGGTGGCTGGGGCGGGCGGATCTACGGGTTGTTGATGGCGCTGTTGTCAGCAGCCGGGCTGGGCCTGGCCAGTCGACAACTCTGGCTGCAAAGCCTGCCGGCCGACCAGGTGCCATCCTGCGGTCCGTCGGTGGATTACCTGCTGGATATACTGCCGCTCAGAGAAGTGCTGAGTATTGCCATCCGCGGTACTGGCGACTGTGCCGAGGTGCTGTGGCGATTTCTCGGGCTGAGTATTGCTGGCTGGACCGCGATTTTTTTCACGTTGATTACGGTTGTCGGGCTGGCCATTCTGGTCGGGGCGTTCAGATCATCACGACGCCCGGAGATCACCGGACAGGTATAAGCGGCTCCCGGACGACGTCTTGTGGTTGCCGCGGACGAGTGGCTGGGGTAACTTGAATCAAATCAAAAAAAGCGCTGCGGTGTGCGAGTTGGAGGTCACATGTTAGAAAATTGCCACGATGCCAGGGAACGTTGGGGTGGCGTCAACGAACTGATCGACCGCTGGCTGAAAGAACGCCAGAATCTGATCGTCCGTTATTGTGAACTCTCCGATCCGGACAGCAAATCCGAGCCAGGCAGCCTGTCAGAAAAGTTCGGCCGCCTGTGTGAGGTATTGCTGGATTACGTGTCGGCGGGTCATTTTGAGATCTACGAACAGCTCATACAGGAAGCGAAGGAATTCGACGATGGTGGCATTGAGCTGGCATCCCGGGTGTATCCGCGGATTCAGCAAAGCACTGAGCTGGCGCTGGATTTCAATGACCGGCTTGATGGCGGCAGAATCGAGGAGCAGGATGTGCCCGCACTGTTTGAGGAGCTGTCAAAACTGGGTGAAGCGCTGGAAACCCGCTTCGAGTCGGAAGACTTTCTGATCGAACATCTGCATAACGTGCACGCAGACAAGGTCATGTCGTCGGCGTAAGCCATGTTTGAGTAACGGAGTGGGAGCCCCGCCCGGAAGCGGAGCTCCTGGTCATCGGCCTCGGCCTATTTTGACTTGTCGCTGGTATCCGTGTTGTCAGCGCCGGCGTCAGATCCTTCGTCCGGATTCACTTTCAGCAATTCCACATCAAAGATCAGTGTCTCATTGGGGCCGATGGTACGATTGCCGCCCGGGCCGTAGGCCAGTTTGGCGGGAATGTACAGCTTGTAGCGGCTGCCTTCGTTCATCAGTTGCAGACCTTCGGTCCACCCCGGGATGACCTGGGACAGGCCGAACGTCACCGGCTCGCCGCGCTCCCGTGAACTGTCAAACACGTCGCCGTTGATCAGGGTACCTGTGTAGTGAACCTTGACCTGATCATCGGCAGTCGGTTTGGGTCCGTCGCCTTGCTTGATGATTTCGTATTGCAGGCCGGAATCGGTGGTTTTCACCTCGTCACGATCGCCGTTTTTCTTCAGGAACGCGTCACCAGCGGCTTTGTTTTCCTTGGCCTTTTTTTCCATTTTGGCCATCTGCTGCGCCTGCATTTTCTTCTGATAGGACTGCAGCGCGGCCTGAATTTCCTCTCGGCTCATGCGGGGTTTGTCACCGCCTTCGTTACCGTCACGGACACCCTGCAGGAACTGCTCCATCTGCAGGTCCGGCAGATCGTTGCTCATGCGTTCACCCAGTACCAGGCCCATACCATAACTGACCTTCTGGTCGTCAGTTTTCAGTTCGGGCTCGGCGGATACCAGTGTGCTGAGCAGGCCGCCACCAATGATGCCGGTGATGGCCAGGGCGATAAACGTCTTTTTCATGAAACGGTCCCTTACTCTTGTTGATGCCACAGATTGAATACCTTGGGAACCCCTGATCAAGCCTATTGGCGACTCTGGTTAGCTCTGAAAACCGGCCCCGCGTTGAGCCTTCTTGAAAGGCAACCGGCCTGCCTGCGAAGCCTCGCCTTGAAATTGCGGCTTTCAGGGCCAGCCCTTTCGGGCGAACGTTGAGAGTCTCAGTAGCCGCGTTACGGTTCCTGACAAGGACGCCGCCGGGCCATACTGGCGAACCGCGCCTTGTTACTTGCTGAAGCTCTCAACGCCTACTTGATCAGGGCTTCCTCTGGAAAGGTAACCGGTTTGTCCGGCAGACGCCACTAAAGAAGCGGTAAGGATGTCGTCTGTAAGCCGGTTGTCAGGTATCGTTGCGGAAATGCGGCTCGCTGGGCTGAAAGGGTGAGGCATCCAGTGCAAAAGGCGCAGAATAGGGGGCCTGCCAGTCGTCCTTGTCAGGTTTTTTGTTTGTTTCGGGGGTTGCGCTGTCCGGGCCAGGATCAATGGCCAATGCGTTCCAGGCACCACGTTCCGGCGGCCGATCTGCATAATGCCAACTGCCGTCCGTGTCTTGCCATTTGAACACAATTTCTGGTCCGTCTTGTTCCGTGGGAGTGGGGACAATACCTTCGAAGGACGGCATGTCCGCCGTTTCGGTCTTGGAGTCTGGTTTGGTGGCTGCGGGCCCAGGGTCGTGAATACCGAACAGAATCAGTAACAACAGCAGGCCGAGAGCCGGGAAGGCCAGACGGATCAGCCAGCGCATGATCATGACGGGAGCCCGCTGCACTGGTCGATGTGGTGCTGTACGCGGTGAATCACAGAGTCAATCAAACCTTTGGTGTCCCTGTCCAGTGTCTTGCGGTCTGGTGCCAAATTGTAAAAATGGGCGCGAATCAGTTGGCTGTCCGCACGTTGTAACTGACCGCATCGTTCAATATGAGCGGACAGCGCTGGAAATGCCAGCGCCAGTTCCAGTTGCTCTGCTTTAACCTCTGTCTGCGCAAGTGCGTGTCGCAAGCTTGCGGCGGGGGACGATTCCCGTGGCAGCCCCCGTCGTAATGCGCGCAGTGTGCCGGTGACCTGCTGTCGCCATTGGGCGACCTGCTCGGGCTCCGGGCAGGGCGGCACCCCCTGGCTGGCCAGCCAGGCAACACACAGCAGCCGGGAAACGGACCAGCCCCGGCTCTGCAGGCCCAGACAGGCCCGTTCCATCTCGTTATCCTGCCAGAGTGTGAGCGCAAACTGCCAGAGTGGCGACTCGAGATCCAGCGATTCCGGCAAGGGTGGTGGCTCAGGGTAGTCGACGGCGCTATCTCCCTTTTGTCGGGGCCTATAAAACGACAGACTGCCTGAACTGACGATGACAGGCGCGAACGGTTCCCTGCCGGTAACAGGCAACAACGTAAGCGGGGTAAGCGGGCAGGCCCTTGCCCCAACCGTGTGTAGCCCATCAATGGCGAAGCCTGAGCGTACAGGAATGTATTGACAGCGTGTTTTGCAAAGACCTGTTCGCTTACTCACGCACGGATTAGTAGAATGCAGCCATGCTTACGATAACAGATCTCAGTTTACAACGGGGCGGCGTCTGGTTGCTAGAGCAGGCCGGTGTCACTATTCAGCCGGGCCAGCGAGTGGCGATTGTCGGTGCCAACGGTGCGGGAAAATCCAGCCTGTTCCAGCTTCTGCTGGGCGGTCTTTCTCCCGAGGCGGGCCAGGTGGCGCTGCCGGGAGGCTGTCGAATCGCTCATATGGCGCAGGAATTTGAGGCGTCTTCACGCAGTGCGCGGAATTTTGTGCTGGATGGCGACATCGAATTGCGGCGCCTGGAAGCTGAGTTGGCCAGGGCCGAGGCCACCGGTGACGACAACGCAATGGCCCGTCTGCACGGCGAGCTCGATGTGCACGAGGCCTGGTCGGCGGGTCGCCGCGCCGAGGCGCTGATTCGCGGCCTTGGTTTTACCGATGAGGACGTGGACAGACCGGTTACCTCTTTTTCCGGCGGCTGGCGTATTCGCCTCAACCTGGCGCAGGCATTGATGCGGCCGTCTGATCTGTTGTTGCTGGATGAGCCCACCAACCACCTTGATCTGGACGCCTGCCTGTGGCTGGAAAACTGGTTGCGTCGTTATCCGGGTACCTTGCTGTTTATCTCTCATGACCGCGATTTTATGGACCGGGTGGCTACGAATGTGGTGCATTTCGACCAACGGCGCCTGGTCTCTTACACTGGCAACTATTCGTCGTTCGAGAGTCAGCGTAGTGAGCGACTGGCGCAGCAACAGGCCGGATATGAGCGTCAGCAGGCGCGAATCGAAGAGATCCAGCGTTTTATCGATCGGTTCAAGGCCAAAGCGACCAAGGCCAGACAGGCGCAGAGTCGGGTCAAGGCGCTGGAGCGCATGGAGCGCATTGCGCCGGCCCATGTGGATTCGCCGTTCAGTTTCCGGTTTCCGGTCGCCGACAAAGTCTCGAATCCCCTGTTATCTTTGCGGGGTGCCCAGGCCGGTCATGGCGAGACGGTTGTATTGAAGAATCTGAATCTGACGTTGCTACCGGGCACCCGTGTAGGGCTGCTGGGGCCTAATGGAGCGGGCAAATCCACGTTGATTGACGCCCTGCGCGGTCAGCAATCCCTGTTAGGTGGTGAGCGGACTACCGGTGAGCATCTGGCTATTGGCTATTTTGCCCAGCATCAGTTGGAGTCCCTGGACCTGGATGCCAGCCCGTTCCTGCATCTGCAACGGCTGTCGCCGACAGCATCCGAGCAGAAAATCCGTAACTTTCTCGGGGGCTTCAATTTTCACGGTGACGAAGCGCTGGCCGCCATACGCAGTTTCTCCGGCGGAGAGAAAGCCCGTGTGGCACTGGCTGTGATCGCGTGGCAACGCCCCAGTCTCCTGCTTTTGGACGAGCCCACCAACCACCTTGACCTGGAAATGCGCCAGGCGCTGACCATGGCGCTGCAGGACTTCGAGGGCGCGATTGTAGTGGTCTCCCACGACCGGCATCTGCTGCGCAATACGGTGGATGAGTTCTGGCTCGTCAATGAGGGTCGGGTAGTGGATTACGACGGCGACCTGGATGACTACGAACGCTGGCTGGCGGATCGCCGGGTCAGCGACACCGAGGCGCCGCGGCGCCAGGCGCCGGAGCAGGGCAAAGGGTCGGGCCCGGGAAGCGAGCCGGTGGCAGAAGGCGCTGATGACCGTAAGGCTCGTAAGCGCGCTGAAGCGGCCTTGCGGCAAAAGCTCAGCCCGTTCCGCAAGCGTCAGGAGTCTCTCGAGAGCAGCCTGGAAAAAATTCAGCGCCAACTGTCGGAGGTCGAACAGTGTCTGGCCGATCCAGCCCTGTATGAGGGCAGTGGCAAAGCCCGCCTTCAGGTATTGCTGGGCGAGCAGGCCGAGCTCAAGCGCCGGTTGGCAGACGTGGAAGCGGAGTGGCTTGAGGTCAGTCAGACCGTGGAAAACCTTGAGCTGGAAATGAGTTGACCAGCGCCCGTGTGTCAATAGACCTGATCAGGCTCCCTGACTTTCGATCGAGAGTTCAATGTCCTGACGCTTCAGGTACTCTTTTTCGTTGTCGAGGTCGGCCCGTGTCAGCGGGCGATCATCCAGCCAGCCGGCGGGTAAGCGAATGAGCAGGCTGTCTTTTCCTGCGGTCAGTGTCATTTCCGGGGGTGCCTCCTGCATTCTGGGGTGCTGCAGCAGAATGGCCAGCCGGGTGATGATGCACAGGTAGCGCAGTCTGGTAATGTCGTCATCTCCCAGCCCTTCAAAGACAGCCGCAGTGAATTTGCGGCGATGACCTCGCACCAGGGTGGCGAGATCGCGCTGGAATTGCTGGGTGAACCCGGGCAGATCGGAATAGCGCAGCAGGTAGGCGCCGTGTTTATGGTACTGGCTGTGGGAAATGGTGAGGCCAATTTCATGCAGCCGGCAGGCCCATCGAAGGACTTCCTCGTCCGCGGGCGTGTTGATCGCCCAGGCGCGGGCCACCTGGCGGTACACGGCTATGGCAGTTTCTTCGACGGCGCGGGCATGATCCTGGTCCACGTGATAGCGTTCTTGCAGAGCCTGGATGGTCCGGTCGCGCACGTCTTCATGGCGGATACGGCCCACGATGTCGTAGAGCAGGCCTTCGCGCAATGCACCTTCAGCAAACGTCAGATCGGTAATCGACAGGGATTCGAATGCCGCATACAGAATGGCGAGCCCGGCCGGGAAAATGCTCTGGCGATCGGATCTCACCCCCAGTTCGCTTAATTGATCGGTATGGCCCATATCGATCAGGCGCCGGCGCAGCTCCTGTAACGCCTTGAGCGTAATCGTGCCGTCACTGATCTTGAGCGACGCGAGTACGCTGGAAATTGCCTTGATCGAGCCGGAGGAGCCAACAGCGCTTTGCCAGCCCAGGGTCCGGAAGCGGTGACGTATATTGAGCAGCTCCTGGGCCGCATGGGTGATTGCCCGGTCCATTTGCCGGCGGCTTATCTTGCCATCCGCGAAATACAGGTTGCGGAAGGACACGCAGCCCATGTGCAGGCTGTCCAGTTCCCGGGCCTCAAACCGCTCGCCGATGATGAATTCGGTACTGCCGCCGCCGATGTCGATCACCAGCCGCCGGCCGGAGTCATCCGACAGGGTGTGAGAAACGCCGAGGTAAATCAGTCGGGCTTCCTCACGACCGGCAATGATTTCCACCGTATGCCCCAGCACCGCTTCTGCCCGGGCCATGAACCGGTGGGCATTGCGGGCCACCCGCAGGGCATTGGTGCCGACGACCTGCACCGCTTCCGGTGGCATGCCGCGGAGTCGCTGGGCGAACCGTTCAAGGCATTCCAGTCCCCTTTGCTGGGCTTCTTCGGTCAGGTTGTTCCGCTCATCAAGTCCGGCGCCGAGCTGCACTTTCTCGCCCATTTTCTCAAGGGTGCGAATCTCCCCATGCACCAGGCGGGCAACCACCATATGGAAGCTGTTGGAGCCCATGTCGATAGCGGCGAGCAATTCAGGGGGAGCGGCAGTTGAGGCGGCTGTCACGTGTCTTGAAATCCTCTTTTCAGGCCTTATAGTGTCTTGGGCGCGCCGTAGGCGTCCAGAATTCAACCAGAGTTCCGGCCAGTTGGCTGGTCCAGCAAGGTGATTGGGAGCTGGTGCGACAGTCATCGGATACTCACGGTACTATAGGCGAAATTGTCGGTGGCTGTCAGTAATGCAAACCGCACCGACCGGGTGAGGCAGCCTGTGCCGCTCCCCGACAACGGTGTTAGCGCATGGATGAGTCGCGTAAACTACAGCGTTTGGAAGCGACGTTCACGGTGGTAGACTCAGACCACCGGTATTCAGTTCACACATGTGCGTCAGCCGCCCCGGGCGGTCAGTCGGCGCCAGAATCAGGAAAAGCCAATGAGCGGAAATATTGTAAACGTAACAGATGCCTCCTTTGAAAAAGACGTTCTGCAGTCGGACATACCGGTACTGGTCGACTACTGGGCCGAGTGGTGCGGTCCCTGCAAAATGATTGCCCCGGTTCTGGAAGAAATGGCCGAGGAATACGAAGGCAAGCTGAAAGTCTGCAAGCTCAACATCGACGAGAACGAGCAGACGCCGCCGAAGTTCAATATCCGTGGCATTCCGACACTGATGCTGTTCAAGAACGGTAATGTGGATGCCACCAAGGTTGGCGCCCTGTCCAAGTCCCAACTGGCCGCCTTCCTCGACAGCAATCTCTGACCGGTTTGAGATGCCCTCTCTCATCGCTTTGCGGTGTGGGCCCTGAACTGCCCTGGTGTCCCTCGAGGGGCGCCGCGGGCCTGTACCCCGGGTTGGTGTGAGTGCCAGCGCACAGGAGTCATGGTGATTCAGCTTGATCCGGCCCGTCTGATGGGCGTCGTGCTTGCTGGCGGCGAAGGCCGCCGTATGGGCGGCCAGGACAAAGGGCTGTTGCACTGGCACGGCGAGGCCATGGTGGCGAGAGTGTTGGCCGCCATGCAGCCGCTGGTGGCAGAGGTGATGATCAGTGCCAATCGCTCGCTTCCCGGGTATGGGGCGTTTGCCCGGCGTGTCCAGCCGGATCTGCCGGGCTATCAGGGGCTGGGTCCGCTGGCGGGTCTGCTGACCGCTATGACCGTTGCGGCCCCCCTTGGGTACGATGCCGTGCTGGTCTGTCCCTGCGACACGCCGGCATTGACCACCGAGGTTTTGCGGACGCTGTTGCAGGCCGCGGGGCCGTTTCCCGAGCGGCCCACGGTAATCACCGTTGCAGGACGGTTGCATCCCCTGCACGGTGTATTTCCGGTGAATCTGATGCCGGTCCTGGCTGACTGTCTGGCTCGGGATGAGCGCCGGGTGCGGGTATTTCTGGATTCAGTGAACGCCTTGACAGTCGATTGCAGCGAGCAGGCCAGTGCATTCATTAACTGCAACACCCCGGCGGACCTGGGCCGGCAATAAAAGGGGGCTCGGGCCCGGTTCAGGATGGGTCAAAACATCATGTCTAGCCCTGCCAGCCCTGCGTGCGTTCCAGGTCGGCCTCTTTCTGTTCAACCCAGTGTTCACCGGTCTCGGTGAGTTCTTTCTTCCAGAACGGTGCTGACGTTTTCAGGGCATCCATCAGGTATTCGCAGGCTGCGAAGGCGTCTTGCCGGTGCGCACTGCTTACCCCTACGAAGACAATCTGCTCATTCAGGGACAAGGTTCCGACCCGGTGTATGATGCGCGCCTGGCGCACATCCCAGCGCATGCGGGCGGTGTCGATCAGTTCGCCGATCACCTTTTCGGTCATGCCCGGATAATGCTCCAGAAACAGCCCGGTAACGCCCGAGCGGTCGCCGTGATCCCGCACCAGACCGGTGAAGGTGGCGATGGCGCCTGTGCCGCTGCCGGTTTCGCGCAGGGCCCGATACTCTGTCGCACTGTCGAAATCAGCTTGTTGAATGGAAATCATGGGATGGCACCTCTGAGTCAGGTCTGTTGGCGATGGGCAGGGGTTGAGAGGCACGGTGACCGACCAGGCGAGGTGGACAGGATAGCCGGCACAGCCGTGCTGACAAGCGACGAACTTGTGTTAAGGGGCACTAGCCCCCGGTGACGGGCGGAAATAGCGCCACCTCGTCCCGGTCTTTCAGCGGCGTTGAACGGCGCGCCATACGCTGATTCACGGCCATCATCACCGGCTGGTCCGAGTTGAGCTCTGTCCAGGCTCCGCCACGGCTGGCGAGCTCCGTCAGCACCGCGCTTACCTGACTCTCCGCCGGGACCGTCATTGTGAGTCGTTCCATGCCCAGGTTTTCCCGCAGACGGGCGAAAAAACAGACGGTAACTGTGAGCGTATTGTTTCCCACTGGTTCCGGATTCATGGTCACCCCACCAACTCGTCAAATGAATAGAACACCACCGTATCACCGGGGCTGACCCGGCTGTTCTCCGGGACCTCCGCCAGGCCATCGGCCCAGCATGCCGAGCTCAATACGCCGGAGCTCTGGTTCGGATAGACGGCGACCTGCCACTGGCCGTTGTGCTGTTCCCGGCGGGCGCGCATGAACTCGCGCCGGATCGACGGCTCGTTCACCTCGAACGCCGCGGGCAACGGCAGCCCAGAGGGTATGACCCGGGCCTGTCCCCGGTTCTGGCGGATAAACGGCGCGGCCACCATCAGGAAGGTCACGAAGACCGCCGCTGGATTGCCGGGTAAGCCGAGCACCGGTGTCGACCCTATCCGGCCAAACACCAGTGGCTTGCCCGGTTTGATCGCCAGGCGCCAGAGCGACAGCTCGCCGAGGATGTCCAGAGCTGCGCGAACATGGTCTTCTTCACCCACTGACACGCCACCACTGGTGATGATCAGGTCGGCGCGACTGGCAACGTCGCGCAGGGCTACGACGGTTGCCTCAAGGGTATCGCCCAGCGTGTTGCACGCGACAACGTCACAGTTCATGTCAGTGAGCAGGCCGTGCAGGGTAAAGCGGTTGGTGTTGTAAATCTGGCCGGGGTGTAGCGGTTGACCGGGTTCCACCAGTTCATCCCCGGTGGCGAACACGGCCACGCGCATACGTCGCTGCACAGTGATCTCGGGTAGCCCCAGAGACGCCAGCAGGCCCAGTTCCTGGGGTCTCAGTCGTGCACCGCGCGCCAGGGCCAGGGTGCCACGGGTCAGGTCCTGGCCCCGAGGGCGAATATTCTGGCCGGCCTGTGCCGGACCGTTGATCAGCACCGAATCGCCTTCGGCCCGGGTCTGCTCCTGCATGATGACAGCATCGGCACCCGCCGGAACGCTGGCGCCGGTAAAGATGCGCGCCGCAGTGCCGGCCATTAACGGGGCCGGGGCGGTGCCGGCCGGAATACGCGCGGACACCGGTAGCGGCCGACCGCCTGCCAGGTCGGCGCTGCGAATGGCATAACCGTCGACCGCACTGTTATCGGCCGGTGGCACGTCCGCCGGAACGAGGACGTCTTCGGCCAGTATGCGATTCAGAGCAGACTCCAGTGGCAGCAACTCGGTTTCCGCCAGACTGCCGGCGGCAGACAGAATCGTGATCAGGGCGTCGTCCAGGGACGTCAGTTCCGGTGCCATCATCGGTCTGCCTGGTCGCCGACCCGTTCATCCAGGCGATGCATGGGTCGATCAGGCTTGCGCTGCACCAGCGCGCAGAAATTGCACGGTTTGTGAGTGCTGTCGAGCTGGTCCCGCAAGATGCCTTCCCAGCCGGTGCGGCAGGCACCGGTCGATCCGGGCAGGCAAAAGATAACCGTGTGGTTGGCAAGGCCCCCGAATGCTCTGGACTGCACGGTGGATGAGCCAATCTCGAGCGCGGACAGTCGGCGGAACTCTTCACCGAAACCATCAACCTGCTTGTCCAGTAAAGGGCCAATGGCCTCCGGGGAACTGTCACGCTCATGAAAACCGGTCCCGCCGGTAATGAGTACGGCGTGAATGGCCGGATCGGCAATCCAGTTCCCCACGAGGGCGCGAATCAGATAGATGTCGTCCGGTAACAGCCGGCGGGCAATCAGTTTGTGCCCGGCGGCCAGAACGCTGTCCTCCAGGTACTGGCCCGAGGTGTCCTGCTCCGGCCCGCGGCTGTCAGAAACGGTCAGGATGGCAATATTCAGTGGCATGGCCACATCACTGTTGCTCATGTTGGCTATTGACTCCGATTAGGGTATGTTGCTCATGCATAAACGAGTTTGCGTCCAGTATCGCGGCCACAACCAGGGATTGGAAGGGCTGGTATTGATCGGGTTTGTTGCTATAATAACTGAAATTCCGTAGATTCGTTTACTTGACACAGCATGATGTCTTGATGAACTATCGGGATGTTCCAGCAGGCTGATGTTCTTACAGCCTTCGGCTCCAACGTTCTTTGTGATTGTTTTTGCCGGCCCCGAAGTGGTCAGTTTGGCCTCGGGGATTGCCAGAAGGCTTAGCCATATTAGACGTCTTTACCAGTTAAGAGTTCCGTCCGGCGCCCGCCCGACGGCACCTGTCCCAAACTTGGCGATGCATCTTTGCTCAACACGTTCAGGGGTCGCCCCTGTCTACTCAAACCCTGTTTACTCCCATTCTTGAATATCTAATAACTTATGAATCTTACTGAACTTAAGCAGAAGTCCGTACCCGAACTGCTCGAAATCGCGCAGGAAATGGGTCTCGATAACCTGGCCCGTTCGCGCAAACAGGATGTTATTTTCTCCATCCTGAAAAAACACGCCAAGAGCGGTGAGGATATATACGGCGATGGCGTGCTTGAAATTCTTCAGGACGGCTTCGGCTTCCTGCGGTCCGCTGACGCATCCTATCTGGCCGGCCCTGACGATATCTACGTTTCTCCGAGCCAGATTCGTCGCTTCAACCTGCGCACGGGTGACACCGTTGCTGGCAAGATCCGCCCGCCCAAGGATGGCGAGCGTTACTTTGCCCTGCTCAAGGTGAACGAGATCAACTTTGACAAGCCGGACAATGCCCGCAACAAGATTCTGTTCGAGAACCTGACGCCGCTGTTCCCTGATGAGCGTCTGGGTCTGGAAGCCGGTAACGGCAGCACAGAAGACCTGTCCTCGCGGGTGCTGGACCTGGTTGCCCCGATCGGTAAAGGTCAGCGCGGACTGATCGTATCACCACCGAAAGCGGGTAAGACGCTGCTGATGCAAACCATCGCTCAGTCCATCACCCGCAATAATCCCGAATGTCACGTGATGGTCCTGCTGATCGACGAGCGACCGGAAGAAGTGACCGAGATGCAACGGACGGTGCGTGGCGAAGTCATCGCCTCCACCTTCGATGAGCCGCCAGCCCGTCATGTTCAGGTTGCGGAGATGGTGATCGAAAAAGCCAAGCGTCTGGTCGAACACAAGAAAGACGTGGTGATTCTGCTGGACTCCATCACCCGCCTGGCCCGGGCGTATAACACGGTTATACCGTCCTCGGGCAAGGTATTGACCGGTGGTGTCGATGCCCATGCCCTGGAAAAGCCCAAGCGTTTCTTCGGCGCGGCGCGCAACGTGGAGGAGGGCGGCAGTCTGACCATTCTGGCCACGGCGCTGGTAGACACCGGGTCGAAGATGGACGAAGTTATCTACGAAGAGTTCAAGGGCACCGGCAATATGGAAGTACATCTGGATCGTCGCATCGCGGAAAAGCGGGTTTACCCGGCTATCAATATCCGTCGTTCCGGCACCCGGCGGGAAGACCTGTTGATGGCGGAAGCCGACATCCAGCGGGTCTGGATTCTTCGCAAACTCCTGCACTCAATGGACGACGATACCGCCGCCCTCGAATTCCTGCTGGACAAGCTGCGTGAAACCAAGACCAATGATGAATTTTTCCTGTCGATGAAGCGTCGCTGATCAATCGTCCCCCGGGCGGGACAAAGCCGTGTCCCGCCCATCTGCTTTACGACCTTCCTCGTAAACGTTCCCTTTATTGGCCACGACGGGACGCGCCATGAACTACAGCGATCTGCGGGATTTTATCGACCAGCTTGAAAAGCAGGGCGAGTTGAAGCGCATCCGTGTGGAAGTGGATCCTCATCTGGAAATGACTGAAATCTGTGACCGGACCCTGCGTGCGGGCGGTCCTGCACTGCTGTTTGAACGTCCCAAAGGCTACCGTATGCCGGTGCTGGCCAATCTGTTCGGGACGCCGAAGCGGGTGGCGATGGGAATGGGGCAGGAGGAGGTCTCGAGCCTGCGGGATGTGGGTAAGCTGCTGGCTTTTCTGAAAGAGCCCGATCCACCCAAGGGATTTCGCGATGCGCTGGAGAAGTTTCCGGTGTTTCGCAAAGTCATGAAGATGAGCCCCAAGGTATTGCGATCGGCGCCTTGTCAGGAAGTTGTGTTGACCGGTGATGACGTCGATCTGAACCAGGTTCCGGTGCAGCACTGCTGGCCCGGAGATGCGGGTCCGCTGGTAACCTGGCCCCTGGTCATTACCCGCGGGCCTCTCAAAGAGCGCCAGAACCTTGGCATTTACCGGCAGCAGCGAATTGGCCGCAACCGCCTGATCATGCGTTGGCTCAGCCATCGGGGCGGCGCCCTGGATTTTCAGGAATGGCAACGGACCCATCCCGGTGAGCCATTCCCGGTGGCGGTCGCCCTGGGTGCCGATCCTGCAACCATTCTGGCAGCGGTCACACCGGTGCCGGACTCACTGTCCGAATACGCATTTGCGGGTCTGCTACGTGGCAGCCGCACTGAGCTGGTCAAGGCCCAACTCAGCGACCTGCAGGTGCCGGCCAGTGCGGAAATCGTGCTGGAGGGCTTCATCTACCCGGACGACATGGCACCGGAGGGACCGTTCGGGGACCACACTGGCTACTACAACGAAGTCGAGCATTTCCCGGTGTTTACGGTGGAGCGGATGACCCACCGGCGTGACCCGATTTATCACAGTACCTACACCGGTCGGCCGCCGGATGAGCCCGCCATTCTTGGGGTCGCCCTGAATGAGGTCTTCATTCCGATCCTGCAGAAGCAGTTTCCGGAAATTGTCGATTTTTATCTGCCGCCGGAGGGATGCTCCTACCGGTTGGCGGTGGTGACCATGAAAAAACAGTATCCAGGCCATGCCAAGCGGGTAATGATGGGGGTATGGTCGTTTCTGCGCCAGTTTATGTACACCAAGTTTGTGATTGTGACCGATGATGACGTCAACGCCCGTGACTGGCAGGACGTGATCTGGGCGATCACCACCCGTATGGACCCGATCCGGGATACCACGCTGGTGGATAATACGCCCATAGATTATCTGGATTTTGCCTCGCCAGTGGCAGGACTGGGGTCCAAGATGGGATTGGATGCCACCCACAAGTGGTCCGGTGAGACCCGTCGTGAATGGGGTACGCCAATCACCATGAGTGATGAGGTGCGCGAGCGGGTCGATGCCATCTGGGAGACCCTGGGTATCGGGCTACCCGAATCGAACCGCCGCTCGGGGCGCTGATTGGCCCGGCATCGCATTACCTTCAGGCCCTCCGGCCTGACATTCCTGGCGGACGGTCGCCAGGACCTCCTGGCAGCGGCGGTCGCGGCCGGCATCGCGGTGCCCGCCGCCTGCCGCAACGGTGTCTGTGAGTTATGTGAGGCGACGCTGGTGGCGGGCCCGGTTCGCAATACCCGAAACCAATGGATGATTGCTGAGACGGGTCGTCTGATGCTGTGTCGCAGCCAGGCTGCCGGTCCCGCTGAACTGAAGATTGAGGCCGTTATGGCAGTTGGAAAGAATGCGCCCCGGAAATTTCAGGCGAACGTCGTGGACGTCCAGTCCATCAGTCATGATGTGTATCAGGTACAGTTGCAATTGCCCTATCGCCGTGAGCTTTCGTTCCATGCCGGTCAGTATCTGTCAGTGGTGCTGCCGGGTACGGATCCCTGTTATTTCTCCATAGCCAGCAGTCCCCTGGTGGCGACGCTTGAGCTTCATATCCAGGCTACCCCGGACTGGGTGTCGGCCCAGCGGGTCATTGATGCCATCAAGTCAGGCAATGCGGTAACGCTGGAAGTTCCCCACGGCCAGGCCTGCCTGGCCGCGGTGCCGGAGAAGCCATTGCTGCTGGTCGCGGCCGGTACCGGTTTTGCCCAGATGAAAAGTATTGTGGATTACCTGCGGACCACCTCATTCAGTGAATCGGTCCGGTTATTCTGGGGTGTGCGCCGGCAGCATGACATGTATCTGCGGGGGCTGGCCCAGCAATGGCAGGAACAGTGGTCCCAGTTTACGTTTGTTCCCGTGGTCGGGGACGACGAGGACAACGACTGGGGCGGTCACCACGATCAACTCGTGCGGGCAGTGCTGGCAGCGGATGTCGACTGGCGTCATGTTCAGGTCATGGCCAGCGGTTCACCGGCCATGGTGTACACGCTGATGGATGCCCTGGTCGACGCTGGCCTGCCTGTTGGTGACTTTTATTCGGATGTGCTCGAATACGCGCCTCGGGCGGACTGAACGACGGGGCGTCACGCCCGCGGCATGGGCAGGTCCGGCAGCCCACTGTCCTTGATCAGCCCCTGCATCAATAGCTTGACACTGGTTTCGTCTTCGCTCATGTGGGCGTTCAGACGGCTCAGTTCGGCCATGGTCTCCCGGCTGCGCCGTAGGCGCAAGCTGGTATCAAAGTATTCCCGCGCCTTACCCCAGAGTTCATTGCGCAGGCTCAGGCGCCCCAGTGCCAGAAGTAATTCGGCGTTATTGGGGCGGTCCTTCAGCCAGCGTTCGGCGACCAGCAGCTGTTCGTCCGGCTGTTGGCCCTCAAGCCGGCCATAGAGGTTGATCAGCTCGTCGCTCCAGTGGTTTCGCAGAACTTTTCGTAGCAGGGTTTCGGCCTGTGCTTCGTCTCCTGCCTCGGCCAGCAGGCGCGCATACTCCCGAATGGTATACTCGTCGCGCCGCAGGAAGCCAGGGAGCTCGTCCCACAGCCGGGTGAGGGGCTCCAATGACCTGTCTGGCAAGTCCTTGCGTTTGCATTCCGCCGCTGCGCGCTCTAGCAGATTGTGCCACGCGGACCGTTCCAGATCGTGCAGTTCTGCGGGCTCGATCAGGTCCCGTTTGCGCAGTTCGGGTAACAGGCGCGACAGCTCTCGCCAGTCCTCCAGTCGTACATAGGTGTTCTTCAGCAGCTTGAGTACAAACGGATGATAGGGCGTCTTTTTGCGCAGCCGGATCAGCGTAGCCAGGGCCTGTTCAAGGCGGTTTCCGGCCAGTTGTAATTGCGCCTGGGTAATGCCCACGGCCATGTCCGAGCCCGGGGTGCTCTCAAACGCCTTGCGCAGCAGCTCGTCGACCGAGTCGTGATCGCCGCACTCAAACGCCGCCTGGGCCGCTGCCAGATAATTGATCAGCGGAGTGTCGGCGTGGCCGGCCGAGGCCTCCAGGAGTTTGCGGGCGCGTGGCCAGTTGCCTTCCGCCAGCGCCAGGAGCCCCTGAGTTGTGCGGCGGCGTGCCCGGCGCTGGGTGCCTCGGGCGACCCATCCCGAAAGCGTCCCGGTACCGCGGGTAAATCGGCGGATCAGGCCGATGATCAGCATCAGCCCGCCGACCAGTGCGATCAGTGCGGACAGGCCGATCCAGAAGTTGGTTTCAATCAGATAGTGGCCAAGGCTGATACGGATGTAACCCAGGTCGTATTGCAACCCCATGGCAAGACCGGCACCTATCAGCAGTGCGGCCAGCAGAACCAACAGCAGGCGAATCATGAGGCGTCACCCTTGTCACCCGACTGCTTTGCCGGCTCGGCAGGCCCGCTCCCGGTTCGCCCGGCCATACGCGCCTTCAGCAGATTCAGCGACTGGCTGATGTCAGGCAGTTGCGGGTCAATGTTCTTGTCCCGGAGTTCCTTCAGGGTGGACTCGATAGCCGCAATGCGGCTGTCACCCTGATCATACCAGTCTCCCAGCGCGGTCAGGGCTTTGCTCAAGGCCCGTTCATACAGGGTCTGATGCCCGCGCAGCACCGCCATCTCGGCTTCCTCCAGCATCAGCTGCATGTTCAGTCGGGCGTAGGCACTCTGTTCGGGGGACATTAACGGCTTGACCGGCTCATCCAGCCTGCGCACCACAATAACCCGGGCCAGGGTGTCGCGTATTCTGTGCCAGGCGCGGCGCAGCGGACTATCTGTCGGGTTTGGGTCGCTTGACTTCTGCGCCAGGGACGGTGGTGTTTCTCCCGCCAGAGCACTGTCGGTAAGCTGCTGTATACTGGCGATGGAGGCTTCGAGTTGCAGGTAGAGGCCGGTGCGGTCGACGCCGGTCAGGCTTTTAAGGGCCAGGATTTCCCTGGCCAATGCCTGCCGGACCGGGTAGGTGCCAATGTCGTCGGTCTCGGCCAGCACTTTGTCGCCTTCCTTGAGCGCGGCGAGTGCGCCACGGAAGTCTTTCTCGATGACCAGTCGCTGGTTGGCCACCCGCAAGAGGTATTCGGCTTCGGCCAGCAGCCAGTCTGTGCGGGTGCGTGATCCGGCTTCCAGCAGGACCCGGGCATTGTGGTCGATCTGACGACGCTGGGTGGCCAGGGTGTCACGCTGTTTGCGCAGAGCGTCTTCCAGCGCCTGGATACGCTGCCCCTGCTGGCCGCCGGCCTGACTGATGGTCTGATCCAGCCGCTCGGTGCTGGTTCTGAGGTAGCTGACGGCCTGCTCAAGCGATTGCTGGCGGTTCCACTGTGCCCAGCTCCAGAGGGCCAGGACAAGCACCAGCAGCAACGCCAGACCAGCCATTAACCACAGTGGCCAGATTCTGGAACGGGCAGGGTGGGGCTGTTCCACCGTGGCGGGCAAATGGGTATTTGAGTCAGTCACAGGCGTCCTTACTGGGCTGTAGGTTAATCCGCATGGTCGCTGGCGTTTTCATTCAGGGCACGGCCAATGGCCGCAGCGATGGCGTTATCATCAAGACTAGCCGGAATGCACACCATGCGAAAGCCGGCGGCACGGGCTGTTGCTGCGACCCGTTCGATCGGAACCACCAGCAAACGTTGTTTTAGATTATGGTCGGTATTCTCACCCAGTGCGATGAGATTGTTCAATGTTTCCCCGGACAGCGTGATCAGCGCCTCCGGGTCAAACCGGCACAGCGCCTGATTCATTGCTTCCGGGGTATAGCTCGGTCGCTGACGGCGATACAGTACCAGTTCGGTCACCCGGGCTCCGCGCTCGCGAAGTGTGGACTGGATCAGGCCGCGGCTGCTTTCGCCACAGGCCACCAGAATCCGGCTGTTCCCCGGCTCGCGTAACGACGGTAGTTGAAGAAGATCCTCGCTGGCGAAGCCGGTCGCCGGTGCCTGTGGCGTCAGGTGTGCCTGCCGGAATACGCGGGCGGTGGCCTCGCCAACCCCGTACCAGTTCAGTTGCACCGGGTATTGCGGCCACCAGTGGTCAATACGCGCCATCAGTTGTCGGGCCGCGTAGGGACTGACCGCGATGATGTGCCCGTACTGGTCCAGGTCCTGCAGGATCGTGCGCTGTTCCGGCGTTTCATCCACCGGCTGGCGGCTCAGCATGGGCAGGCAGCGGACCTCTGCACCGGCCGCTGTCAGATGATCAGCCAGCCGGTGTGCCTCCGGTTCCGGCCGGCACACCAGAATCCGGCGGCCCCGCAGGTAGAGGGCGTCAGGTGGGCGTATGTCCATAGATCTCTGCCAGTATGCGGTCCGCGCCCATGGCGAGCAGGTCTTCAGCCAGTTCTCTGCCCAGCCGCTCGCCGTCGGCCCTGGATGCCCGTCCCTCGACACGCAGGATTTCGGTGCCGTTCACGGCACCCACCAGCCCCCGGAGCCAGATCGTATCCTGGTCTTCAAGCAGGGCGTAGGCGGCAATCGGCACCTGACAGCCGCCTTCCAGGCGCTTGTTGAGGGCCCGTTCAGCCTTCACCCGGTCGGCAGACTCGGGGTGGTTCAGCGGTGCCAGCAATTCGATCAGTGCGGTGTCCTCAAGTCTGCACTCAATACCGAGTGCGCCCTGACCAACCGCCGGCAGAGACACCAGATCCGTCAGCGGGCAGCGAATCCGGTCGTGAAAGCCCAGTCGCTTGAGGCCTGAACTGGCCAGCACAATGGCGTGGTAATCACCCGCATCCAGTTTTCCCAGGCGCGTGTTGACGTTACCGCGCAGCGTACGGATCTGCAGGTCGGGCCGGTAATTGCGCAACTGGGTTTCACGGCGCAGGCTGGACGTGCCCACGACGGCGCCCTCGGGAAGATCATCCACCGAGTTGTAGTGGTTGCTGACAAAAGCATCGGTCGGGTCTTCGCGTTCACAGATGGCCACCAGTCCCAGCCCCTCCGGGAAGGTCATGGGCACATCTTTCATGGAGTGCACGGCCAGATCTGCCCGCCCGTCCAGCATGGCTTCTTCCAGTTCCTTGACGAACAGCGCCTTGCCGCCGATTTTCGCCAGCGGGACGTCCAGAATCTTGTCGCCGCGGGTTTTGATGCCGACCAGTTCGACGGTCAGGTGATCGTGCAGGCGTTCCAGTTCGGACTTGATGAATTCGGCTTGCCAAAGTGCCAGTGCACTGTTTCGGGTTGCAATTTTAAGGGTGCGTTTCGCCATCTTGATTGCCACTGCGAGATTGGAAAAGTGTGCCACAAGACTACCGTGTGACGGCCAAAAAGTCCCGCCCCGGGGTGGTTGCCGTTCCGGTATCAGCCCGATGACTGACTGGTGAGCCAGTCCCGCACGGCGGGTGCGTGTCGACGGCTGACAGCCAGCGGCCCCGGCCCTTCCCGCAGCTCCATCAGGTAGCGGCCGCCCTGACTGCGTCTCAGCGTACGAATGAATCGCACGCCCACCAGGGTATGGCGGTGTATGCGCAGCAGTTGTCCCGGGTAGGTCTGCTCCAGTTCTTTCAGGGTGAAATCCGTGACCGTCTCACCCCCGCTGTGATGAATGGTGACGCATTTCTGGTCAGCCTCGCAGTAATGAATGCGGGCCAGATCGATCAGTTCGGTACCTTTGTGGGTGCGCACCGCCATCTGGGTATCGGTGCTGTTGTCACGTTTCTGCAGGGCCTGCAACTGAACCCGGTTGATACGGCCTGCCCGCGCAAGCGCTTCGCCGAGAGTTTCCTTGCGCACTGGCTTGAGCAGGTAGGCTACCGCATGGACCTCGAACGCGGTGATGGCGTAGTGATCAAATGCGGTACAGAAAATAATGGCGGGAGGGTGATTCAGAGCACTGAGGCGCTCGGCGACGGCTAATCCATCCAGACCTGGCATGCGAATGTCGAGCAGGATGATATCCGGTGCCTGGTCGGCAACCACTCGCAGGGTGGTATCGCCATCGGCGGCCTCGCCACAGACCTGATAGCCGGGCAGGGCATCGACCAGCCGCCGCAACCGTTCCCGGGCCAGCGGCTCGTCGTCAGCAATGACAATTTTTTGTGAGGGTCCATTCATGGCTGCGGCTTCGGAGTCTGATCGGACAGTCGGGTCAGCGTCTGCCAGGGCAGTCGCACGGTGACAGTATAGACGTCATCGTGATGACTGTGCTTGAGCACCGCCACTTCACCAAACAATGCTCGCAGCCGCGCCTGAATATTGTCCAGAGCCATGCGGTTGCCCTGGTGGTCTGACTGCCCTGCTGCCGGGCGGGGATTTTGTACCAGCAGATACACAAAGTTGCTCTTGCGGTAGCCCTCAATGCGCACGGTGCCGCCCCCTGCCCGTGGCTGGATGCCGTGATAGATAGCATTTTCCACCAGTGGCTGCACGGTCAGCGGCGGTATGGCCTGGCTGTCCAGTGTCGGGTCGACCTGCCAGTCAACCACCAGCCGGGGTCCCAGCCGAAGACCTTCAATCATCAGGTAGCGCCGACACAGGTCGAGCTCCTCCTGCAGGCTGATCAGCCGGTCCTGGGTTCGCAGGCTGGCCCGGAACAGTTCGGAGAGATCGAGCACGGCTTCTTCGGCCTGTTCGGGCCGGCTGGCGATCAGGCTGGCGATGGTGTTCATGCTGTTGAACAGGAAATGGGGGTGAATGCGTGCCTGCAGAGCGGTCAGGCGAGCCTGCATTTCGGTCTGGCGTTGCTGCTGCCACTGATTCTGGAGGTAAAAATACCGCAGCACCATCAAGGTGATGATCAACGCCAGCAACAGGTTTTTGCCGATGGTTTGCCAGCCCAGGGGGCTGGATTCGTTGCTTAGTACCCAATGGGCAACCAGGCTGAACGCGAGCACGTCCAGCAGCACAATACCGACAATAATGATGCAGGTACTGGTCACGCCCAGATGCTGCAGGCGATGGCGTAACGGGCAGATCAGGGCAGCACTGGTGAGTACCGTCCACTGGGTGAACAGTGACAGCAGGCCGAAATAGTTCCAGTCGAGCCAGCGATCTCCGGCTTTCAGTATGGCAAGCAACAGCAGCAGCAGTTCGCTGGTAATCAGCAGTATGAATACCGCCCGGACCCGACACAGGTCGGGCACGAAAAAATCATCACGGACAATCGGGTCGCCGCCCGGGCGACGGTTTTTACGGCGGCCTGTATTCATGCAGGTGAGAGTCTCCGCGAGAGTGTTATAATTTTCGCTTCATTTCATTCAGGTCTGGCCGATGATGCCGGGCTGTCAGCAGGAAAGATAGACCATG